>NZ_CP040332.1:0-300000 GCF_005576615.1 Natrinema versiforme
ACGCAAGGGCGAGTTCACGAAACTGCTTCCACCAGCGTCGTGAACGGACGAACGCACCGTATTTCCGCTTGAGCCGAGATTTCACCGTTTCGCTCTGGCTCCGTGGCCATAGAGGTCGGTATCCAACCGAGCGTTCCACGCTTTCTGCAGTGAGGAGAACTCACGGTGTTTGATGAGTGGGCGAATCTCGCTCTCGCGTGCTATTGCTCGAACCTGCTGGTCGTCGTATCCCTTGTCTCTAAGCAAAACTTCGACTTCAGTTGCATTGCGGTTGATGAGCGATGGTGCGATCTGAGTATCGTGTTTTCGAGTTGTTGTGACATGGAGATCGAGGATCGCGCTTATTCTTGTATCGACTAAGAGCGTGACTTTCAGCTGCTGAATCGTCAACTTCGTTCGCTTCGTGTAGTGTTTCGAGGTGTGGCTTCGGTCGAAGCCCGAGGCGTCGATTCCCGCAACACCGTTAGTCGGGAGCAGTGAAACAGAGAGATTGAGAAGCACCCGCCAGACTGCCATATCGAGTCTATCGAATGCTTTGCATAGCGTTGACGGGGTAGGAAGTTCGGTGAGGTTGATCGCGTTCCGAATACGAGACATTTCGATGAGTTCGTCGAGGAGTGTTCGATAAGTCGTGTTCTTCCGAACTTTGAGACATAGCAGAACAACGTGCTGATGAAGCGTGTAGCGTTGTTTCGAGTGCTTTGAAAAATATTGTGAGACTGCTCGCTGGGCAAGGTGAAATGCTTCCTCGCCAAATCGGAGCAACCGAGTCTTTGGGAGGGTCTGCATTCACCCACACTATCGACTGAATCTGTAACTCTCCAAGGATTTCAACAGAGCCCCGTTTTCCATATCAGGAGAAGAGTCAGTTACGTATACCGCTCGAGAGTTCGCCAATCACATCAACGAGGGTGTAAGGAAAGGATACTGGACAGTTCGGAAGCGCGCTGGCGAACTGGACTTTAATCTTACCGAGAAATGCCGCGAGCTTTTCAGCGCCAACAGCAATCGGGGCCTGCAGACACTCAGCCATTGCAACGGGAGGAATGAGAAAGACGGAGATACCATCTATCTCGACGACAACTCCTGGGAAGATATCGTCTTTGGAGGCTATGCCACAGCAGGTGTCTTGGAGATCGCTACCGCAATCGCGGGAGTGATTTTTGGGTTGTCGGTCGGTCCTGTCGCGCTTGCGGCCGCAGGGGTTATCGCAGGCCTTGGAGCACTCGCACTCCAGCAAGTAAATGAAGGATGTGGTGCCAAGATCGATGCGAATAGTCTGTCCGCACAACACTGTGACTGCTAGGCTCCGTTAAAGTGGAGCTATAGACTGATATTCAGGGCGCGTATCGCCCTGGTCTATTTATTTCTTTTAGATTATATTAGTATATAATTATATTAATGATGCATTCAGGCAATCTTTAGCCCCGTCAAGAATGACGTGTGTCATATGAACGATATTGAGCAGCCCACGGCCGTACCACCGGGCCAAGCGAACACCCAGTTTGCCGTGCTCGCTGGATGCTACGTGGCTGCGCTCGTCGCGCCCACGCTGACTCTCTGGGCCGTCAAGTACGTGCAGATCCGCAGTCGCCTCCTGGCGCTCGGTGTGATGGGCGTAGTCGCTATCGTGGTCGGTGCTTCGACAGTGTCCGTCGCAGGGGACAACGAGGGACTCCTCTCGTGGCTGAACACGGGATGGCTATCGTGGCTGTTCCCGGTTGCTGGGATCCTCCCGGTGATCGCCTACCATTTCAGTCTTATCGAGGTGTTCGCGACGTTGTTCGTCGAAGGGGCGTCGATCCCGGTCACGAGTCTCGTGGCGTCGATCGCGTTCGTCCTCGGGATCGTTGCAGCTTTCGTCGGTGAAATAGCCCTGCGTGCTGCCCGCAACCAGATCGCTTGCTCCGCCACGAGGGCCGAGGATCTGACGATCAAGTGGTCCGCCAAGTGGCCACGGTCGCACAAGCTGAATATCTTAGTGATCGTCGTACTCGCGGGTATCGGTCTCCTCGCGGTCCTCGCAGTCACGGTAGCGCCTGTATCGGTCGTATTTACTGGCCCCTTCGTCTTGGTACTCGTTCTTGTCACGAGGATGTTCCTCTCCGAACGAGAGTTCGAGCTGACTCTGGCCGGACTATCATACGCCCGGAGTGGAACACTTTATACTCACCGCCAGTTCCTCCCGTGGTCGGAGATCGAATCGTTCACGCTCTCCGACGATGCCGTCATACTCCATCGAGAGGGGCTGCTGCCCAGTATCCGGTTCTCACGGTCCGACATCCGGCCGGACGAGGAAGAGATTCTCGCCGCCCTCGAAGAGCATGTCAGTAGCAATCCCGATAGTTCACCGCAAGGCAATCGTCGATTCTGACGCCGCCCCTCTCACGTTCTGCAGGCCAGCCGTTCCGAAGGGTCTCCCGGTCAAACGGGTACCACTTCGAGGCGCGAAATAGGGGCAACCTAGGTGTTACGGGTCCCAGGCGTACTGCCAGCTGCGGGGCGAAGGACACGTTACTGCTGTTGATTAGCCCGAATCCATATAAATCATCAGGGGTCGTTTACCCGAATATCAATGTCAGAGTCTGACCACACCACGGCTGGCACATCAACCAAGACGGTGACTCGGACGATCCGGTTCCGTCTCGAAACGAACTCGTCCGGACTGGCATCGAGGACTTTCAAGAGATGGCCCGGTTCATACATCGTGTTCAGATAAGCTGGTTCCATGCGAAGGCGAACGATCTGAGCCACTGATCAGCAGTTTCTGCCTGAGCGTTGCTAAAGCAGTTTGAGAATGAGGAGGCTCGACATTTTATCTCACGAAATACATGTTCGACACTGTTCCGATTTCCATGTCGTTCGTATCTGAAATCGAGGCCATGCCGTTGACAGGCATAGTTCAGCGCCTTGTCGCCATCGACGAAAAACACGGCATCATTGACGTTATGCTTCTCGAACAATTCCGTGAAGAACGAACTTGCACGACTTTGGTTCTAGCCGGCTCAAGCTTTGTATGGAGTAATTCGTTTGACTCTGGATCGACGGCAGCGTACAGCCAATACTGTTCATTGCCGAGTCGGATCACCGTCTCGTCTACTGCGACGTGATCCGGATTTCGACAGGCGGTAGGCTGTAGATCTGCCTTGTGAACCCAGGTATGAACGGTCGATCGAGTCCGTTCAACACCGAACCTCTCGAGAACTCTAACAGTATTCAAAAGCGAGAGTCCGGCAAGATGGAGCTGAATACTGAGCTTCATCAACAGTCGCGGTGTTGCTTCGCGCTCCACAAAATCCAAGTCGATCTGGCCGATACTAGAGTTGAGACGTGCGTTTTCGGGCATGAACCACTCAGAAAACGCTACGTCTCACTCCTTCAACCTTCTCTGAACACCACCCCGCTCACGCTCCCAACATTCATCAAATTCCGCCGCGTAACACTCGCTGAGTAGGTCTGCGAGCATCATCCTAAATTCACTCCACGACCTGCTCGCTTCTCAAACCGCGCTAACTAGACGGTGCCGTTTGAGAACAGTGATCACGAGGTAGTACTGTGTTATTCATACAACTTACCGAAGTAAGACATCTAAGTATCTTAGACCTCCTCTCCACTCAACCGAAAATTTCGGTCGGTCTACCCACGGTACTGATCCGGCGGCTGAGTTTCTGCATCGGCACCGTGAGAAACACAATCTCTCGGATGCTGAGTTTCTTGTCGATCAATTATCACAGACCGCATCAAGCGCTCGACGGAAACACGCCAGCTGAGGAGGTTTAGAACTAGACAGTGCTCCTCTGGACAAGATTTCTCACAACCTGCTCGTTTTTCAAACTGGCTCAACTAGAAGTTCGAAAGTCTATTTTTATCTCCATAATGATGATGGATATAGAAACCATGAGACAGATATACGACCATATTGATAATTAGGTAGAAAATCTATCTCGTAGTAAATCTGCCGTTCTTGCCGGTGTTTTATCTGCTCTCGGATATTTTGTACTCGCGACGTTACTAAAGGTAGAGCCACCACCAATTCCTGGAGGCATTTCTCTGGGTATTATGGTGATGATAACGACTTATCTTCTCACCTTTAGACACAAGGAGTAGTAGGGATGGAGGACTGTCAACGTTAGTTGTGGAGAGTGGCGAAGACTCTGAGATCGACTCCGTAGAATGTGTTAAGTTTTTATACGGTACTCAAGGTAGTATGCAGATAAGGTTGAAGGAGTGAGAAGCTTGATATTTTCAAACTGAGCTATGCTCGAAAACGCATTCCTCACACCCGTTATCAGTTAACTCAACTTGGCTTTTGTGGGACGTAAAGCAACACCACAACTGTTGATGAGGCTCAGTATTTCGATCGAACTTACTGAACTCTTGCTTTTGAACACTGTTAGAAATACTTATATGTACGGTGTTGAATAGGCTCAATCGACTGTTCATAACTGGGTTCACAGGGCCGGTCTCCAGTTCAACACCTATCGAAATTCGATCACGTCGCGGTTGACGAGACAGTGATCCGGCTCGGCGATGAGCAATATTGGCTGTACGCCGCTGTCGAACCAGATTCAAACGAATTACTCCATACAAAACTCAAGTCGACTCGAAACGAGGTTATCGTAAGTACGCTCTTCACGGAATTACGCAAAAAACACATAACGCCGTCTTTCTTGTCAATTGAGACGATTCACTGGACTATGCCTGTCACCGACATGGCCTCAATTCCAGATACAAACGACATGAGAATTCAAACATCATTGAACTTGCTTTTCGGGAGATAAAACGTCGAACCTCCCTTTCTCAACTTGCGCAGAAACTGCTGATCAGTGACTCAGATTGTTCGTCTTCGCATAGAACTAGCTTATCTAGACACGATGCGTTCATATCTGAACAGGCCGACCAGACATAGATGAATAACTGACACTCCACATTCGAGCGTTACAGTAGTCTAAACAAGAGTATACCACTTTCAGACAACCGAAATTTGCTGCGATCGGTAAAAACTGGATATGGATCGAACGAATAAAAACAGTTGTAAGGCGTGTGAACTTGAGACGCTCACTCCTGTGCCTATCGACACAGTTCTGACGATTCTTTGTTCAGCATGTAGGATTCCACCAGCTACAGTCATCACAATCACTACAAGGTGCTGATGCAATCGGGAGATCGTTATCCCGCATATCACAGCCCCCACAAACATTCTCCGGATCAGTCACAGTCTCATTCTGGATGATAGCACAAATAATTCCGATCGCGACCGGACAGGCAAGTGGACCAACACCAGTCGAGGATGTGATGGCTGCACAAGCAACAGTTCCCTCTAGTGCACATGAACCTGTATTAAGAATATAAGTTACCATGTCCTTACATGCTTTACAACCCCAGCCATCACCTGTTGATGCTGGTCGTGCACCAGTTGTTGATAGCTTCGCGACTATTCATGCCGGGGATTCCCATACCGTGTTGGGATAGCAGGACTGGATGATCAGTAGATAACATAGCCGAACTTATGTTCTTTCAATATAAACTGCTAGCAATGAAACTCTTAGATAATAAGAAGAGAGCTCGAATCTTCTATAAGTACCTCTCGAAAGTATACGATCACGTGAATAAGGTGAATTGGAACGACGAGATGCGTTCGGAAGCGCTCGAGTGGCTAGACTTTGGTGACAACGATAAAGCACTCGATGTCGGATGTGGAACTGGTTTTGGCACTGCTGGATTACTGGACCATGCCGAAGACGTCTATGCGCTTGACCAAAGCATCCACCAGATGGAGAAAGCTTTTGAGAAGTTCGGAAAGCATGACCAAGTGAACTTCCACAGGGGCGACGCTGAACGGCTTCCCTTCGCGGACAACACCTTTGATATCGTCTGGTCTTCTGGATCGATCGAATACTGGCCACACCCAGTGCAAGGTCTCAAAGAAATACGCCGCGTGACGAAACCAGGCGGGCAGGTGCTTGTCATCGGGCCAGACTATCCGTCCAATCCGATCTTGAAACGTGTTGCTGACGCTATTATGCTGTTTTATGATACGGACAAAGCCGACCAAATGTTCACCCAGGCCGGCTATACAACGTTCCAACACCATATTCAGCAAGCTACATCTCGAAGCCCTCGCGCGATCACGACCGTTGCACGTGTGCCTGCTGAAAAGAGACAAACCGACGAGTCCATCACTGCCTCGCCATAATCATCGCCGAGTGGATTGCTTGCTTTCAGCACCCGCAGCAGTCGAACGTCACCTGTCTTGACGTGCCGCATCCAACCACAACCGTTCCAACTGTACGTCACGAGACCCGTGCTTGCTTGATTCTTGGCTCGACAGAATGTTGCGTGATACTAAGTAACAGATCAGTTGAATAGATACTGTCTAGTTGAGCCAGTTTGAGAAACGAGACACGTTCCGGGTGAAGCCAACGCAACAACTGTTAACAGGCTTACAGACTGGCGAGAGAGCTACCAGCTGTCAGTAGTATTGTCTGTTGTTAGTTGCCTATCGCAGTGTAATTTTGCCAGAATATGTCGTGAACGTCACCGGGAATACAGAAGAAGTGACACGTACACTCAGTCTCACCTACTCAGGAAACTATTCCCCGAAACAAGAATTATATCGGTAGCCACACAAGATCGAGTATAGCCAATACAGAGCCTCCAGATGATCCCCCATCCTTTGAGGATGCGTTTCGTGACGATGACGTTGAACAGCGCATCTGTGGAACAATTCTTCAGACTCGCGAGCCTGCAACAGCGAGCGCTATCGCAGAGCAAGCCGAGTGCGACCCAAAGACAGCTCGAAAATATCTAGGCTGGTTCAGCGACCTCGGAATCGTCACGCGCCACGATGGCCATCCGACGACCTACGAGCGCAATGATGCATATTTCCAGTGGCGGCGCATCAACCAACTTGCTGCCGAGCACACCATCGACGAACTCCAAGAGCACGTCCGTACCCTTACGACACGGATTACCGAGTACGAAAAAACGTACGATGCCACAACGCCGGCAGCCGTCGACGCCGTCAATGCTGCAGAGACGAGCGACGAACGAACAATCGATGATGTGTATAGCGACCTTGCCGACTGGGCGACCGCTCGAGATGAGCGCAAGCGCTACGAACGCGCCCGTCAGCAACGTGCTGGCGCTGAGACCGACCACGCTTCCGGGTAATCCCATCGATGACGCCGCCTGCAGGAGATGGACGTAGCCCCGCACCGATCGACCGCCCAGTTCTCGAGTTTCTCCAGACACGTCTCCAAGCTACTGCTCAGGTCGCTCGAGCGACTATTACGGATGCGAGTGGACATCTCGAGCTCCGTGTGATACTCGCACCATCGTACTATCCCGAACCCGTAGAGGAGGTGACTCTCACTGTTCGCTGGTATACGAACGACGATTTCAAAATTCAGTACCAAGAGGTGCATCCGGATCACGCCTGGGAGTGCCGGTGGGACCGGCATCCGAATTCTCACAATACGCGAGATCACTTTCATCCTCCGTCCACTGCCCCGACACTCGGCGAGGACGAATCATGGCCAAGCGATCATCGGGATGTACTGCGGCTCGTCCTCAATGCCGTCGAAGAACGAATTACCAAGTTGTAGGACGAGTAAGCCATCAGTGATGGCAGCTTTTCTGCGCCAAAGTGGATTCTCTCACCCGCTTCCAACGTGACCCTCACGTACTACGTGTACGAACTGACCGGGTTACGCGTCGTGTTCAGAGTACCTGCTTCCATGTCACCGCGAATGAACTGAGTCACCGATAAACAATTCTTATGCGCGCCGAGTCGATTCCTTGAGACAGGATGGTACGTGAGAGTTGGGCGAGTCGCGCCGGATTCATCTTGGCCGCGGTCGGAAGCGCGATCGGACTGGGGAACATCTGGCGATTTCCCTGGATGACCGCGGAGAACGGCGGGAGTGCCTTTCTGCTGTTGTATCTGCTTATCGTCCTCGTCGTCGGGGTGCCGGGATTGCTGGCCGCATTCGTGATCGGGCGACGGTCGAATCGGAACCCAGTGGGGGCGTTCAAATCGCTCGCCGGATCGCGTTTCTGGACGGCGTTTGGCGTGCTCTGTGTCGTCACCTCGATCATGCTGATGTCGTTCTACAGCGTCGTCGGCGGATGGATCCTCCGGTACTTCCTCGAGAGCGCGACGGGTACCTATTTCGCGGATCCCGAAACCCACTTCGCGGCGATCAGCTACGGTGCCGAAGCGTTCGGCTACCAACTCGCCGTCCTCGCGGCCACGTCTCTGATCGTCGCCGCGGGGATCAGACGCGGCATCGAGGCGACGACGAAGGTGATGATTCCCGGTGTCGTCGTGTTGCTCGGCGCACTCGCGATCTGGGCGGCCCAACAACCTGGCGCCGCACGGGGATACGAGTTCTACCTCGAATTCGACGGTGCGTACCTCGCGGAGAACTTCCTCTCGGTACTGGGAGCGGCCGCCGGCCAGGCGCTGTTCACCCTCTCGATCGGAAGCGGGACGATGATCACCTACGCCTCCTACGTCGAGGACGACCGCTCGCTGCCCCTCGACGCCTCGGCTATCGCTGTGTTCAATCTCGGTATCGGCATTCTGGCCGGACTCGTGGTGTTTCCGTTGCTGTTCTCGTTCGCGTCGGGCCCGACTGAGGGCGGCCCCGGTGCCCTATTCATCGGGATCGCCGGCGCGTTCGCGAGCCTACCCGGCGGGCGACTTCTCGGCGCGGCCTTCTTCCTCGTCGTTCTCCTCGCAGCCCTGACGAGTCTAATCAGCATGCTCGAGATTCCGGTCTCGCTGCTGGTCGACGAGTTCGACCTCGAGCGCTCGACGGCGACCGGGGGTCTCTTCGCGCTGATCGCGCTCACCGGCGGCGTGAACGCGTTCAGCCCCGCGGTGTTTACGCTGTTCGCGGACCACCTCGTCGATCTCCTTTTGGTGCTTGGGCTGACCGGGTTCATGGTGTACACGGCCTGGGTCCTCGGTCCGGCCGCGATCGAGGAGTACCTCAACGGCGCGGGACCGCTCTCGACCTCGCTGGTGATCCCGTGGCGGTACGCCATCGGGACCGTCTTCCCGGCGTTCCTCCTCTTTACGTTCTATGCCGACGTCACGGCCCTGCTCGGACTCTCCACGGGAACGGGAGCGTTATTGGTCGCGGCGCTGCTGACGGTGATGGCGCTCGTCTTAGTGGCCCGCCATACCGTCTCTGAAAGCCGACCGCAACCGAGCGAGAGTTCGGACTGACTGAGACGAGTCGCTCAGTGCGAACCAAACGTTTGCGCTGTCGGTCGGAAGACCCAGAGCGTCTTCCGTGATGACGAACGGTGCGAAGCGCCTGTCGAACCACGAGCGCAACGGAGTCGCGCCCTCGGCGAAATTTCGAGAGAACGAAGCCCGCTCAGACTGGGTGGCTCCGACGGAATCGCTTCCAGTCGGGTGTCAACGCCGTCTGACGATTGCCTTTGCGGCGGTTATGCTCATTTCGATGCTACTGAAGCGCCGATAGACGACGACTCTCTACTGAGCAACTGGTTCAGCACAGAGCGCTCGGAACAGGGGGAGTCGGTTACTAGCCCCGTCTCCTGTACTTACCGCTTGTCGGATAGTCACAGAATAGGTATGAGACTCCTTCTATAATAGTATCTATATAAGGAGAACCGAAAGATGTGGGGACGGTGACGGCGTGACGAGCCCTGTAGTACCATCTAGTCCGTACGCAGTTGAAACTCGATCAGAGAACAGTAACAATCTCACTACTTCAGGATACACGTCCGAGACGTGAATTTCTTAGTCATTATCGTCACGGCTGCGACAACCACTGAAACATCGGTAAACGCTAAGAGTAATTAGCTAGATATTGTAACTATTGAATATAGACAGAACTCTCACATAGTAACATATCTGGGGTTTCGATGATCCTCGTCTGCTACCTTCTCGTTCGACGCGTCGGTCAGACGGAGGTGTAACTGTCGATCGATCCTCGGTCGACGCTGCTCATCGGTCCGTTCCTGAAACCACACGCAGGTCTACCGTCTCGAGCGACCTCACAGCGCGTTTTCGAAGATCGACTCGAGGTCTTCGGTCGTGACGCGTCGAGGGTTGCCGACCAGCAGTCGCTGGATCTCCTCGGTCTTCTCGGCCAACCGCGGGAGGTCGTCCTCTTCGACACCGAGTTCGGCGAGCCCTGAGGGGATGCCGATATCGGCCGACAGCGCTTCGACCGCTGCGGCGGCGCGGTCGGCGGCCTCGCGGTCGCTGACATCCTCGACGCGCTCGCCCATGAGGTCGGCGATGGTTGCGTAGCGGCTGAACGCCGTTGACGAATTGTACCGCATGACCGAGGGGAGCAGTGCCGCGACGGTGACGCCGTGGGGCGTGTGGTTCTCGCCGGCGACCGGGTAGGCCATCGCGTGGGTCGCGCCCAGCCCGGCGTTGGTGAACGCGATGCCGGCGAGGAGACTGCCCAGCGCCATGTCCCGGCGCGCCTCGAGGTCGGAGCCGTTGTTCACTGCCTGACGGAGGCTCCCGCTGATGAGATCGATCGCCTTCTCGGCGTAGAGGTCGGTGAGCTGGGTTCGGCCGCCGTAATCGGCACGGTCGCCAGCGTGAGCCGGTGTTTCTTTCGTATCGAATCGCCGGGTCGTATACGCCTCGATTGCGTGCGTGAGCGCGTCCATCCCGGAGGAGGCGGTGATCGCCGGCGGCAGCGACACCGTCAGTAACGGATCGACGATCGCCAGATCCGGATAGATGTGGCGACTCGAGATGCCGACCTTGAGTTCCCGGTCTGGAAGCGAGACGACCGCCGCGGGCGAACTCTCGGAGCCGGTTCCGGCGGTCGTCGGAACGGCGAAGACGGGGATCTCGGAGTCGGGAACCGGTCGGCCGCCGCCGACCGGCGGCGCGACGTACTCGAGGATGTCTCGGTCCGTCCCGGCGAGCGCGCCGGTCATCTTCGCTACATCCAGCGAACTCCCGCCGCCGATGCCGACGACGCCGTCGGGGTCGCTGTCGGCGGCGGCCTCGAGCGCCGACTCGTAGACATCGATGGCCGGATCCGACTCGACGCCGTCGAACGTCGTCACGTCGACGGTCTCGGGAACCGACTCGGTGGCGTCGTCGACGATCCCCTGTTCGCGGAGTTGTTCGTCCGTGATCACGAGGAGTCGCTCGACATCGCGGGCCTCGAGTTCGTCCCCCAACTCGGCGGTCGATCCGAGTCCGAACTTGATCTGGTCCGCAATAGCGAAATCCCACACCGTATCTGGTTCGTACATCCGTGTTGGGACGTAACGAGACCGTCCACTTAATTCTACATCTGTGCGACCCCTCGCCGCGCGTCCGGTATTCCCGAACGCCGGGTGAAATTACAAACATATACGTGTAATATATTGTAGCCGCCACGCATATTTCGCCGTCGAACGGCCTGATCGTTAGCAAATCTATATCAATACCCGTCGGCCTGTGCTGGATATCGAATCCGCTATTTCCGAACGGAGGCCAGCAATTACGCGCCAAAACCGGCTTATCGAATCGCTGTGTTCGAACTCGCGTTCGGAAACGCCGGATTCCGCTCCGATCGAGACCACACCCCTTATTATCCGGGCCCCCCTCGAACGACAACGATGTCGGACAACCCGAGTCGGACCGTCAAGTCGGCGAACAACCTATTCGGTGTCCTCGAGGCCGTCCACGAACTTGAGGGGGCCGGCGCGACCGAGGTCGCCGACCACCTCGGGATCGCCAAGAGTACGGCCCACGATCACCTGACGACACTGGTCGAACACGAGTTCCTCATCAAGGAGGACTCGACGTACCGGGTCGGCCTCAAGTGTCTCAACTACGGGATCCAGGCCAAGAACCGACTCGAGTTGGCGAACGTCGCGAAACCCTCCCTCGAACAGATGGCCGAGGAGACGGGCGAAATCGTCTGGCTGACCGTCGAGGAGTACGGGAAGGGCGTCTTCATCGAGAAGGCGATGGGCGACCGCGCGGTCCAGCCGTACGGCGAGATCGGTCGACGCGTACCGCTCCACGACATCGCCGCGGGAAAGGCAATCCTCGCCCACCTTTCGGAATCTCGCGTCAGGGAGATCGTCGAGAAGTATCCACTCCCCGAGCGGACGGAAAACACCATCACGGATATCGAGGAACTGCTGGCGGAACTCGAGACGATCCGCGAGCGCGGATACGCGCTCAACGATAACGAGACGTTCGATGGGTTCCGCGCCGTCGCGAGTCCGATCATCGTCGGGGAAGACCTCCTCGGCTCGATCGTCGTCTCTGGGCCGAAGAACCGATTTCGGGGCGAACGGTTCCGGACCGAACTGCCGGAGATCGTCACGGGGACGGCCAATGCGATCGAGCTAAGTCTGGCAGACTACTGATAATAGGGCGACAATTCGACGTTCGAGCTAGGCAATAGATCGTTACATTTATCTTGTTTGTAAGTGAGTCTGGGGTGTAGTGGTAGCAATGAACGTATTACAGGTGCTGCTAGTGACGTCGATCCTCTACTTCATCGCCGTCGCCATCTGGGTGATGAAGATCGAGGATCTTATCGAAGAGAGCAGTGAACGGCGGGCCGATCGCGGGGGTGGTCAGTGATGGCAGTCTCCGACACCGTCGTCACCTACTCGTGGGTGTTCCTCGCGATGTATCTCGTGATGATCGCCGGCCTTGGCTACTGGGGCTGGCAGAAGACCACGTCGCAGGACGACTACGCGACCGCGCGCGGCGGCTTCGGCTTCCTTGCGCTCGGGTTCGCCTACGCCGCGACGGTCGCGAGCGGATCGACGTTCATGGGAATGCCAGGGATGGCCTACGACATGGGGTTCAAGGCCGGCTACTACGCACTGATCTACCCCATCGGGGCCTACCTCGGGATGATGCTTGTCGCTCGCATCACCAAGAAGGTTGGCGACGAGGCCGGGTCGCAGTCGATTCCGGACTTCCTTGGCGACCGGTTCCGGAGTCCGACGCTCCGACTGCTCGCCTCTTTCATCGCCCTGTTCCTGCTGTTCTACGTCATGTCGCAGGTCGTCGCAGCGGGACACATGTTCGATACCATCCTCGGCCTCGACTACGAGGTCGGGATCTGGTTCGCCGGTGGCCTACTCCTGCTGTATCTCACCTTCGGGGGCAGTAACGCCGACATCATCACCGACGCCGTCCAGGGCGCGATCATGGTCGGCATCGCCATCCTCGTCTTCGTGATGGTCCTGACCGGCTGGGGACTCGACGGCGGTATCAGTGCCGTCAACGCCAACCTCGAGCCGGCCCAGCAGTGGGATACCCACACCAACCCGGACAATCCAACCTTCTCGAGTTGGTGGGCGATCCTCCTGCTCTTTATCGCTCACATCGGGTTCACTGCCCAGCCCCACCTCGGGAACAAGTTCTTCGCGATCAAGGGTACGCAGTACATCAAGAAGTTCATGCTCACCGCCGGCGTCGCCGGGATGGTGCTGCCGCTGATGTACCTTGCTGGGGCCCTCGGTGCCGCCAACGGTATCGAGGTCGAAAACGCCGATGCCATCGTCCCGGTGCTGTTCGCCGAGACGATGCCGGCGGTCGTCGCCGCGTTCCTCAGCGTCGCCATCCTGAGCGCGATCATCTCGACGGCCGACGGGCTCATCATCTCTGTCTCGCAGATTTTCGCCAACGACTTCTACCGCAAGACGTACGTCCCGTGGAAGGGCGGGGATCCCTCGAGCGACGAGGTCAACCAGCGCGCGCTGTTGATATCGCGAATCGCGACGGTCGTCGTGACGGTCGCCGCCGTTGCCGCAGTGATGACGCCGCCACAGTACCTCTCGATCTTCATGTGGATCGGTATCGGCGGCATCATCTCCGCCTATAGCGGTCCGTACCTCGTCGGGAGTCTCAAGGAGTCCACCTCGAAGACGGCCGCGCTCGTCGGCTTCGTCGCCGGCTTCGCGGTCTACTTCGCGATCCACCTCGGCCCGCAGATGGGGCTGTACGAGGGACTCTACCCGTACAACGAGAACCCGTTCGCGGCGACCGGGATCGGCTTCCTCGTGAGCTGCTTCAGCACGTTCATTACGAACAAGTTCACCGAGCCGATGCCCGTCGAGGACCGCAACGAGATCTTCCGCGGTTCGACGGAACTCTCCGACGGCGGCGTCGTCGACGACGACTGATCGACGCCAGTGTGACCCCTCACGGCTCGTACGCTTCCGTTTCGTTTTCTCCTCGGACGCGACCGCCGGGTCCGCACAACGACTGCACAGCGGCCGCCACGCCGGCGCGGGGCCGAATCAGACCCGACCGACGACGCGCCGTCCGGAACAGCGAACAGTATAAGTAGGCGTCGTGGTTCGTTGCCGATGATGGAGATCCCGTGTTTCGAGCCTCGAATCGACGCCGACGACGCGGTCCAGCGGACGGATCGCCTGACGGTGACGAGTTACCTGTTGTCGACGCTTCGGTCCCTTCTCGGTCGTGCGGACGAGTCGGAGCCGACCGTCACCGTGCTCTACTATCCCGACTATCTGGCCTACACGACGGTGACGCTCCAGCGGGTCGGGCTCGGCGAGAAGGAGGACAAGTTCGTCGCCGCGGTCGACGCGGCGACTGGCCGCGTCGGCGAAGTCGACGTTACCCTCCCCGACATCGAGACCCGCGAGATCCTCGAATCGCAGGTCGTCCCGATCGAGTACGACGAGGACGACGCCGAAGCGGAGTGGGACGAATGGCTGTTCTCCTACATCGACCGCACGTATCGTCCGGTCAAGCGACCCGAAACCTCGCTTGACCGCCTCGAACTCGTCTACACGCCCTACTACGCCGTCGACTACGGTCCGGACGCCGACGAGGGCCCGTACGCGGTCAGCGCGCTCACGAAACAGGTCGAACTGCTCGCGGACATTCCGCCGCTGAACGACGAGTACTCCGCGGTCGTTTCATCCGAGTGAGCGCGGTGGGGTCGTCCCGTCGATCGCTCAAGGCCAAACCGATGATCGGTCCCAAACGCACGAGCCGACCGACCGGCAGTCGGCACTCGCCCCCTCAGTACCACGCCGTTCCCGCGTCGACGTTGATGTCCTGTCCCGTGATGTGACGTGCCTGCCGGCTCAGTAAGAAGGAGACGGTGTCCGCAACGTCCGCAGCGTCGACGAGTTCGCCCAGCGCCGCATCGTCGGTGAACACCTCCCGTTTGGCCTCCTCGTAGGAGATGCCGCGTTGCTCGGCCTGGTTCTCGATGACGCGCTCGATGCGCGGCCCCTTTGTTGCACCGGGACAGACGGCGTTGACCGTCACGTCGTCGTCGCCGAGTTCGAATGCGAGCGTCCGCGTCAGCCCGATAACGGCCATCTTCGACGCAGTGTACGGCGTCCGGTCCTCGAGCGGCCGCTTCCCGCTGATCGACGAGACGTTGACGACGCTCCCGCGGTCGCTCGCCGCGAGCAGCGGTGCAGCGTGCTTGACGACGAGGAACGGCCCTTTCGCGTTGACGGCCATGGTCCGGTCCCAGTCGTCGGCGTCGACCTCCGTCACGGGAGCCGTCGGCCCGGCGATTCCAGCGTTGTTCACCACGCCGTCGAGACCGCCGAACGTCGCTTCGGTTCGCTCGATCAACTCCTCGACCGACGATTCCTCGGTCACGTCCGTCCGAACGGGGAGCGCTCGGTCCTCGGCGTCGGCCATCGCCGCCGTCTCTTCGATGCCGTCGCTGCGCGCCGCCAGCGCGACGTTCGCCCCCTCGTCGAGGAGTCGGAGTGCGATCGTCCGTCCGATGCCACCGCTCGCGCCGGTCACGATGACGGTTCGTCCGTCGTGCATACGGACATCGATTTCGCGGGCCGGACAATAATTCCTCGCCCTCGATTGGGACGGACCGAGACCGCTCGGAGGGGCGGAGCGCGCGAGGGAGAGCCACGGATTTTATAGCGTCCGAGGAGGATGGCTGATTCGTACGCATGTCCGAGTCAGTCGACTATCTGAAAGAAGCGGGTAGCGCCTCGATCGAGATCGACCAAGAAGTAACCGACGCCGTCCACGACATCCTGAGCGAGGTCAAGGAGCGCGGCGACGAGGCGCTCTACGAGTTCACCGAGCGGTTCGACGATGTCGAGGTTGAGGAGTTCCGCATTGATGACGCGGAGATCGAAGCCGCAGCCGCGGAACTGACCGACGCCGAGAAGGAAACGATCGACAACACGATCGAGAACGTCCGCGCGTTCCACGAGGAACAGCGCGAGCATATCGAGGGCTTCGAAAAAGAGTTCGAGGAGGGCGTGAAACTCGGCCAGCGCATCGTCCCCGTCGAGTCCGCTGGCACGTACGTCCCCGGCGGTCGCCACCCGCTCGTGGCCGCGCCAGCGATGTCGATCGTCCCCGCGAAGGTTGCCGGCGTCGATCGGATCGTCACCTGCGCGCCGCCACAGGAGAACGGCAGCATCCAGCCGGCCCAACTGTACGCGATGGATCGCGCCGGAGCCGACGAGATCTACAGCATCGGCGGCGCGCAGGCCATCGGTGCGATGGCCTACGGCACCGAGTCCGTCCCGGGCGTCGCGAAGATCACAGGCCCCGGAAACGTCTTCACCACGGAGGCGAAGCGGCAGGTCTTCGGTCACGTCGGCATCGACTTCCTCGCCGGTCCCTCCGAAGTGCTGATCCTCACCGACGAGACGGCCGATCCCGAACTGGTCGCGACCGACCTGCTCGCCCAAGCCGAACACGACCCCAACTCGCGGCCGATCCTCGTCTCGACTGACTACGACGTCGCCGAGGCGGCCGTCGAGGCCCTGGACGAGCAGGCCAGTGACCTGCGCACCGAGGACGTCGCCCGCGAGTGTTGGGACGAGAACGGCGAGGTCGTCGTCGCCGATTCCATGAACGCCGCCGTCGACGTCGTCAACGACTACGCGATCGAACACCTGCAGGTGATGATCGACGACCCCCGCTCGATCGTCGACGACCTCACCAACTACGGCTCGCTGTTCCTCGGCGACCACTCGCCGGTCGTCTTCGGCGACAAGGCCGTCGGAACCAACCACAGCCTCCCGACGCTGGAGGTCGCCCGCTACAGCGGCGGCATCACAGCCAGTACGTACCTCAAGATCCTCACCCATCAGGAGGCGACCGAGGAGGGGGCCGCTCGGATTGCGCCGTGGGCGGCCGAGATCTGCAAACTCGAGGGTACGCACGCCCACCAGCTCTCGGCGGAGGCGCGCTTCCGCGACGATATCAGCCCCGATTACGGCCCGCAGGAGTGACGAGAGTAACCGCTTCGCGACGCCCGCTGCCCCGCTCGAGCACGTACTCCCTCGAGTGCGGCCATCGAGAGCCTCGATCAGGGGAAACCGCTCTCGCAGTCCCGAAGTGACGTGATCGGCGCGGCCGAGTACTTCGAGTAGTACACCGGCGTCGATCGGGCCAGCGCTGGTCGCCGGCAACACGACGGTCGTGAAACCGGTCGAGCAGACGCCGCTCTCCTCGCTGCGGCTCGCGGGACTCTGTCGGGAGGCCCGCGTTCCGGACGGCGTCGTTAACGTCGTGCCGAGCTACGGCGACCCGTGGGACAGGCGCTGACCGATCACGTGGGTGTCGCGCAGATGAGCACCAGCGGTGCCCCTGTCGATGGACGGCCGTCCATGAGATTTTAGGCCCCGCTCGACGAGGTACCGGTGATGGCTACGCAATTCGATCCCGACAGCGTCGCAGTCGTCGGTGCCGGAACGATGGGTCACGGCATCGCGACGGTGTTCGCGAGCGAGGGGTACGACGTCGGACTGCACGATCAGGACGAAGGGCGACTCGAGACCGCTCACGATCGCGTCCATGAATCGCTCACGCAACTCGACGACCACGACCGACTGGGAGTGGAACTCGAGACGGCCCGGAACGCGGTCTCCAGCGGAACCGACCTCGAGGCAGTCATCGCGGACGCCGATCTCGTCATCGAGGCGGTCACCGAAGAGTTGGACGTGAAACGGACGGTGTTCGAGACGCTCTCTGATCTAACAGACTCTGGAACTGTACTGGCAACTAATACGTCCGGTCTATCGATCACCGAGATCGCCGCCGCAACCGACGCCCCCGACCGAGTGCTGGGAACGCACTGGTTCAACCCGCCCCACATCGTTCCGCTGGTCGAGGTCGTGAAAGGCGAGGAGACCGATGACGACCTCGCAGCGGCCATGACGGCATTTCTCGACGATATCGGGAAGACGGCAATCACGGTCGAGAAGGACGTACCGGGGTTCATCGGAAACCGGATTCAGATGGCCATGTGCTACGAGGCATTCTCGTTGCTCGACCGCGGCATCGCGAGCGCCGAGGACATCGATAAGGCGGTCAAAGCCGGATTCGGGTTCCGACTCCCGTCGATGGGGATCTTCGAGAAGGTCGACCAGTCCGGGGTCGATGTCCACCACGCCATCGAATCGTATCTCATGCCCGAACTTGACCGGGGCACCGATCCAAACCCGGTCGTCTCGGACCTCGTCGAGCAGGGCGACTTCGGCCTGAAGACCGGCGAGGGCGTCTACGATTGGACGGACGCGGATCCCGACGCGGTCGTCACCGACCGCGACGCGCAACTCCTCGCCCAACTCGAGCAGTACGAGTCGGATCATTGAATGGGTATCGGACAGGAATGTCTATGACTGCTACTCGTATGACAGCAAACGTATATATTATATAAATTATCGGTTGGTATACATTTATTGCTATTGACTCCAACGACTGCCACACGATACGTCACTGTCGATAGATCGGAACCGTCTAGTTCTGGAGTTCCTCAGTTGGCGTGTTTCCGTTGAGCGATTGAGGCGGTCTCTGTGGGCTGTCGTAATACACAAATCGCTCAAACCAATGCGAGACGCCGGCACCACGACCCCGCTCGCCGCGTTCTGTCCGCCGGTCGCTGTTCACGTCGCGGCGCTCCGTCGGTTGCGTCGCGCTTCGCTCGCGACCGAGCAGTCTAGGCGTGCATCTACGCCAATACTTCGTCTAAACGAACTTACAACAGGACCGTGAACACCGGGTAGGAGGCGACGACTGCCAGGGAGGGCGTCAACACCCACATCGTAACGATCCGCTTGGCCGCGTTCGGATCGAAGAGGCTCCGTTCGTCGAGATCGGCCGGCCCCTCCGAGCCGATTTCCGGAACGTCTGGGATTTCCTCAGGTTCCTCCGGGGATTCCTCGTGGCGGGCGAGATCTCCGATCGTCGGACTTGCTGGAGCCTCCTCGACACGTGACGTGACCAGCGCTCCTGTCGTGACGTCCACCTCCGGCCGGTCGGGCGTCGGCGTCGCTAACTCCGCAAGCGCCGCAGCCCGACTTGCCCGCCCCTAGCCGAGCCCGATGATCGTCGATGTCGTACTAACCGCGAGACTCGCGGGGATCCCGAAGTACGAGAGGATCGTGATGACCGTGCCCCCGACGATGGAGACGATCAGTGACGCGAGAATCGGGAGCTCCGTGATATCGTCCCCGACCGTCTCCAGCGTGCGCCGGGCGATGGTGAAACTCCCCAAGCCGAACGCTCCCACTGCGAGTAGGACACCCTGATTGACGGTGAGTGACCCTCCTTCGCCGACGAGAGGGGCCACAGCGTTCGCCGCGTTCGACGCACCCGCCGAGAACGCCATGTAGCAGGCGATGGTGACCACCGAGAGTGACCCGACGATATCCTGCGGTGACGCGTTCGGATTTATATACGGGCGAGGGATCGTCCCCGAGCGGTCGAGTTGGATGAAGTGGACATTGAACGTCGTGAACGCGACGTAGCGGTCGAGATACGGATAGATGTAGCGCCCGACGACGAGCCCAATGGTGAAACTCACCAGCGGCGCGACGATCCACGCCGAAACGATCACGAACATCAGCGCCCGGTTGAGTGTATCCGACGCGAGCCCCAACCCGACGATAGCGCCGACGGCCGTCATCGATGTCGAGGCTGGAACGCCGTAGAGATTCGAGATCAACAGCGACACGCCTGTGAAAAACAGGACCGCAACGCTTGCGATGGGCGTAAACTGGGTCGCCGGCACAATACTGCTGCTCATCGTCGCGATAACGTTCCGACCGACGGTCCACGCGCCGAGAAAGCCGAAGCCGACGAACAGCGTCGCCGCGGTTGTCTTCCGAACGAGACGTGAGCCGACCGCCGGACCGAACGCCACGCCCGTCGATGAGCCCCCGATGTTGAACCCGACGAACACGGCGACAACGACACCGGCGACGGGTAGCAGTGATACCATCGTGTCGTATCTGTGCCACCGTTATTTGGCCTCCACATATAATCCTCCGGAGTCCGCTTGGGGTTGTTGCTGCCTTGAGCGTACTGCCGACACGGAGAACCACGGTAATACCACTTCGACCAGTTCCGAACCGCAGTACGCCTTGAGTCGAATAGACTCACACCTGTGCTCGGGTCATCAGTCCTATCAATACTTGGATTGATATCTGGTCCACAAGCGAACTGGGACACACGCTGTAGTGGTGTTACGGACGACCCGCCCCACTTGCCGTTGGCACCTTCCGGTAGGCAGAGTTCACCGGCGTCCCGCTTACTTCGTTCGCGGGACCTCCGTGTCGCTCGTGACTGTCCATTCCGGACGTGCGACGCTCCTCGCACTACCCGATAGGATGCTCACGATGGTGCGAGCACGAGCAGGGAGAGAGTGCTGTTATACCCCCGACTTGTACTATCTGTCGCACAAAGAATAAGACTGATACCACCGCTATCGAAACGGTGAACAAATGCCCTCCATGAAACGCCGTGCGGCCCTCAGCGCAGTCACTGGCTTCGTTGGCAGCGTCGCGGGTTGCGCTGGTCTCCTCGATGGAGACTCGTTCCCCATCCAACGGTCGTGGCAGACGGGTTTCCGTGATCCGTCGTCCGTCGCCGTGACCGCAGCCGGACAGCTCTTGGCTGGCTCGCACAGCCCATTCCGCGATCGGCCGATCGTCGCCGGCCTAGACCCCCAGACCGGTGAGACCACGTGGACCGTGACGGTTGCCAAGGGCGAGAAGTCGCCTCTCGGCGTCGGTGATGGGCGAGCCTACGCTATCTCGAAGGCCGAAACGATGGTCGCCGTCGACGCAGCCACGGGCGAGTCCGTCTGGCAGCGCCGGCTCGCACCGATCGACGCGGCCGACCCTGGGGTCGTCGAGTTCGCCCCCATCCCGCTCGGTGATCGCATCGTGGTCCCAATCTCAGGCACCGAAGATGACGTACCCGACCGACTGGTCGGTGTCGCCCGGGCGGACGGTGAGACGCTGTTCACCCATACCCTGTCCGCATCGCTGTCAGGCGCTCCTGGCGCGACATCCGATGGTGTGGTTGCGCCCCTGGTCGACGGTCGTGTGCTTTTCCTCGACCGGACCGGCGCAGTCGGCTGGACGCGGGATATTGGCGCTCCGCTGTCGGCCGTTGGGGCTACTGACGGGACCGCATACCTCGGCGCCGCCACCGAGGAGCTGCTGGCGCTGGAGACCGCGACCGGCACAGTCGACTGGCGCGGCTCGCTGGCCAACACCGTATTCACACGGCCGTTAGTGACCGACGATCGGGTGTACGTCGGCGGCGCGGACTACACCCTCCGGGCGTTCGACCCGGCCTCGAGCCAGCAGTTGTGGAGCGATGACCTCGGGAACGCCGTCACTCACGGGCCGATGCAGGTCGGCGACCGCCTGGTGACGCTGGTCGGCGGGACACACCGCATCCGCGGCTCGAGCGGCACCATCCCGTTTAACCCGACTGTACTCTATGTCCACGAGCGGGACGGCACACGCATCCGGGAAGTACGGTTCGATGACACGTCGCTCGAGGGTGGCAGCATCGAATGGGTACAGGCGGCCGGCGAGACGGTCTATCTGGGACAGACGTTCGGTCTGGCACGGGTCGCTCCGGAGGCGATCACCGATGCGTGATCCCGACACCGCTGCCGACAAGCACGACCTGCCGCGGCACGCGACTGCCCGACAGGACAGCCGGAACTGGTCGCGTCGGCAGGCGCTCGCCTCGCTCACGTCGGCGGGCACGCTCGCGCTAGCAGGGTGCAGCCTGCGGTCGGCGCTGTCCAGTGTCCAACCCCTCTGGGAGCGTGACTTCTCGGGCGCAACAGCCGCAAGTCCACCGTCCGCGACCGACGAACACGTCCTCGTCGGTGGACAGGACAAACGCCTCCACGGGTTTACGGCCGATGGGGAACGGATCCTCACCGTCGAAACCGGTGGTCCCATCGAGGCGCGACCGGCCGTCCCGTCATCGGACGGTCCGGTCCACGTCCACAGCACCGACGGTGACCTCTACACGGTCGAGCTGTCGGGGGAGCGACTATGGCACGTGGAGGGACAAACCCAGAACGGGTGGCTCGGTCGACACGGCTCGCTGCTGGTCGGCATCGATCCGGTCGACGGTGTGGTCACCGGCTACGATGCGCGCGACGGCACACGTCGCTTCCAGCGATCCGGCCGAGGGTATCCCCTCCCCACACTCAGTGACTCGGCCTGCATCTTCCCTGTCACGAACTCGGACGACGACACGAGGCTGATTACGCTCGCTCCGGCAACCGGCGAGGTGCTGTGGGAGTCGCCACCTCGTAATGGCTACCCCTACGTCGTGGCTGCCGGCGACCGGATCGTGACGGTCCGCAATTCTACCGTGCGGATGCACCGGGTCCGTGATGGGCACGTCCTCTGGCGGACCGTGGTGGACGGTGACGTGACTGGCCACTTTGATCCGCCAATCTGGCTCGGCGAGCACGTCTACGTGCGTATCCGCCATGATGATCGCTCGGACGAGCTAGTTGCCATCGAGCGCGATGGGGGAACCATACAGTGGCGCCGAACCGTCGGGTACGAACTCGAGACGGTGACGGCGACCTCACAAGGTGTGTTCGTTGCGAGTTCGGTCGACGACCCCGACGGTGGCATTCTAATCCGGCTGGACGCGTTCGACCTCGATGGGACCCGGCGGTGGCAGACGACAACTGACATCGAAATCGGCGGGACGGTCGAGGCACTAGGCCGTTCCGGTGAGATCCTCTTTACGGCCAGCGATAACGAACTCGCCGCCTACGACCCTGCTACCGGGAGCCGCCGGTGGCGGTACGATCCGGAGTCCTCCCGGATCGGTGTGACGACGGCTGATGGCGCGCTGTACATTTCTTACCGCGACCGCGGTGGCGTGGCGCGGCTTCCGACGAGCTGATCTGAAGCTAGCTTTCTGCTGTTACTTCATGCTACACATGTCCCCAAGAGAATATTGGAAAGAACGGCATCGTCTTAGCCACGATTTCTACATACCTTTCGAACACATCAGAACTATGGCTTGCCGAAAAACTACCTGAAAAATGGCCCTCCAACATATCCGTCCTTTCTGCTATTTTAGACCCTGTTTTCACCGGTAGATTTTTGGCTCCTAGTGAGTGATCTAGTGATATGACCCTAGAAGATAACATCCGAGAATTAGAAGAACGTCTCGGAATGAGCCGGAGCGAAGAAGTAGAAGAGACCGGCCGGACTGTCGCTCGTCTTCAGGACTAATTTCACTCGAGTTCTTTTAGATCGTCCGCGAATTCGTGCTTTGGAAGACCATCTATATCGGCTAACTCGGTCGCTCCCGCACGTCGAACGGCTTCCTCGGTGAAGTCGATCCACAGGTTTTCGTGCCGTTTTGCATACCTTCTCCACCGCTCACTTCGCCGAAGATCTAATTCGTACTCCTCGAGCGGGATTTCGATATCGTGCTTTCGCACAAGCACGTCGCAACCGAACTCCTCGAGATATTTGAACCGGCTACCTTTTCGTCGAATCGTCAGTAGTCTCTTTGACTCGTTGATGTAATCGTTGACCCACTCCATCCAACCGTACCTGTCGGCCTCATCGAGCTGTGTCGCCGTCTCTGGCATCGAAAAATCTGGATTCACTCGTCTGAGATACAGCTGGCACATCCCAATAGCCGTTCGATGGTTCGCGTTGGGCAGCGCGTGCTTGCGCTCGCAAGCGGTGCATCGGGAACAAGAACGAGATCGGAGTCCGAGACCTGCTCATAGAGTTCGTCGAGAGGTGTTGCTCGCGTAATTGTCGCTCTTCGAAATCCCAATTTCAAATATATAGTACTGTCGAAATATTGAGTGTTTTGGATGAGAGGGTGCTCCCGATTAAGCTATCCTAATTTGTTAGTCTAATCGGGTATACTAAGGTATCTGAGAAGTAATATGGGTATCAGAGAAGAGTTCCAAGAAGTGTGCTGTTCCAACTTCACCGTCCAAGAACTCCATCTGATAGATCGATTACCGATCGGAAAAGTTGTGCTGAAGACAGGTGTGGACATTACTGAAGCCGCTATCGACCCCCCCACGATATCTGTCAGAACGGCATGCTGAATACAGAGGGAACATCCATCGGCGGATTGTAGCCACACATATATTCTATAAAAATGAATACAAAATAAGGATGGCAGATGGACTCTCTCATCGTCAGTGGTGGCTCATCGTTATCGCAGCGTGTATAGCAGGGTCAATACAGACCTATAGAGTAGGTATTGGTGAAGGCGGAACCCTTGGAGTGATTGCTTCTGGTGCTTGGTTGCTCATGATTTTCATCTCAGGGTGGGGACTTTATCAGTCTCGTCGCTAGTTGGTAGTGACCGACTTGTGCCCTGTATTCAGCACGATCAGCAGAACACGTGTCCGAATTGATCTACTCTCCAACGGCCGATGTACGTGTCTATCGAACGGCCACCCTGACGAAAATATTATTCGAGAGTGACTGCCGTTCAGGTGGACACGGGGCCACGCGTCCAGCCAGGGTCGTGGCCGGTGCGGTCTATGAGATCTGACCGACACGCCGGACAGTAGTCAGGGGTGACGGATTCACTTCGGGGAACGTACACCGCGCCGCCACACTTTACGCACGCATCCGTGACGATGGTTGCACAGTCCACACAGATGCTGAAGTCGTCAGCCGTGAGTTCGCGCAGGGGTTCGAGCTGTTTGTCGAGGAGATACTCGTCGATGGACGACTGGCAGTTCTGGCATGGTTTCATAGCGATGCATGTTTTACCTCTCGACCACACGATAAATACCTGCCTCCGAAACCGAACTGACTGCCGAACTCCGAACCAACTGTACGCGCGACCAACCGTTGCACGTCTGTCGGAGAACAGGAGCCGTGGTACCGTGACGTTCGGAAGTGTTATCAGTCACTGGAGACACTGTTTGTTTGTAATGGCAAACGGAACGGTTGATTTCTTCAACGACACTGGCGGCTATGGTTTCATTTCGACTGACGACGGCGACCTCGACGACGACGAAGACGTTTTCTTCCACATGGAGGATGTCGGCGGAGAGGACCTGACGGAAGGTACCGAGGTTGAGTTCGATATCGAGTCCTCACCAAAGGGACCTCGCGCAGCGAACGTCGTCCGGCAGTAATATCGAGACACACCGTCGCTCACAGCGACGAACACCAATCTTGATTTTTCAGACGGTTAGACGCCCAAGCTGACGCTATCGATACTGCTATACTTCGCCTTCTCTCTCGTTATATCGCATCAGAAGAACTGGCTTCTAATAGCTGAGCTTGGATTCCCTGCCCGAGTTAGCTACTCTCTTGACGTACCAATCTCGAGTTCGTCGACAGCCCTCGCAGGCCGACTATCGTGATCAACGAGACGGCAGTAGCCAGTTGTCACGCTTATTCAGCCAGTTCAGGATCAGCGTGCTCGTATTGGACGCTGAACTCAGTCAGTGCGACAGCGATGGGAATCAGAATACTAGCAAAGAGTCACCGAGAAAGATTGGTCCCGGGCTGTTTCTCTCAAGGATTAATCCCAATGCTATAAGTGACTATGATTCTACAATCAAAATGGAAGCTGCGCTCCACCTCGTCGCGGGGGCATGCGTTGAAATGCCCCGGGTGTCCATAGCACCCGAAGCGTGGCTTCCAATCCATCCGCGGATTTGAAAGCCATGTTTCGATTGCTTCTAACGGGATATAAACGTCCCGCACGAGAGCCGTATCGCACTCCAAGAGCCGTCGGTCACGACAGTCACCCCTCGAGGTGGCCATGAGCGAACAGACACAGTCGAGAGAAGAGGAAGACAGGCTGCTACCGTCGTGTCCACGGTGTGGGAAAGCAATGATTCTGGTACACTCACGCGGTCCGTTGGACCATATCGCATCGCCGTGTGGCTGTCGGGTGGCGTCGCCAGACCTCTGAGGAATACTCAGCCATCGATGCGTCTGTGATCACCGATGCTACATCTTTTGGATCGGTGTGATTAACGCGATTTCGAAGCACATTCAGGAGTTACTCCTCCGGAATCGTCACACGAAGTTCGCTGTCGACCTCGTAGAAGTAGCCTCGCTCGATCAACCGGGAAACTGCATGAGTCGCGTCTTCGGGTTCGAGGGCCAATTCATCAGAACTGCAGAGAACCTCAATCGCTTCCTCTCGAGGGATCGACTGGCTGTCTTCATTCGCAGCCGAGTTGAAACTATGAGTACAAAGGACATCGTACGCATCCAAGATCCACTCCGGAAGCGGTGGCCGTGGATCAGAGAAATCAGTCATTTCGACTTCCTACTCCACTCTTTGCTATTGACTCGCTTAAGAATATCCCTCAGGAGGTACAGGGCTGATGCCGTAAACGGGACTGAGCAAGTCCGCGCTCTACAACCACTACGACGATACGGAAGTCAGGCCGAGGGCACGGCCCGTGCGATTCGAGTGGGACGACCATGATTGGTCGGGGAAACCCTACTCACGAAAGTCCCAAAGAAGTACGCACAAACCCGAAGTTGCCTCCGTGGAATCGGCATAGCCGAACCCCAAACGGAGGAATCCTCGCGCTTTAGCGCGGGGAAGATGTCAAGACTCGATTTTGTCGACGATATCTCGAGCCTGCTGTTCGGCCTTGTCTTCGCCGACGCTTTTCTTGATGAGCACGGATTCCACCTTCCAGTCATCACTATCGTCTTCCTGTCCCATTCGCACTTCACTCCCATCAGAGACCGAGTGGGCGGGATCCTCTGCCCAATCGGGTGTCCGAATTTCATCGAATTGGTCCGGGTCTCTAAATCGGACGTGGATATAGTCTTCTTCCGTCTCTACCTTGTTGACTCCAACCATACTTGGTCCTAGCATTCGGACGATAATGAGAGGGATGGCAGTATTAGCAAGGTATGACCTCTCTCGAAGTAAGTACACGATCGGTATGAATCTTCTATTTCCCACTTAACTAGGGTCACCCGTCCCTCTTGCAGTCAGGACTGTCTATCAGTCGTCGCTATCGTCGGTGATCGATTCAGTGACGTTAGAGAGTCCGTCTCGGCCAAACTTGACCACGAGACCCGCTCCCAGGAGGTCGAAGATGATGTCTCCGATCGCGTCGAGTCGTCCGTAGTGAACGAGTAGCGGTTCGAACCCTTTCCGATCGGCGATTGCGTGGATGGTATATTCAAGTACCTCCCAGAGAACACCGAATCCGAGTGTCACCCCGGCAATCACTGCCGGTCTGGATTTCGGCAAACCGTTCCCTTGGGTGTCCTTTTCGGCCTCCGCTCGGAACGCGATATCTGTGGCTCCCGCGACGACGACACCAGAGAGCGTATGCGCGAGGTGATCCCACCACCAGATCCGATCGTACGGACCCAGCATCCCCAGCGTGTGGACCAACGCCGCTCCCGAGACCCACAGTCGTTGCCACGGCCGAAAACGAGCACCGTATCTGTTCTCGAGATATCTCGGTATCGCTGCAAACAGAAGCGAGACGATACCGTTGACGATCACGCTTGGATCGCGCCGACGGACTCCTTCGACGAGCGCGGTGACGATAGCGAGTTGGAGACCGAGGTTCGCCGTCCGTTCGCTATCATCCCCTCTCT
This sequence comes from Natrinema versiforme, assembly GCF_005576615.1. Classification (NCBI taxonomy): domain Archaea; kingdom Methanobacteriati; phylum Methanobacteriota; class Halobacteria; order Halobacteriales; family Natrialbaceae; genus Natrinema; species Natrinema versiforme. The sequence goes on from NZ_CP040332.1 coordinate 27,871, forward strand.
GCGAACGGAGCCAAGTTGTGAGGGTAGTAATCATGGGGGACCCGCTATCTCTGTTTGTTGCCGAATGGCTATAGATGCTTGGCGTTCCCAATCTTATTAGACCGCGAATTATGACACGAGGAGCGGATCAAAGCGCGGGAATCCTAATCAATGAACTACTTTTCTATTCGCAACCATAAATACCGTAACAAGAGTCGAACGAGAACACGGGGTTCTCTTGCGAGTTCGGCACGACCAGCCTTTTAGATCCCGATTGAGCTACAAAAACTAGGATTTGTAACCAACTTCGGATCGAATGCGACGCGGACAGTACGACTCTCGAGGCGGGATGCGCGTCTGGGTATCGAACGAAGAACTCGACGTGCGACCATGCCGAGACGCCCTATTAGTGGCTCGCGTTCTTGTGAGGCGGACGTGTCGGTCTCCGTCGCTCCGACATCGTTTGAATTACTCCGAACGACTTCGTCGACGGACCGACTGGAAAGCACGTCCGAATCTGGGAGAATCTCCGAAACCGAGCAAACGAGAGCGTTCTAAAGTCGACTTTCTGAGCGGTGGTGACGTGACTCTGAGCCAGAAATCGGCTTTCTGCGTTACCCCCTATCAAATCAGATCCTCCGACCGCCGTGATGGTCGAGACCTTGTCTCGGGTCGCGATCGTCGACCCGTCCCGTACGATGCTACGGGGCGACAGCGGTGGGGGCCTCCAGTCTCGGCTGGGGATCAGATGCGCTTCTCGACGGCGTTGACGCCTTCCGAGAGGGTCTGGCGCTTGAAGTACACGGCCTCGACCGCGAAGACCACCGCCGCGATGACGACGACCAGCCAGAAGACGGCCGGGAGCTGCGAGTAGAGGTACCACGTCAGCATGACGAAGAACGCGGCCGACCCGATCACGCCGAGCAGCGGCGGGATCGGATTGACGTCGACCTCGTCGGAATCGCGAACCGTCAGCGCGAGCGCGCTCATCGTGCCGAAGACGACGATGAAGGCCAGCGATGCGAACTCCACGACGGCCTCGAGGCTGCCGAGGACGGCGAAGGCGGCCGTCAGGGCGCCGATGACGAGCACGGTTCGCTTCGGCGCGGCGTCGGCGTCCGGATCGCCCATCTCGTGGGGGAGGATGTCGTCGCCGATCAGGTTCTTGGCGAAGATGGCTTCGCTAAACAGCGTCGAGTTGATCGCACTGGCAGTCGAGATGAGGCCGGCGAGTCCGACCGCGAGCGCGAGCCATTTCGAAATGAGCAACGCCCCGTAGAGCAGCGCCGGTTCGGGCTGGGCGGCGACGACCTCTTCGGGCAGCAGCGTCGTGATCACGAATCCGACGAGGATGTAGATGGCGGCCGCGATCGGGATCGAGATGGACACCCCCTTCGCGAGGGTCTCGTCGGGATCGTCGAACTGCTCCTGATCGTAGAACAGCAGCTGCCAGCCCTCGAAGGAGACGAAGCCGACGGAGGCCGCGAGAATCGGGTTGAGTCCGAGTTGCGAGAAGCCGAACTGCAGTTGATAGTTCGCGGCTCCGTACCAGAGACCGATGAGGCCGAAGGCGGCGATGATCCCCGCCTGGACGAACACGAGATAGCGTTCGACCGCCGCCGACGAGCCCGCGCCGAGGAGATTCAAGCCGATGAAAATCGCGAGGACGCCGACCGAGAGGAACTGCCGGATCGGCAGCCCCCAGACGTACTCGACACCGATCAGCATCTGGCCGTACATGCCGAACGCGTAGGCGTACATCGCCATCGTCCCGATGTAGCCGACGACGAGCGTCCAGCCGACGATGCCGGCGACCGTCGATCTCCCCGTCAGTTCCTCGATATACGTGACCGAGCCGCCGTTGCTGTCGGTCGCGTCGTTGAGCTTGATGTACGAGTATGCACAGCAGCAGACGACGACGGTCGCGAGACTGTAGGCGAACCACGTCAGAATTCCGGCCGCGGCCACAACGATGCCGATCGCCGCGTAGATACCACCGCCGACGATCCCGCCGACGCCCAGCGCGACGGCCGTCCCGACGCCGAACCCGTCGTCTCCATTGTCTCCGTCGTCGCTCATGATCCCGTTCCCACCGTTACGACCTCGTCGTCCCACGCGAGTCGCGGATTGACCCGCGCGATCGGGTGGACGCGGAAATTCTCGACGCCCGCGTCCACGGCGAAGCTGTTCTCGAACGAGCAGATCGGGAGACAGACCCGATCCTCGAGCAACCGCGTGATCGCTTCCTCGTAGAGACGGCGTCGCTGCTCCCGATCGTCCGTCGTTCGCGCCGACGCGAGCCGTTCCATGACCGCGTCCTCGCGGTAGAACGTCCCGTTGGTCACGCCGGTCATGTTCTCGTGGAACGTCGGGTAGAGATGCGAGTCCGGATCGGGCGTGCCCGTGATCTCGCCGACGAACACCGAGTAGTCGCGCTCGGAGCCGGAGACGTACCGATCGAGGAATTTCGACTCGGGCTTCGAGATGACGAGCGCGCCGTGGCTGGCGTCCCGAAGACCGCCGGCGAGCGCCTCGCCGAACTCCTTGTGCTTCGGATCCATCGAGGTCAGGATGCGAAGCTGCCCGCTGGCCTCGCCGGCCTCGCGGAACAGTTGCCGGGCTCGTTCAGGGTTCTTCTCGTTCGCGAGCTCCGCCCACTCGTCGGTCGGCATACTCCACTCGTCGGCGACCTGCGGCGGCAGCGGACCGTACTGGCGCTGTCCCATCGGCTCGATGAACTCGGAAACGGCTTTCTCGAGGTCGAGACAGTAGCTGATCGCCTCCCGAACCCGCGGGTCGGTCGTGGGTCCTTCGTTGCAGTTGAAGCCGAAGTAAAACGACGTGTACCCCTGTTGGCGCTTCACTGACGCGTTCGCGACGTCGCTCACGTAGTCGACGATCAGCGGCGAGACGGGTTCGATCATGTCGTTGCGATTCGTCCGAAGGCTGGTCAGTTGGGTCACCGGGAACTCGACGTAGGCCATCGTAAGCCGAGTGATATCTGGCGTTGTCTCTCCCCAGTAGTCGTCCCAGCGACGGAGCGTGGCCTTCTTCTCCGCGCTAAACGAGGCGACTTCGAACGGGCCGGAACCGATCGGATCGGTGGCGAAGCTCTCCTTGTCGTCCTCGCGTTCCTGCCGGGGGACGATCGGGTGGGTGAGCGCGTGATCGAGCGCCGGGTACGGTTCCGCCAGCGTGAATCGGACGGTCCGCTCACCGTCGACCTCGATCGACTCGAACGGACTCACTCGCCACGCGGTCGGTGCGTCCTCCTCGAGGGGCGCGGTATAGGAGTAGACCACGTCCTCGGCGACCACCGCTCGGTCGTTCTGAAACCGAGCCCGGTCGTCGAGTTCGACGGTCACCTCTCGACCGCCGTTTCCGATCGTCGGGTCGCCGGCCGCGATCGCGGGCACAATGTCGGTTCCCTCGCCGTAGGCATAGAGCCCCTCGAATACCCGGTCAATCGCCTGTTCCGAGCCGATACTGTGGGCGGTGATCGGATCGAGTTCGATCGGCGGGCGGAGCGTTCCGACTCTGAGCGTCGATCCCGATCCCGTTCCGAGCGTCGTCGAGCAGCCCGCGAGCAACCCCGCGCTCGCACTGCCGAAACCGGCGAGCAGGGCTCGTCGCGTCGGGCCGGCCGAGCCGTCGTTCGAGTCGCGCTCCCCGTTCGACATCTCTCGAGGACCGGCTGCTGTGCCTGTGTAGTTGTGCCGTCGCATCGAGAACTGATTGTGACCTTCTCTCGGGGGAACAGTGGATGGCTGCCCTGCTCTTGACGGGTATCCCGCCATCGACCACGACCACTCCAGCAGCGTCTTCGACTGTTCGATGGTGCTGACGACCGCGGGCCAGTCGAACGGCTCCCCGGAGTCCGACGCGCTCTATTTCACTCATCCTGAGACCGCGCTAACGCGCTGGGCGGCGCGGTCGCTCGCCAACTGGGAGAACCTGCGCGACTACACTGACCGGGCCCACGACGAGTGGCGCTATCGGTGGGATCTCGAGTCAACGGAGCCGTTGAGCGGTTTCGGTACCGACGAGTTGCTCCACCGTCTCGAACTCGAGTTGGTCGTCAGAGTCCTTTCGAGTTCCGCGGGTGTGAGCACGTCCATGTGGTTTCAGATCCTGTGGCCGACGCTCGTTCAGTAGATCTCGTCGAGTCGCTTTCACTCGAATCACTCGCAGAAACTGTTGGCTGTGAGGATGACTCCATCGAGTCGGATGGAGCGATCACGGCGAAACCCACACCTTTACAACTAAACCTTCAGTACTTCAAACAAGGTTGTATGGTTTCCCCCAACGCTACCCGACCGACTGGCGACGGTCCCCTCTGTAGGTCGCCCCGAATCGTCTTCATGGGGCGGCTGACCGCGGCTTTGCGACCGCAACGTATTGCCCACTGTGTCGCTCGAGTGCGATGTCGACGCGGAGCCACCGGCCGCGACGACCGCTCGCGGGGACGCGTTCGAGCACGACCGCCTGTGTACGCCCACCACTGAGATGTTGCGTGCCCTCGCTGCCCGACTCGGATCGCTGTCGGCCGTGATGGTCGGCGTCTCGATGATCACGTACGGGTTCGTGTTTCTCACGCCGGGTGATCCGGCGTATACGATCCTCCGAGAGCAACGGCAGAGCCCCCCGTCGGCATCCGAGGTTGCGACCTTTCGGGCCGAACACGGATTGGACGACCCCTTCCTCGTCCAGTACATTTCGTGGCTCACCGACGCGATTCAGGGCGATCTCGGAACCTCGTACTACCACTCCGAGCCCGTCACCTCGCTGGTGCTCGCACAGTTGCCGAACACGCTCGAACTCGCGCTGGCAGCGACGGCCGTCTCGGTGGTCGTCGCCGTTCCGATGGGCGTGATAAGCGCCGTCCACCACGGCAGCTGGATCGATCGGACCAGCCAGATCGCCGCGTTGATCGGCGTCTCGATGCCGAACTTCTGGCTCGGCTACCTGCTGCTTCTCGTCTGTTCGCTGTGGCTCGGCCTGACGCCCGTCGGCGGCGCGGGGACTCTCAGTCACCTCGTGTTGCCCGCGATCACGCTCGGCACCGGGATGGCCGCGATCGTTACGCGGCTCGTCCGGACGTCGATGCTCGAGGTCCTCGACGCCGAGTACGTCGATACCGCGCGGTCGAAAGGCGTCCGCGAGCGACTCGTCGTGTACAAACATGCGCTCCGGAACGCCCTCGTCCCCGTCGTGACGATCGTCGGGCTCCAGTTCGGGACGGTGATCAACGGTGCGGTGATCGTCGAGGCCGTCTTCCAGCGCCCCGGGTTGGGAACGCTACTCGTCGATGCCGTCTTCGCCAGAGACTACCCGATCGTTCAGGGCGTCGTTCTGGTGACGGCGGCCGTGTTCGTCGTGACCAACCAACTCGTCGATATCGCGTACGTCGCGCTCGATCCCCGCATCGAACGCGGACGCGGGGGTGAGCGGCCGTGAGCGAACCGCACTCCGAACGCACCCCCGTGAAAACGCGTCTGGCTGGCCTCCTCGAGCGGGGTCGACGGCTCGTCCTGCGGACGAACACCGCAATCCGGCTGGGCGGCGGGATCGTCGGACTGCTCGCGGTCGTCGCCTTCGTCGGTCCGGCGGTATCGCCGTACGATCCGACGGCGCAGGTGCTCGAGACCCGGTTGCAGGGGCCATCACTCGCCCATCCGCTCGGGACCGACGCGCTCGGCCGCGACGTGGCCACCCGGCTCGTCTATGGGGCTCGCGTCTCGCTCGCGTTGGCGCTCGGGGCGACGGCCGTCCGTCTCGTGATCGGCACGGCGGTCGGACTGATCGCTGCGACGGGCGGCCGCGTCGTCGACGCCCTCCTGATGCGGTTCGTCGATATCCAACTCGCGTTTCCCGGACTCGTGCTCGCGCTCGTGATCGCCGGCGTTCTCGGTCCGAGCCTTCGAAACGTCGTCGTCGCCCTTTCGGTCGTCGGCTGGGCGTCGTACGCGCGGGTCGTTCGAGGGAGCGTCCTCTCGATCAGAGAGCGACCGTTCGTCCGGTCGGCGAAGCTCTACGGGACGCCGTGGCACCGGCTCGTCCGCCGGCACCTGTTACCCCACGTCGCGAGCCCGGTGGTGATCCTCGCGACGCTCAACCTCGGAACGGTCGTACTCGCGGCCGCCGGACTCTCCTATCTCGGACTCGGTGCCCAGCCCCCGACGGCCGAGTGGGGATCGATGATCGCCGACAGCCGGAGCTATCTGCGATCGGCACCGTGGCTCGTCACCGCACCCGGCGTCGCGATCATGCTGACCGTCATCGGCTTCAACCTCCTCGGCGACGGCCTGCGAGACGCATTGGATCCCGATCATCTCGACGACCACCAACGGAGACGAACGTAACTATGACCAACTCACTCCAGATCGAAGACCTCCACGTCCGGTTTCGTACCCGATCCAATACCGTCCACGCGGTCAACGGCGCGTCGTTCGAAATCAAACCCGGTGAGACCGTCGGTCTCGTCGGCGAAAGCGGCTGCGGGAAGTCGGTTACCGCGCGGTCTATCGTCCGCCTCGAGTCGCCCGGTGAGATCACTGACGGTAGCGTTCGCTACGGTGGCCACGAACTGACGACGGCCGACGACCGGACGCTCCGGCGGCTTCGGGGACGGGAACTCGCGATGGTGTTCCAGGACCCGTCGGCGACGCTGAATCCGGTGTATCCGATCGGCGAACAGATCGCCGAGGCACTGCGGATCCACCGCGAGCCGGATCGCCAGCCGCTCCTCAAAGAGTTAGCGCTCGGGGCGAGTTCCCGGCTCCGATCGACGGCACTCCGGTCGGACGTCCTCGAGCTCATGGAGACCGTCGGCATCCCCCGTCCCGACGAGCGGATCGACGCCTATCCCCACCAGTTCAGCGGCGGCATGCGTCAGCGGGCGATGCTCGCGATCGCGCTCGCCCGCCGGCCGTCCCTGTTGATCGCCGACGAGCCGACGACGGGTCTGGACGCGACGACACAGGCGGCCATTCTCGAGCGACTTGCCGAACTCAACGGCGAACGCGGAATGGGGATGCTGGTGATCAGCCACGACTTCGACGTCGTCTCGGCGCTGTGCGACCGGGTCGTCGTCATGTACGACGGCGTCATCGTCGAACGAGGGCCGACCGACGAGCTCCGATCGGATCCCGCCCACCCCTACACGAAAGCGCTGCTCGAGTGTCTGCCGAGCCGAGCCGAACCCGACTCGCAGCTTCCGACGGTCGAGGGCACGCCGCCGGACGGCACCGCTCCGTCGGCGGGGTGTGCGTTCGCCGATCGCTGCCCGTTCGCGACCGACGACTGTCGCGAGCGGGACCCGCCCGTCGTCTCGGCCGGTCCGGAGCGCACGGTTCGATGCGGCGTGTCCGCGGCGCGGGACGCATCGCTCGAGTCGGCACACACCCAACGGCGGCCGACGCAGGGAGCGAACGAGACGCCGGAGCCATCGAACGCGACACCCGATCCGTCGGCGCTGGCCGTCGACGGCGGAACGGCAGCCTCCGCGGTGAACGCGCCCGTCGATGACGCGTCGGTCGAATCGCCGGCAACTGGCGATGCGACCGCCGCGTCGTCGACCGATTCCGACGGCCGAGACCTCGCCGAGGAGCCCCCACACTCGAGCGAGCCGGTCGTCGAACTCGAGGGTGTCACGAAATCGTTCCGACGATCCGACGCGCTCCTCGACCGTCTCCTCGGATCGGACGACCGTATTCCGGCCGTCGAGGGCGTTTCGCTCGCGCTCTCACCCGGCGAGACCGTCGGGCTCGTCGGCGAGAGCGGCTGTGGGAAGACGACGCTCGCGAAACTGATCGCGGGCCTCGAGGAACCCGACGATGGGGCGGTCAGACTCCGCGGCCAGCGCGTTGGCGGCGTCGACGCGCGCACGAACGCACAGCTCGCCGAGCTCGGCGTCGTCTTCCAACATCCCGGTGCGAGTCTCGATCCGAAGCGGACGGTGGCCCAATCGATCGCGGAACCGCTGCTCGAGGCGGGCTGGTCGAAGTCCCGGCGCAACGACCGCGTCGCCGAGGTGCTCTCGCTGGTCGGTCTCGCCGCTGACTGCGCCGACCGGTATCCGAATCAACTGTCCGGCGGGCAGCGCCAGCGCGTCGCGATCGCCCGCGCGCTCGCACTCGAGCCGTCCGTGCTCGTGTTAGACGAGCCGACCGCCGCCCTCGATATCTCGGTTCAGGCGACGATCCTGAACCTGCTCACCGATCTGCAGGCAGACCTCGACCTCGCGTACCTGTTTATCTCTCACGACCTCGCGGTCGTTCGCCACGTCGCGGATCGGATCGCCGTGATGCACCACGGCCACTTCGTCGAAACGGGGCGCGCTCGCTCGGTCCTCTCGACGCCGTCACACCCCTATACGAAAACGCTGCTGGATGCGATTCCGGCCACCGACAACTTCCCACACAATGACACGTAACGGACGCCGTTCGATGGATCGCCGAACCGCACTGCAAACGACGCTCGGAACCGCGACGCTCGCCGTCGCCGGCTGTCTCTCGAGCGAACCCGCCGCGGCCGACTTCCGGATCGGCGGCCCGTGGAAACCGAACCGGGACCCCCTCGACGGCGGCAGCATGCTCCGTCGGCTCGGCATCACCGAGGCACTGGTCGGCGTCGATTACGACGCCGCTCCGGCTCCCGAACTGGCGACCGAGTGGGAGCGACTCGACGACCGGCGATGGGAGTTTACGCTTCGGAACGATGTCACGTTTCACGACGGAACCGCCGTCGACGCAGCGGCCGCCGTCGCCTCGCTTCGCCGGGCCGTCGACGCCGCCGCGTTCGCGGACGTCCCGATCGAGACCGTCAAAGCGGTCGACGAAACCACCGTCGCCGTGACGACGGCGACACCGTTCACTCCGCTGCCGGCACATCTCTCGCGAAACGAAGCGGTGATCCTCAGTCCCGAGGCGATCGACGCGGACGGCGCGGTCACTGACCTGCTCAGCACCGGCCCGTTCGCCGTCGATTCGTTCCAGCCCGAAACGTCGATCCGAACCGTCTCTCACGACTACTACGGGGAGTCGCCCGCCCTCGAGTCCGTTCGCTACGAGGTCGTCGCAGACGAGCAGACGCGCCGGATGAAACTCGAGAACGGCGAACTCGAGATGGCGCGAATTCTCCCCTACGAGATGGTTGACTCGCTCGAGTCGACCGACGGAATCGACGTTTACACGCCGGAAATCCCTCGGATTCGGTTTCTCACGTTCGACACCGACTCGGAGCCGTTCGCCGACGAACGGGTTCGGCGGGCCGTCTCCCTTGCGATCGACCGGGAGACGATCACTGAATCGCTCCTCAGTGGGATCTGCAATCCCGCTGTGTCCCCGTTTTCCCCGTCGATCACGGAATGGGCGAACCCGGATCTCGACCGGAATCCGTACGATCCGAGTCGGGCTCGGTCGTTGCTCTCTGACGCCGGGTGGACCGACGGCTCTAGCGGGACCCGAACCCGCGACGGCACGACGCTTTCCGTCGAATTCCTCACGTTCGACGACAGAAACCTCCCGATCATCGCCGAAGTGATGCAGGACCACCTTGCCGATGTCGGGATCGATGTCGACGTGACGGTCCTCGAGTACAGCGCGATGACTGATCGAGTCGGCCAGCGTTCCTTCGACGCCTATTTCACGTCGTGGGGCACCCTCTGGTACCCCGACCCCGACCGGCTCTCCCAGATGGTCCACTCGAGGGCGGCGACGTTACATCACGGCTACGAGAACGATCGCGTCGATACGCTCCTCGAGGACGCGCGGGCAGTCGACGACAACGCGGCCCGGCGGGAACGCTACCACGAGATCCAGTCGATAATCGCCCACGAAGCTCCGATCGCGGCCATCACCGATTCCACCACCGTCATCGCGACCGCAGCCGAGGTCACCGGATACACCGCTCACCCGACTGAATTACGATATGGACTCGAGTCGATCTCCCTTCGGAACGAGTAGCGTCGCGAACGAAGTCGTCGTCGAAACGCTCGAGAACGCCGACCTCGAGACGAGCTCGACGGTCTGACATCGGGGTCCCGGTCCCGTCGATTCTGGATGTCGCATTCGAGATCGACGCTGAGTACATCGTAAGCGGCGGCAGAAAGCGCTCATCGACCGGCAAGGCGCTGTTCGGGAGCACGACCCAGTCCGTCCTGTTCGAGGCCGATCGCCCGATTGTGACGGTCATGTCGGATGCCGAGGAGAGGGTTGATCCGCTACCTCGAGGCGATCACACTCGAATCGTCGGATGGTCGCCGCCAGCGGGACAGCGAGCTCGTCGCGGATCGCAGTCCTAATCGCGGCGTCGAGTCGGGCATCGTGAACTGATCGGTCGCCGAACGGGACGGTTTCGAGTAACTGGGAATTGGGTAGAAGTTGATAAGGATGTCCCCGAACGTGTTACCCGTCGCGCAACCCGCTGTGCGCGACAGACCGCGATCCAATCAGCCACCTACCAACACCCTACTGTGGCCCCCGACGATGAGCACCCCTCTCCCACCGTCGGCCCTGTCGCTTTGCTCCTCGAGGTATCACGTCACCAGTCCGTCGCCGATCGCTTCTACGCCGTCCTCTGTAATCGCACGATAGTTCACCCGACTATGGGAATGTCGTTGGCTTGTAACATCTTCCGGGTGTCGCGGTCCCACATTTCCATCCTGCAATCGTCAGTTTGGCGCTATTCGAATTGTATAGAAACGAATATGAATTACGTTCTATCGGAGAATATATACATCCAGAATCAACTCGATCTTCGCTGCTTTCACCGCCATCGGAATCCGTCTTGATGACGTATCGGCGAGCGATATCGCGAAGTATCGACGGTGTATACGACTCATCGAGAAATCCGTACAGGCACGTTCTATGAGGACACTCATCACCGAACTGAGTCGGTTTGATGATTCTCTCGACTTTTCTATCCGGTTACCATGTACCGCGATGATGTGGAACCCGAATCAGTAACTCACCGACCGAAACGTAATTTGGCGATCCGCCAGCACCGATTGTAGACTGTTCCTTCGAAGCCACTACGAGTTGCAATCAAATTACGAGTATCGACTACCTCTCGAGTTGTAGAGTACTATTCGAAAGTGATTGGTGTGGATACGTTGGTCTTTCGTTATACCAACTCGAGTGTTGGATCTCACACGATTCTCGAGAGCAGTAATACTTTTTTACCCGTCGGTATAACGTGATTACACGGGTAACTAGCACAGAGAAACACTAATCCGACCGGCTCGTCTTGACACATACTCGCTGTACAGCCATACAGTTGTAAATGAAAGATGTACCATTTGGTCAAAATCGGTTCGAAATCGTCTGGATTCCGTGCCATCGACTCCCTATAACTGTCGATGTGAGTCGATCGAGCGCGAGGATGTTCGGTCTCAGGAAGGACGAGAACCCACGAACGAGATCACAGAAGATCCGTCGAAAGAGTGTCCGACGGATGCTCAGAAGACGAACGGGCCTTGCTGGCGAATCGGCTCCTCGTGAGGCAGGCCGGAGACGGCGACGAGACGGAACGGGTCGTCGCTGTCGTTCTCGACGACGACGTCTCGGGTGTCCGTGACGGGGAGAACGTCGCCCTCATCGAAGTCATTTCCGTCGGCGGACCCCGCTCCGGAGACACCGTAGAGAAAGCCGGACCAGCCGTCGGGCAGCGTCCACGTCCACGTATCGGCGACGTGGACATCTAGGTACTCCATCTCCGTGTGGAGATCGATCGGCGAGCCGTCGCCGACGACGGTGGTCACGGTCGCGCCGTCGAACTCTGCGGTGGGGAGTTCCGCCGCCGACGCGTCGACGTAGTCCGGGTCCGCTTCCTTGTCGTCGCGCGGGAGGTTCACCCAGAGTTGAAGGCCGTTACAGGCCGCGCCGTCAGCGGGAAACTCGGAGTGTTGGATCCCGCTGCCGGTCGTGATACGCATGGCATCGTTCTCGTAGGCGGTGTGCTCGACGCCCAGCGAATCCTCGTGGTCCATCCCGCCCTCGATCATGTACGAGACGATCTCGAAGCCCTTGTGGGCGTGCATCGGGAAGCCTTTATCCGGATCGATATAGAAGCGCTCGAACAGAACGAACGGGTCGAGGTTCGACGGATAGTCGTTCGTCGGGAACGCGCGGTTCGAGTTGACGCCCGTCCCGTGTCGGACGAGTTGGCCCGGAATCGGTTCGTCACGACTCTGCCCGGTCTCATCTGTTGTCATATGCGATCCGAGGCTCTCACTCCTGATAAGCATCTCGTATGCGGAATCTTGATCCCGTCACTGACGAGACAGTGTCTCGTCCGCATCGGTCCACACAAGGTGTACTTAGCCTGCAACGGGCGATACGGAATACCAGTCCGATTACTTGAACACGATACAGAGAACGTTCATATTCGCGGCGTGTGTTGCCCTACTTGGAAACATGAGCGACTACGAACTACCGCCGCTGCCGTACGACTACGACGCGCTCGAGCCGGCACTGTCCGAACAGGTACTGACCTGGCATCACGACACGCACCATCAGGGCTACGTCAACGGCTGGAACGCAGCCGAAGAGACGCTCGAGGAGAACCGTGAGGAAGGCGACTTTTCCTCCTCCGCGGGCGCGCTCCGCAACGTTACCCACAACGGCTCCGGACACGTTCTTCACACCCTCTTCTGGGAGTCCATGAGCCCCGAGGGCGGCGACGAGCCCGAGGGCGACCTCGCCGACCGCATCGCGGAGGACTTCGGCTCCTACGAGGCCTGGAAGGGCGAATTCGAGGCCGCCGCGTCCGCCGCTGGCGGCTGGGCGCTGCTCGTCTACGACAGCCACAGCGAGCAACTGCGAAACGTCGTCGTTGACAAGCACGACCAAGGTGCGCTCTGGGGGAGCCACCCGATTCTGGCGCTGGACGTCTGGGAACACTCCTACTACCACGATTACGGGCCGGCCCGCGGCGACTTCGTCGAGAGCTTCTTCGATGTCGTCGACTGGGAGGAACCCTCGAGCCGCTACCAAGCGGCCGTCGAACGCTTCGAATAAGCGGCCACGCGCGACGATCGCGCGATTCTCGGCCCGCTGAGGCCCCATCAGGGCATTGATGGGTGCCGTGGGTTTGTCGTCCGCTGGTCGACTGCGGACGTTTCTGTAACCGAGTACAGTCGAGTCGGAGAGTTGTCTCCCCGTCCATACGCCCTATACGCCCGCTCGAGGACCGACCCCCGATGAGCGCGCTATTCGGGGAGCTGCTCGACGACGGCGGTGTCGACGACGGAGACGGAATCGTCGAGGAGGACCTGCAGTTCGTCGTCCCCGCAGGGGATGGTCACCCGGACGCGCAGCGGATCCGTTTCGGTGACCGTCGTCCGCCGATCGCTCACGCACCAGTCGAAGTGCCAGAAGGGTTCGGTGTTTACGTCGACGCCGCGCTCGGAGTGGAAGACGAGGACCTCGGCGTTGTCGAGGAGAGTGACGCCGACCGTTGACTGGAGCCGATAGCTACAGCGCTGGCAGACGTGCTCGACGGCCACATCGAGGTCCGCATCGTCGGGATCGCGGACGAGGTCGGTCTCGACCGGGCCGGTACACTCGGGGCAGACGCCGTCGGCGGCGAGACAGTAGTGGTGGCGGACGTAGTGGTGGAACGCTTGGAGGAGGTCGTCCGTCGTGCGATCGTCGAGTCCGCCCGAGGGGAAGGGATAGCTCACTTGGATGGTACCGCAGTCGGTACAGCCGATGGTGAGGGTGTCGTCGACGTACCAGCCGTGCAGGGGGCCGTCGCAGGCGTAACAGGAACCGGTGGCGGGGAAGAAGCCCAGTTGGGCCCGCTCGGTGAGCGTTCCGGTGAAGATGGAGCTGACGACTTTCCGCCCGGGATAGCGGAACGCGTAGCCGTCGTCGCTTTGCTTGATAAAGTGGCCGGTAAGCTTCTGGAGATGGTAGTTGAAGTTCGCGCTGTCCGCGATGTCCACCCGCTCGAAGAGTTCCGTGAAGCGGACGGGAGCGTCGTCGGCACCGAGCTCGAGGAGCGCACGGAGGATCTCGACGCGCGTGTCGTTCCCGAGGACGGCGAAGACGTCCGCGGGGACCATCTCTGACTCCGTCCGGGCGACCGGTTTGACGCCGCCGTCGCGGTCGATATCCCCCTCTGCCCCCGTCCCGGCGTCGGCGGTTCGATCGAACTGGCTCATGAATGCGAGTTCGTTGACCGACCGGTAAAGGATATCGGAACGCGTTCCGTGCCCCGGCGGGATCGGTCGTCCGGAACGCTCTCTCAGAGCGTCGACTCGAGTGCAGTCCCGGTGCGCTAATAAGGCGCTCGCTCGTACCGGCCGGTATGCCCTCGACGCACGAATCGGACTCGTCTCTCGAGACTCGAGAGGCGATCATGGAGGCGACGTTCCGAGCCCTCAGTAAGCATGGGTCGACGGACCTGCGCGTGCGGGATATCGGGGCGGAGTTCGATAAGAGCCGCACGCTCATCCACTACCACTTCGACGGGAAGCACGACCTCATCTCCTCGTTTCTCGAGTACCTCGTCGAGCAGTACGAGGACCAACCCGACGTGGACGAAACGGCGGATCCGTGGGAGGCGTTGCACGTTCGTATCGAACAGTGTCTCTTCGGGCCCGACCTCGGCGCGGAGTTCGACCACTGGGAGCGCATGAAAGTCTACCACGAACTCTTCTCGCAGGCCCAGCACAACGACCGCCATCGCGAGGCGTTCAACGAACATTACGACGAAATCCGGGAGAACATCGCGCGGGTGCTTCGCATCGGCATCGAGCAGGGCGAATTTCGCGAGGTCGATGTCGCGGACATGGCACAACTCATCACGGACGTCATCCACGCCGCACGGGCCAGAAAAATCTCTCTCGGCCACGACGACGCCCCGGAACAGGCACTGCGTGCGGTCGACGAGTTCGTTCTCCCCGCGCTTCGCCCGCAGCCCGCTCGAGACGACTGAGCGCGATCCTGCCCATCGCTTCGGCCGTCGGTCTCAGCCCACTCGTTGCGAACGACTCGCTATCTGCTCGCTGTGAAGCGGCACGGATTTCTCCGTTCCTGCTCCTTTTACGCGATTAGACCATTTGGTAAAACACGATGCCAGACGAGATACTACTCGACGGTACGTGGGACGAACTGTACATCGACGGCGACTGGACCTCGAGCGAGAGCGGTGAAACGATCGCCGTAGCGGACCCGTCGACCCGCGACGTGATCACCGAGGTCGCCGCCGCGACCGAAGCGGATGTCGACGCCGCATACGAGGCCGCGGCCGAGGCACAAACGGAGTGGGCGGACCAACCGCCCGCGCGTCGGCAGGACGTTATCGAACAGTTTCAGCAGGCGATCCGCACTCACCGGGACGAAATCATCGACCTACTGGCGGCCGAAGTCGGCGGCTCGCGTATCATGGGCGAGACGTCGATCCAGATCGCGTCCGATCACGCGAGCGAGGCCGCGACGCTCCCGCGCCGGATGAAAGGCGAACACGCCGCCTCTAACATCCCCGGGAAGGAAAACCTCGTCCAGCGCGAGGCCAAGGGCGTCGTCACGGTCATTTCGCCGTGGAACTTCCCGCTGAACCTCTCGATGCGGGCCGTCGCACCCGCCATCGCCGCCGGGAACAGCGTCGTCCTCAAACCCTCGACGAACTCCCCCATCACCGGCGGTCTCCTCTTCGCCAAACTCCTCGAGGAGACCGACCTCCCCGACGGCGTGTTAAACGTCGTTACGGGTCGCGGCTCCGACATCGGCGACCGGGTCGCCGGCCATCCCGAGAGCGACGTGGTCGCCTTTACCGGTTCGACCGAAGTCGGCCAGCACGTCGCCAGCCTCGCCGGGGAGAACCTCGCCGTCCCCGCGATGGAACTCGGCGGCAACAACGCTCACGTCGTCACCGCCGACGCCGACCTCGACCGCGCCATCGACGGTGCGACGTTCGGTTCGTTCGTCCATCAGGGGCAGGTCTGTATCAGTATCAATCGCCATATCGTCCACGAGGACATCTACGACGAGTACGTCGAGCGCCTGACCGAGCGTGCAGCGTCGCTCCCGGTCGGCAGCGCACACGACGAGGACACGGTCGTCGGCCCCATCATCGACGAGGGCCAGCGCGACGAGATGCTCGGCTACGTCGAGGAGACCGTTGACGCGGGGGCAACCCTCGAGACCGGCGGCAAAACCGTTCCTCTCGACGGCGTCGATGACTCGCTGGTCGTCGCGCCGACCGTCCTCTCCGACGTCACGAACGATATGGCCGCCGCGTGTAACGAGCACTTCGGTCCGATCGCCCCGGTCATCCCGTTCTCGGATGTCGACGAGGCCGTCGCCCTCGCGAACGATACGGAATTCGGCCTCTCTGGCGCGGTCCACGCCGGCGACCTCGAGGTCGCGAAGGATATCGCCGATCGGATGGAAACGGGGAACGTCCACATCAACGACCAGCCGATCAACGACGAGGCGCACGTCCCCTTCAGCGGAATCGGAGCCTCCGGCATGGGAACGTACAACAGCGACGCGTTCCTCCACGAAATAACCGAGACGAAGTGGATCTCCATCCAGCACGACGCTCGAGACTACCCGTTCTGATCCCGTTCTGATCGACGGCTGACGACCGCGGTGTCTCCGCGGGTCAGTCGTCGCGCTCGGCCGCGAGACTCTCTTTCAGCGTCAAACGAATTCCTCCCGCGATTGCAACCGATCAGTACCCGGTCCCGAGGTAGGTATGCACCGCGTTCGCCTCCTCGAGTTCGTCGGCGAAGGCGATCGCGAAGTCTTCCATCGTGATGTAGCTGTCTCCCTCTTCGTCGGCGACGAGTTCTCCCGCGGCGGTTCGATACTCCCCGGTTCGCTCGCCGGGCTCGATCATCGCGGCCGGCGCGAGATAGGTCCACTCGAGGTCGTCGGCGTCGCTGAGAATTTCGAAGGCGTCGATCGCGGCTCGCGCGACCGGTTCCCACTCGTCGGGGAACTCCTCGCTCTCGATGAGTCGCGTCTCGGGGCCGACATGGAGCCCACCGGCACCGCCGGTCCAGACGAGTCGGTCGACCGACGCGCGTCGCAGTCCCTCGATGGCCGATTCCATCATCTCCGTGAGGATTTCGGGGGACTTGTCGTCGCTCGGCCCCAGCGCGGACGCCACCGCGTCGTGACCGGTCGCGAGTTTCGCGATATCGTCGGAATCGGTCGCGTCGCCGGAAATCGCGACCAGATCGGGGTCGTCGAGCTCGAGAGCCCCGCTGCGCGAGACGCCGGTCACTCGGTGTCCCCGGTCGAGTAACTCGTCCGCGATTCGGTTACCGATGCGTCCGCTCGCGCCTAGCAGTAAGACGTCCATGGATTCGCTCATCGCGTGGTAGTAGCACCGATCGCACAATAGCCCTTTCCCAACCAGATTCCCTTGCGGGTTTCGGCGGGACGAGACTCGAGAAAGAGGGGTGTGAATCGATCGAATCCGCTCGGCTATCGCCGCCAGTACGCGGCCGCCATTACTTTCGACTCGCTCGCCGGAAGAAGGCGATCGCGGCACCAAGCAGCGTCAGGTTCTGGAGGAACGAGGTGAGTTCCTCGTCGCGCGATTCCGAATCGACGGCCCAGAAGTCGTGCATGACCGGCGTGACTCCCGCGAAGAACGTCGCGATGCTTGCCGCGGAGAGCTTCGGCGATTTCCAGAAGCCGATACCGATGCTCCCGCCGAGCAGGAGTCCGCTCGAGGCCGGGACGAGCGTCTCGGCGAACGGAACGCCCTTGGCGTCCGCGTAGGCGATGCGCCCGTCGAGATTCGTCAGGTTGCGAACCGCAAGTAGTGCGAGCCCACCCGCAAAGAGGAGTCGGCCGAACTGAGACGGCGTGCTATCGTCCGTCGTTTCAGACATCACTGGATTCGATGGATCCCGCAGAGTTAACTCTTCTTTTCTCGAGTCGACTGTAGTGATTTCGATTGCCAAGAAATGTTCACTATCCCGGAAATATATGCCGCGTTCCCCGGTCCACTGGGAACCATACCCAACGGCGAGACCGGTGTCGATGATACCGAGCCGTTGGACCCCCGATTCGGAGCGGAATCGGAGGGATGGGGATTCCGTCGATTATCGGAGCCCGCTTTCCCGGAGGATCCGCCGGCCCGACTCCATGAGTCGGTCGCGGTGCTTCCTCGCCGTCTCGTTGTACAGGTCGCCGTCCAGTTTGACGATTTCGCCGTCGACGAGCACGGTATCGACGTTCGCGACGCCCGCTTGGAAGACGACCGTCTCGACCGGATCGTGGACCGGCGACGTGTTGATATCGTCCGTCCGAATCAGCGTGATGTCCGCCCGCTTGCCCGGCGTCAGCGAGCCGATCTCGTCCTCGAGGCCGAGCGCTCGGGCCCCGTCGATCGTCGCGAGCTCGAGTGCGCGTTCGGCGGGCAGCGAGACTGTCTCGATCTGTTCGTTTCGCTCGACAGCCGGCTGGTTGTCGAGTGCTCGTTGGACCTGTAGTGCCATCCGCGTCTGGGTGAACAGATCGCCGCTCACGTTCGAAACGATGTCGACACCGACCGACGGAATCCCGCCGCCATCGATGGTCTCTCGGAGCGCCGGCATCCCCATGCCCATCTGCATCTCGACCTCGGGAGTGGTCGACACCGACCCGCCGGAGTCGCCGATGAGGTCGAATTCGTCTTCGGTGAGGCGGTTCGCGTGGACGTAATTGAGGTCGTCGCCGAGGAGTCCGAGTTCGTCGAGCGTTTCCACGCCGCCCGGGCCGAGCGACCCAATGTGCATCGAGGCCGGAATCCCGAGTTCGCGAGCGAGTTCGATATCCTGCGTGACGACTTCGTCCGTCGAGTAGTCTGGGCCGCGGATCCCCATCGCCAGCGTGAGTCGCTCGTCGTCGGTGGGGAACCGTTCGCGGTGCAGTCGACGGATATCGTCCGGGTGGGGTTCCGTGCTGTTCTCCCACCACGTCGCGCTGTCGTCGCCCGGCGGGCCGTGTGCGAACACCGCCCGGATACCGGCGTCCTCGAGGCCGTCTATCGCGCGGTTGGTGTGACCCGGCGAGTTCGCGATGTGGAACCAATCCAGGATCGTCGTCGTCCCGGCGTTGAGTTGCTCGACGGCACCGAAGAGGTTGCCCAGATACGCGTCGACGGGCCGGTAGTGACTGCTGATTTCGCCGAGCATCGTGTCCAGGTACTCGGAGAACGACCAGTCTCCCGCCACGCCCCGAACACCCGCTTGCCACGTGTGGAGATGGGAATTGACGAATCCCGGAATGACGATCGCGTCGCTGGCGTCGATGACGTGGGCGTCCGTCTCGTCGACAGACCGGTCGATTCGCTCGATCGTTCCATCCTCGACGAGAACGTCGCTATCGCGGCGGACGCCGATATCCGAATCGACGGGGACGACCGTCCCGTCTTTGATCACGATTCGACCGTTTGAGTCGCCGTCCGAATCGGCGGTCCCCGATCTATCGGCCGCTTCGGCACTCCCGAGCGAAGCGAACGACAGTGCCGTCGCACTGCCGAGTTTGAGGTAGTTTCGCCTCGATACGTCGGGGCCGTCAGCGTCGCTCGTTCGTCTCATGGAATCTGCGAATCATCGTTCAGGGCGGGACGGAATAGGATTTGATTCGGAACATACCAACACCCCTCGCCGATCGTTCATATCACGCTCCGCAAACAGCGAAGACCGGGTTCCGTCACTCGTCGCCCGCGATCCCTGCGGATTCCGACCGATCTGGCGGCTCGTTCGAGAGGAATGTCGTCGCGAGCCACGCTTCGGCGCGTGTCACGCGGTACTGGAGCGTCGAAATCGGAATCCCTTCGGCGTCGGCGATCTCCTGTAATGAGCACCGGCGGGGCGTCTCGTAGTAGCCGTATTCGACGGCCAACTCGAGCGCTTCACGCTGTGCATACGGCAGATCGGCACCGGATGCGCGGCCGGTCTGCCACGTGGGCGATTGCTCGAGTCGCTCGAACTCAAGCGTGAGCCCCTCGCGAAGGTGTTCCTCGAGGGCGTCGTAAATCGGACTCAGAGACACCTCGTCGTCCGTGAGGAGCCGCCATCTGTACTCGTTTCCGTCCTGTTCGGCTCGGCACAACATGCCGTCCCCGAGGTAGTCGGCCGCGAGATACGGAATCGATCGGCACCCGTTACCTTCGGACTGTCGAGAATAGATGAGCCGGCTCGTCGGCTCTCGAGCAAGCACTTCGTACGTCAAGTCGAGCTGACAGCCGCCCATTCCTTGGAGATTGGTACATCGTTCCAGTTTCTCGAGCCGTCGATCGTACGCCTCGAGGGCTTCTCGCGGCCCCGTCACTTCGTCTACTCTCCACATGGTATCAGTAGTTGCCTGACACGAAAGCGTTCGGGAGTAGAGTCCGGACTGATCGATGAAGACGTCCATCATGTTATCCGCTCCCCGCTCGTAGGAGACGGTAAAAGCGAACTCCTGCATGGTCGGTCCTTCGGGCGGTATTCCCATGAAGCCCGTGGTAGATTTGCTCGGACGACGTGTGCTGGCGTTCCATCGTCGAGGGTGAAAGTAGATGCCTTCGGGGGTTGGCTCCTCCTCGAACACGTTGAGGGCCGCCCGGTAAGACACCTGCTCGAGATCGTAGTAGATCTTCAGAACTCGCTTCCAAATATCATGAGGAACTAGCCGACGTTCCCCGTGACTGCAATCGGCAGCATCTGGTTAACGCGGTAGGTATTCGACACCACCTTGCAAAACTATCTATTTTGAATACTGTATACTAATCGTAGAAGTCTGGTGTCGAACGCAGTCGAAAGGCCGTTCACGATTGGGTTCACAAGTGCGATCTACAGCCAGCTGTTGACGAGAATCCGACCCACGTTCGCTTGACGAGACGGTGATTCAACTCGACGAACACCGCTATTGGCTGTCTACTGCGGTTGATCCGCAAACGAACAAGACCGCCATATAACGTTGTATCCAACGATTCTGACCGCATTCAGGGCGATTTCTGCAGGAAACTCCGGAGAAATACGAACTTGCTGATGCTGTGTTTCTCGTCGATGGAGCAAAACGTTTCCAGATCAAACTATTTTAGTCACGCATAACCGTCAAAGCTGAATCGTGGCTCCAAGCCTTCGCTGGCTGGCAGAACGCTACAAACGATACACGACCCTGCTCGCCTCCCCAAGATTCTTTTAAATAGTGTCTATTGGAGTACCTGAAGACGGTCTCAGATCGTGACCCGTACTTCGAGCGGACAGTTGCGGTGTTGTTACAGAAGGTACAGGCGAAAGCCCACGGCTTTAGCCGTGGGATGAAGCCGTCACTGCTGAATCAAACCACGCTACAGTAGCAGTCTGGATATTCTCCCGTTCTGAGCCACCAACTTTTACAAGGATTCAACACTATATTACACGTGTAATGGTCGAGGTGAGTGTGGAAACCACGTTCCGCAATCCTAGTCGCTCTCGACGCCGAGAGTGGCAACAAGCTACCCTCATCCTCCGCGAGTGCAAGCAATGGCTCGTAGACGGATGGGAGGACGGCACGCTCATCTCGTCCGTAACGACTGGCGATATCGACAATCCACTCTACTCAGCACTCCAAAACCAAGCCATCCGCAATGCGAAGAACGACTACAATGACGAACCCGTCGAGTACACGGGCGAACAACCCATCGAAGTCAACAACCAGAACTGGGAAATCCATACAACAGAGAACGATTCTGTTGTCATCGGATTCCCGTGTATTTCTGATTGGTGGTACACACCAATCCACGTCCACGACAGCATCGAAGAACCCGTCCAAGCCCTACTCGATGGGAATGCTGAGAAAACGAAACTCAGCGTCTGGCGCGAAGGTGACAATTGGCACTGCTCGTTCACCGTTGAATACGACGAAGAACACGCAGGCGAGGAAACACCTATCGGTGTTGACGTTGGCCACAACTACATCCTCGCTGCAACGCCAGACGATGCGAGTGCTGAGTCGTTCCTTGTGAGTGGGAAGAAATACAAGTTCGTGCGACGGTACTACCGTTCCCTTCGTGATTCGCTACAGGAAGCGGGTGCGCTTCGCGCACGCAACCACGTTGGTAACAAGGAGTACCGCCGTATCGAAGACGCTAACCACACCCTCTCAAAACGACTTGTCGAGTACGCCAGTCAATTCGAGAATCCCGTCATCAAACTCGAAAATCTCGAAGGTATTCGTGACGGTAGTGAGTGGGGTGGTGTCCACTCGTGGCCGTTCTACGAACTCCAGCAGTTCATCACGTATAAGGCTGAAAAGGAAGGGATTCGTGTCGAGAAAGTTGACCCTGAAAACACGAGTCAGGAGTGTAGCCAGTGTGGTGAACTCGTAGGTCGTAACGGGAGTGAGTTCGAGTGTTCGCATTGCGGATACGTACGGCACGCGGATTTGAACGCTGCGGAGAACATTAGCAATCGAGAGGGTGAATCATGCACGGCGTAACACTTGCGGTGACGCGAACCGTGCGGCCCAGCACGTTGAAGAACGTGCCGACAGCATTGCTGTCGCCTGCCACGTGCAGGTGGGAAGGCTCGTTTGACCGAGCTACACGCGCTGCAAAGCACGCTCGTGGTAATAATCGAGCGGTGACCATTGAAAGCGTCACGCGAAAGCGTATTTGAACGCTGAGGAAACGCGCAACCTTAATATCCCCATCGGGGAATCCCACCCGTTCACGGGTGGGTGGAGGTCAATCGAGTATCACGTCGGTGTACTCGAAGGCCGCGATATCGACCAGCCCGTTGGTTGTCAATCGAAGTTCCGGGATGACCTCGAGTGCGAGGAAGGTCAACGTGTGAACGCCGCCCTCATGGTCGAGACCCAGTGCCCGTGCCTGTGACTGGACTGTCTCGAACTGTTCGGTAACTACCGCCAGCGGTTCGTCAGACATGAGGCCGCCGACGGGGAGCTCGAGCGTCTCGATCGTATCGGTCGTTGGATCGTAGGCCGCCACGCCGCCGCCGACTTCGCCGAGATGGTTTGCGACGGCGGCCATCGGGTCGAAGGCCGCGCCTACCACGAGACAGTTGTGTGCGTCGTGCGCGACGGTTACACCGACGGCACCGCGGTCGAGGCCGAGCCCGTGGACGAAGCCGTTGCCAATGTTGCCCGACCCGCCGTGGCGTTCGATGACCGATATCGCGGCCACATCCGCTGTCGGGTCCGGAACGACGATGTCAGTGCCGTCGCGGGACTCGACTGGGAGGGCCTGTTCCGTACGCTTGGTCTGGATCCGCCCCACAGCATCGATCACCTGCACACGGGCAGGGCCGGAGCCGGCGTATTCAAGTGCCAGTTCTGCCGGCTCAACACGGTCGAACGCGACGGTGTCGGTTTCCACAGCAGTCTCCGGCGGCGCTTCGAGAGACGGATCGACGACGCCGTCGACGACCACGTGTTCAACGTCCCACGCCGCGAGGTCGTCGAGGAGCGCCAGATCGGCCGGTGCGCCGGGTGCGACGCGACCGAACGGAACACCGTAGCTCTCCGCAGTGTTGATCGTTGCAAGTTGAATCGCTTCGACCGGATCGATCCCATCTTCGATCGCTCGTCTGACGGCGAAGTCGACGCTTCCCAACTCCATCAGTTCGCTTACGTCGCGGTCGTCGCTACACAGCGAGAGTCGACGGCTGTCGACATCCGAGCGGTTTACGAGCCCGATCAGTCGGTCGAGGTTCTTGCTACAGGATCCTTCGCGGATGTAGACGCGCATTCCGGCGTTCAACTTCTCGAGCGCCTCGGCCTCGGTCACGCTCTCGTGGTCGGTGTCGAGATACTGAGCCACTGACTGCAACTCGGAGCCGGTCACGCGGGGGGCGTGCCCGTCGACCGTGAGCCCGCGCTCGCGGGCAGCCTCGATCTTGTCGTGGATCGCCTCCTCGCCCGCGAGAACGCCTGGAACGTTCATGACCTCGCCGAGTGCGATCACCTGCTCGTCGCCGAGCAGGTCCTCGACGGCCGCAGCGTCGAGCGTTGCGCCGCCGTCCTGTAGGTGTGAAGCCGGGACCGAAGAGGGAGCAGTGAACCGAATCTTTAGCGGCGTGTGTGCGGCGTCTTTGATCATCCCACGGACGCCGGCCAGTCCACAGACGTTTGCGATCTCGTGGGGGTCTGCAACGACACTGGTGACGCCGCGGTCCAGCACGGCGTTACCGTAGTGGGCCGCAGTCACCATCGACGACTCGATGTGCATGTGCGCATCGATGAGCCCCGGAGCGATGTACTCGGCTTCAATCTCGCGGTTCGCTGGCCGATCGGCGAGAGCGACGATCTCCCCGTCGTCGACGGCGACCGTCGTCTCCCGCAGCGTGCCGTTGAGAACGTCGACTAGTGTCCCACTGATCGTCAGATCGACGGTGTCAGTGCGGGTCATCGCGATCGATCCCCACGGGCAGTGGTTCGCTGCTGTGTCCATCCCAGCCGACTCCCGATCGTCGATTGAACATCCTGCAGTTTCGATGGTAAAGGAAAACGCACGTTTTCGTTTGTACGATACAGCTCGTTACACATATAGATATGGGGCAGGAATTCGGATTACTACCGTAAAAGTCAATTGGGCCGCATCGGGGATCGATTACGGTGTCAGTTTCTGTGCGTTCTTGCGTGCTTCTTGGAAATTCCGCGCTCCATCTCCGATCGCTCGGCCTGACTGCGATACCATCTCACACCGAACAGCTTCTCGCGAGTTGGTAGATGTAGCACTAACAATAGGTGGTTGTGGATAGTTCCAAATTATCTCCCAAACTGGGCGGTCCTTATTATTATCTGTACGACTGATTGTGAACTGTGGCGAATACTGACTGTAAGATTGGTTTTATTGGTGTTAGTTCGTTATGTGGTGTCGTATGTCGAAGAGAAGTGACGACTCACGCAGAACAGTGTCGAGACGACAGTTGCTGGCGAGCACCGGGGTTACTGGGCTCGGAATGGCTGCCGGCTGTCTCAGCGAGGATAGCAGCAGCGACGCCGGACTCTCTGCCGCCTGGATCTACTTCGCCGAGGCGGACGATCAGGGCTGGACGTCGTCGCACGACGCAGGTCGGCAGGCGACCGCAGACGAACTGAACGACTTCGAGGGCGATTACGTCGAGAGCGTCGACGCCTCCGATGTCGAACAGACGGCCAGCCAGTTCGCCGAAGACGGCTTCGATGTCGTGTTCGGTCTGAGTGCGAGTTTCACCGATCCGATGGCTGCCGCCTCGGAGGAGTATCCCGATACCGCCTTCGAGGTGGCTTCAGGAATTGATACCGGCGAGAATTACGGTGCGTTCCACGAAAAACTGTACCACGCACGATACTTGGTCGGCTATGCGGCGGGCATGCTCACCGAGAACGACAACATCGGCTACGTCGCGGCCAATCCGGTGTCGACGGTTTACCAGGAAATCAACGGCTTCGCTTCCGGTGTCGCCGACGCCAACGGCGATGCGACGGTGTACGTTCGGTGGACGAACAGCTGGTACGACCCGGCGACGGAAGGCGAAAACGCCCAGGCGCTCATCGACGACGAGGATGTCGATGTCATGGCCCAGCACCAGGACTCACCATCCGTTCTCGAGACGGCAGCGGAAAACGATATCTGGGCATCAGGATACGCGGAGTCCGCGCCGGACGCTGCGGGCGACAACTACCTGATGACCCCCGTCTTCAACTGGGAAGTCGTCTACATGCAGATCATCGAACAGGTCCGTGCCGGCGAGTGGGAGGCCGGATATACGTTCCCGGGAATCGCGGACGGGGCCGTCGATATCAGCGATCCGGGACCGGAAGTGCCCGACGAGGTCGTCGAGGAAGTCACGAGCATCAAAGAGGACATGGAGTCGGGCGACGCCGACGAAATCGTCTGGAGCGACACGCCGTACGAAGACTGGTCCGAAGAGGAAGTCCTGTTCGACTCGAGTTCCTTCGAGATGGACAATATCGACGGGCAGGAACTGTAGCGGCGGGAGAGACGGGATTTTTACTACGATCGGTAGCCGTCAGTACCAGCGCGACCACGGCGTCCTGCGGACGAGTCGGAAACCCGGTACAACAGACCGTCCAACACGGCCGACAGAGTCGATAGGGGTTAGTCCTGTTCGCGGCTGTAGGCGTCGACCAGCGCCGAGGGCCCGCCCAGTTCATTGAGATTGCCCTGTCGCATGACGTACCAGAGGACGACGACCGTCATAATGTAGGGATAGGTATTCATCACTTGCGGGTTGAGCAGGAAGTCGACCGCCGACTCGACCGCGGCGATATCGATCCCCGAAAGCACCGCGTCACGGACCGCACCCGACCGGAAGGAGAGGGCATCGATGGCGGCGAAGAGGTACGCTCCGACGAGAAGCCGCCAGATGTGCCACTGCGCGAAGATGACCAGCGCGACGGCGATCCAGCCCCGGCCGGCGGTCATCTCGACGCCCCAGAAGTTGGTGAACGCGAGCGAGAGTTGTGCGCCGGCCCCACCTGCCAGTGCGCCGCCGAGCAAAACACAGGCGTACTGGATGCGGAAGACGGGCACGCCGGCTGTGTCAGCCGTCTCGGGATCCTCGCCGACCGCGGTGATCTCCGAGCCGACGTTCGTCCGAAAGAGGAGATACCAGATCACAGGAACGAGACTCAGGCTGAGGTAATCCAGCGCCGTCACGCTGAAAAACGCCTGCCCAACGACGGGGATATCCGACAGCAGCGGCAGGGGGATCTGGTCGAAGCCGTCGACGTTTCTGCCGACCCACGCCCGTCCGAAGTACGTCGTTACTCCCGTCCCTAACAGCGTGAGCATGATCCCGCTGATCACCTGATCTGCCTTGAGCGAGATACAGAGCACCGCGTGCAAAAGTGCCAGCGCAGCTCCGGCGACCATCCCGATGGCGAATCCGAGCCAGAGACTCCCGGTGGAGATCGCCCCGGCAAAGCCGGCGAGTGCCCCGGCTAGCATCATCCCTTCGACACCGAGATTGAGCACGCCGCTACGTTCGGCGATGACCTCGCCCATCGCCGCCAGTAACAGGGGGGTTGCAAGCCGGACGGTCGATTCGAGGGTGCCGGCGATGATACTCATGCTGATCCCTCCACACTCGGCTCAGATCCGGAATCCGGCTTACTACCGAAGGTCACCGCTAATCGGTAGTCCGTGATGAACTCCGCGGTCAGAAGAAACAGGATCGTCAGCGCGACGATCACGTCGACCAGTGCGTTCGGCACGTCCATCGTGATTGCGACCGTCGTTCCACCAGCGGTCAGGACCCCGAAAAACAGTGCGGCGAGAAGCACCCGGAAGACGCCGTTACGGCCCAGCAGGGCGACTGCAACCGCTGTGAATCCGTATCCGGGTGAAAAGCTCTCGAAGAGACGACCGTGGACGCCCGCGATCTCGATGATACCAGCTAACCCCGCGAGAAAGCCGCCGATAAGGAAGACGAGGATGTAGATCTTGTAGCTGCTGATCCCCGCCTGTTTCGCCGCGGCCGGATTCGAGCCGATAAACGTGATCTCGTACCCGAGCCTCGTTCGGGTCAGAAGCAGCGTCCCGAGCACCGCCGCGATCGCCAGGATGCCGACACCGACGTGAAGCCGGGGATGGAGGACGGTCGGTAACTCCGCGGCGTCGGGGAGGCGATCGGTCGCTGTCTGCCCGCCGCGGCCCTGAAGCGGTCCGCGAAGCAGGTAGCCAGTAAACGTCGTCGCAGCGAAGGTGAGCATCAACGAGGAGATGATCTCGTTGACGTCGTGTTCGGCCCGGAGATACCCGGGGATCGCCCCGTACAGCGCGGCGGCGAGTCCGGACGCAAGCATCATTAACACCAGTAGGACGTAGCTCGGAACGCCGTAGTTCAGACCGATATACGTTCCGACGATCGCACCGACATACAACTGTCCTTCCGCTCCGATATTCCAGAGGCCGGCCTTCAGCGGAATGTAGACGGCTAATCCGGCGAGAAATAGCGGCGTCGCCGTCGTGAGGATATCGGCGATGCCGCCGAGATCCAGCAGGCTGTCGAGGAAAATTTGCTCGTAGACGAGAATCGGGTTGGCCCCGATCCACAGAAGCGGGATTGCGGCGACGAACAGCGCCGCGAGAATCGTCAGCACGGGAGCCCCGTAGTCGAGCCACCGCGGAGTCGATTCTCGGCTTTCGACTTCGATAGCGGGCGTCATTTGAGCCCCTCGGTTCGCTGTGTTCGCTCGGTTCCGTCCGGTTTGGCTCCGGTCGACATGTACATGCCGAGTTCCCACTTGTCGGTCTCCTCTGGTGTCGTCTCGAAGACGAACTGGCCGTCGTACATCACGAGAATTCGATCGCTCATATCGAGCAGTTCGTCCAGATCCTCGGAGATCAGTACCACGCCCGTTCCGTCCGTCCGCTGTTCGAGCATGAGTTCTCGGATCCGCTCGATCGCACCGACGTCGACCCCTCGAGTCGGCTGGTTCGCGACGAGTAGATCGGGTTTACGATGCATCTCACGCGCGAGAATAAGTTTCTGGAGGTTGCCGCCGGACAGGTCCCCGGCAGCGGTCTCCCGAACGTTCTCGACGCCCCGGACGTCGAACTCCTCGACCAGTTGATTGGCGTACGTCTCCATCTCATCGTAATCGAGCAAGGCGCTATCGCCCGACAGTTCGCCGTTTCGATACACCTTACTGCCGGCGTTGTGCATCACGCTCAATTGCTCCGCACAGCCGTGTTTGTATCGGTCTCCGGGAACGAACGACACGCCGGCGTCGATGAACGCCCGCGGGGATTGGCCGGTCAGATCCGTGCCGTTGACGCTTATCCGCCCGGTCTGAACCGATCGATCGCCGATCAGACACTCGGCCAACTCCCGTTGGCCGTTGCCGCTGACGCCCGCGATTCCGACGACCTCGCCCTCGCGGACGGTGAGGTCGACGCCCGAAAGGACCGAGACGCCGCGGTCGTCACGCGCGCGGAGTCCCTCCGCCTCGAGAACCGGCTCACCGACAGCCACCGGTTCCGTATCGAGTCGAAAGAGCACCTCGCGTCCGACCATCTTTTCAGCCAGGTCGCGCTGGCTGACGGTGTCGGCGTCGATCGTCTCGATTTTCTCGCCGTCGCGCAGGACAGTGACGCGGTCGGCCATCTCTTCGACTTCCCAGAGTTTGTGCGTGATGAAAATGACTGTGAGCCCTTCCGAAACGAGCGTGTCGATGGTCTCGAACAGTTGTTCGGCCTCGTTGGGCGTTAGGACGGCGGTTGGTTCGTCGAGGATCAGGAGATCGATGTCTCGGTACAGCGCTTTGAGAATCTCGACGCGCTGGCGTTCGCCGATATCGAGTTCCCAGACGTTCGCGTCCGGATCGACAGTCAGCCCGTACTCCGCGGCGAGTTCTTCGACCCGTTCGCGCGGCCCGTCCCGTTCTCGCCCGAATAGCCGCTTGATCGGTGACAACACACCGCCGGTTGACTTGGTCTCACGTTCGCCCAGAACGATGTTCTCCAGGACGGTCATCCGGGCAACGAGCATGAAGTGCTGGTGGACCATGCCGATGCCGGCGTCGATCGCATCGTTCGGGGAATCGAAGCTGCGGGGCGTTCCCTCGAACGTGATCGTACCACTCGTCGGACTGTACAGTCCGTAGAGGATATTCATCAGCGTGCTCTTGCCGGCCCCGTTTTCGCCCAGTAACCCGTGAACTTCGCCACGCCGTACTGAGAGATCGATCCCGTCGTTGGCGACGATGTCACCGAACTCCTTGGTCACGCCCTCGAGTTCGAGTATCGTTTGTTCTTCACTCATAGTTGAATCATGTCGTATTGGTCTCTCGCGTCGATTTAGCACTCGTTCCCCAGTCGGATTCCCCGCTGTTCGCCCGGAGAAATCGCTGCGATGGCCTCTCCGGACATATTCCATTGAAACGTTGAATCGTAACCGCCTGAACGGGAGTCAGACCCCTCCTACGCCGTGTGCGAGTCGAACGGCGAAAAGCCGGGGAAACTGGGGCTGGGGAACTCATCTCACGTCGATATTCCAAACATTTGCATTTATATATTCCTGTCTGGGCAGATATCGCACGATAGAGAGGCAACAGTTTGGGAAATATATCTTTAACGTAGAAAAGCGAAAACGATACATTAGATATGGCGAGTACCGCTCGAAACGGACAGACAGACAATGCTTCTCACAGAAGAACCGTCCGGCGAAACGGCCGACGGCACGTGATCATTATTGCAGCTCTTTCTCACCGGGTGAAGAGGACGGTACATTTCCGGGCATGAAAGCCTCGACTTCGTCGCCGTGGTGAAAAGAACCGCCACAACCGCGACGAGACTGCCCGTTAGCTTCCCCGGTAGGTCGTGTACCCTCCCGGCGAGAGGAGCAGCGGGACGTGGTAGTGTTCGTCCGGTTCAGCGATCACGAAGCGCACGGGAACCGTGTCGAGAAACGATGACTCGTCGTCGACCGATCGGTAGTACTCGCCGACGTCGAACAACAGTTGGTACGTGCCTGCCTCCATCTCTTCGGAGGTGAGCAGGGGCTCGGTTAGCCGTCCGTCGTCGTTGGTGACACCCTGTGCGAGTTGTTCGGCCTCGCTCGATTCATCCAGCCGCTGAAGCGTAACCTCGACGCCGGGAGCGGGCCCTTCTCGACCCGTATCCAGAACGTGTGTCGTCAGTTCGGCGCTCATTCCGACATCTCTTCGAGGTCGCTGTGATCCATCGAAAACTGCTGGAATCCGGTCGGTCGCGGAGGCTCTTTCAGCACTTTCGCGTCCCCGTCGAGATCGCGCTCCTGGATCCAGGTGCGGTTGTTCGCCTCGAAGCTGACGGATTCGAGCTGCGGGAACCGTTCGAGTACTCGCAGCCCGATCTGGTAGATCAGATCCTGGATCGAGTTGGAGTCGACCTCGTGGAAGACGACCTGAGCGATATCGCGGACCTGCTCGGCGGGAACGTATCGCTCCGGATCCGTTCCCAGTGCGTCCGCCGACTCCGCGTACGTCCAGAAGATGTCGAGGGTGATGTGCAGTGCTCGGTCCTCCCGTTCCGGCAGCGTCGTGTACTCGTCTTGGACGTAGTCGGTGAACGAACTCCCCTTGACCTTGACCAGTTCGATGTCGGTTACGCCGCTGATGTGGTCCGCGATAACCGGACCGTCCTCGCTCCGTTCGAGATAGATCTCCCCGAAGCCCGATTCGTTGTGAGACTGGCGAAAGACGAGGCCGCTATCCTCAAAGCCGTCCTCGCTGGGAACGTCCCGCTCCTCGAACGGAATCTCGTCGGCGGACAGCTGGATCGACTCCATCTGTGAGTAGGTGTCCAGAAACTGCGAGCCGACGAACTCGAGAAAGCCCTCGATGGTGGCTCCCTCGTACTCGCCGGCCTGATGGAGGACGAAATTCTTCATCGAGTCCGTCGCGACCACCGTGCTGTTGTCACCCTCGCTGAACGACGGTAAGAACGCTTCGCCATCGACCTGGACGCGCACGTCGAGGCCGAACAGCGTGTTATCCCGACCGTCGAACGACGATTCGGGAATCGTCCGAATCCCCTCGAGCGGGGACGCGTACGTACGGTAGACGGCGATTTTCTCCTTGCCGTAGTTCATCGTCCGCTGCTCGGAATCGTCCGCAGTACGACTCGCTGATCGCTTCTGATTAACCGTCATTGTCTGTCTGGACCATCTGGATCAGCATACAAAAACACTGGTATTCGTACAACATTGGGGGGATAATACGCGATAAACGGAGGAGAATATCAACTGGGGGCCGCTGAAGCTGTAATTCAGCACAGCTCGAGAATGACGGTTCTACGCCAGCCGTCGGTACCGAGCGGACCAGTCGGCGGCTGCCATCACGTGGGAAACCGATCTTCGAGCCGGAACCGGGCGATCGTGTGTACTTCCGCCAGCGCCGTCCGGAACTCGTCGGCTTCCGAGTGTTCAACTCGCCGTTCCATCGCCTCCCGGATCGTCTCTGGTGATTCGTCCCTGACGGCCATGATGAACGGGAACCCGAACGTCTCGAGGTAGCGTTCGTTCAGTCGTTGGAAGGCCTCGTACATCTCGGGGGAAAGCTGGTCGAGACCGGCAGCGGCCTGTTCCTCCGCGGATGATTCCGTAATCCTGGTCTGGTCGCCGAGATCCGGATGCGCTCGGAGCAGTTCCAGTTTCTTTTCCCGCGATGCGTCGTCGACCGCGTGTTTCATCGCGTCTCGTAGCTCCGCGAGCGACGCGAACGGTCGTTCCGAGCGGACCCGCTCAGCGACCCAGGGGGAGTGCTCGTATATGTCGTCCAACTCGTCGACGAACGCCGCTTCATCGAGGTGATTGATCTCGTCGATCGTGAGGTCGGCCATCGCCGGTTGTTGTTCGCACTGCCGATGACTTAAACTGTTGCCTTCGTGCAATACAGAATCTCACACGCTCCAGTCGGGGACGTTCCGTTCGATGAACTCCCCGTGACCGGGGTCGGCCGCGATCTCGCCGTCCTCAGCGACCACTGCTCCCCGGACGAGCGTCTTCGTGACTCGTCCCGTCACCTCCCGTCCCTCGTAAATCGAGTAATCCGCCTTAGATGCGTTGTCTTCGGCAGTGATCGTGTCTGTTGCTTCGGGGTCGAACAGGACGATATCGGCGTCCGTTCCCGGGTCGAGGGTCCCCTTGTTCGGGAGTCCGAACGTTTCCGCCGGATTGGTGCTCATGACGCGGACGAGAAACGGGTAGCTCAGCCCTCGCTCGTTGATCGCCTCGTCGTGAAACACCGGCAGGCTCACCTGCACACCGTTCGCGCCGTAGGGCCCCTCCCACCACGGCTGGTTCTCCTTGCTCGACCGCAGCTGGGCGACGTGGTCCGTCGAGATGACGCTCAGCACACCACGGCGGAGCGACTCGAACATCGCTTCGACATCGTCCGGCGTCCGGATCGGCGGCGCGATTTTCGGGAGATTACCGAGCCTCGAGTAAATCGACGCATCGAGCGTCGTATAATGCGTACAGGTCTCCGCCCGGACGCGAGAGCCGTCGTCCTGAAACCGGGCGATCGCATCGACCGCTTCGCGGCAGCTCGTATGAAAGCCGTAGTACTTCGCTCCGGCCTCGGTGGCGAGCCGGACTGCGTCTTCGGCGGCCATCGCCTCCGCGTAGTCCGGTCGAGACTGTGGATACTCTTCGGGAGCCGCCTTTCCGGCCGCCCGTAACTCGGCCGCGAGGGATCGACAGACCGAGTCGTCTTCCGTGTGGACCACGCCGACAGCTCCGTGATCCGCGAGCACGTCGAACACCCGCCGCAGATAGCCGCTCGAGACGCCGAAGTCGTAGGCCGTGTACATTTTGAACGATGTCACACCGGCATCAATGAGGTCTGGAATTTCCTCGAAGAGATCGTCTCCCTCGCGGAGGATGCCGCCGTGGAGTCCGAAGTCGACGAGCGCCTCCCGTTGATTGGCACGCTTTCGTTGGAGCCCGTCAGTGATCGGGGCCGGTTCGTCCCACGGGCTCTCTTCGCTCTCGTAGGCTTGCCACGCGAAATCGATGACGGTGGTGACGCCGCCCAGTGCGGCCGCGCTCGTGGCGGTCCGATAGCTATCGATCGAGACGTGGTCGTCGATGTGGACGTGTGGATCGACGATCCCGGGCATAACTAACTGGTCCGTTGCGTCGATTCGGACGTCTCCCTCGGGGAGATTTCCCTCCTCGCCGACGCCGACGATGGTCCCGTCGTTGATGGCGACCGCGGCGTCGAACGTCGACGAGGCAGTAACGACGGTACCGCCCGCGATGACTGTATCGACCGACATGCGCTACCGGTACTGTCCCGAAGAAATTATAGATACCGATCACTCTCCACTCGAGCCGAAATCCGCCGGTCGATGTGCTCGGCGAAACCGCAACGATACCGGGGAACCGGAATACGGAGCCACTCTGTTATTTGTCATCCTTCCGGAGTTCGAACCCCACAAATGTTTAGATACTGGGGTGAAATGTCTGAGTATGGTACCTTTCGAAGGAACCAACGGCAGGACTCTCGGTTCTGTCAGGACAGGCGGTTGCAGACGGAGCACAGCGAGGTCGAACCGATGACTGAGACGCTCGTCACGAACGGACGGATCATCACCCAGAACGCCGATCGAGAACTGATCTCGGACGGGGCAATCCTCCTCAGAGACGACGTGATCGCTGCCGTCGGGCCGGCAGCCGAACTGGAAGCCGAGTACGACTCCGAACGACGCATCGACGCCGACGGCGGAACCATCATCCCGGGGCTGATCAATGCACACACCCACGTTTCCGACATCATTCTCCGGGGCGCGTACAGCGCGGATCGAGGGCTGTACGATTGGCTGTACAACGTCAAGCGCCCGGCCTGCATCGCGATGGAGTCGGAGGACCACGCCGCTGCCGCGGCGCTGTACTGCCTCGAGGCCATCCAGTCCGGCGTGACGACGTTCGTCGAAAACGATACGGAGATCATCTGGGACGGTCGGGCGGAGATCGAAGCCAAACTCGATGTCTACGAAGAGTCGGGGATCAGAAACGTCTACGGCGCTGGCTTCGCGGACGATCCCCCCGACGGGGAATTCGAGGCGCTGCTTACGGATATCATGGGCCGCGAGCCGTCGGTGGAGCATCCGCCTGCGGATCGTCTGACTGTCGAGACGGAGACCGCCCTGCACGAGGTGGAGTCGCTGCTGGAGGACCATCACGGTCGTGCTGACGGCCGCCAGTCGGTCTGGCCCGCTCCCATCGTCGTCGAAACCACGACGACGCAGGGCTTTCAGGGGGCCGCTCGACTCGCAGAGGAGTACGACGTGATGACGACGGCCCACGTCGCGGAGGCCGAGGCGCAGACGCGCGGACCGGCGCTGTCCAGTATCGAGTATCTCCGAAACATTGGCTATCTCGGCGACCGTACCCTGCTGGGCCACTGCGTTCAGATCGATAGTGCCGACGTGCGGATCCTGGCCGAGTCGAACACCGCCGTCGCCCACAATTTCTTCGCCAACATGCGGCTGGCCACCGGGTTCGCGCCGATCACAGACCTGCTCGACCACGGCGCGACCGTCGGTCTCGGGACGGACAACGCGAACCTCAGCGACACGGTCAACCCGCTGAACGATCTCCGGGCGGTCTTTGCGGCCCACAAGGGTTTTCACCGGGACGCGAGCGTCCTCGACGCGGCGACGGCGTTTGACATGGTCACCATCGACGGCGCACGCGCCATCGGCCGCGAGGACGACCTCGGCTCGATCGAGGTGGGCAAACAGGCCGACCTCGCGATCGTCGATATGGACCAGCCACATCTCACCCCGGCCCCGGATCCGGTGTTCGCACTGGTGGCCGGCGCGCAGGGCTTCGAGGTGGAGACGCTGCTGTGTGCGGGGGAGGTCGTCATGTCCGACCGCGAGGTACAGACGCTCGGGGAGACGAACGAACTACTGGACGATGCAACCGCGGCCGCCGAGACTGTCGTCGAACGAGTCGGCATTGAGTGAGAGCGGCCGAACTTACGAATCCACTGCAGGCGATACAGACGCACGTTCGAGCGCCTGCTGGCAGTACGACCGGACGAGACCGAGCCGATGGCGTCCGTCGGCCACCTCGTTCGCCACCAGCGTCCCGGGATCGACATCGCGGAGTGCAGCGTCGGCGGCCCGCGCTCGCCGCTCGTCATCGAGTGTTCCGCCGGCGAGCGTCTCCTCGACCCGCGGGAGACGAATCGGATACGGCTTCGCGCCGTTGACCGCGACCCGTGCCGACTCGACGAGACCGCCGTCGGTTTCGAGTCGGGCAGCGACGCTCACGATCGCGTAGCCGGAGTATTCCGAGGTCCGGATGTACCCGCTCCGAGCCCCGTCAGGGATGGCGATTTCGGTGAGCAATTCGTCGGGTTCGATAGCGGTTTCATCGGGTCCGCAAAACCACTCCTCGGCGTCGATCCGGCGGCGGCCGTTCGGCCCGCGGACGACGATCGTGCCGCCGAGAGCGAGAACGGCGGCCGGAGCGTCGTACTTCGGATCGGCAACCACGAGGTTGCCACCGATTGTTCCCTGGTGTTTCGCCTGATAGTCGCCCACGGAGTCGGTCGCCTCTGCGAGTGCGCGGGCGTGATCGCGGACGGTCGCGGACGCGGCGATCCGGTCGTGAGTCGTCAGCGCGCCGATACGAGTTCCCCCGTCCTGCCGGGAGATCCCGCGGAGCGCGTCGATACCGCTGATATCGACGAGCCGATCCGGCGTCTCGATCCCGTCTTTCAAACGTGGGACGAGCGAATAGCCGCCGGCCACGATCCGCGTCTCGGAGTCGCCGGCGAGCAGTTCGAGCACCGCGTCGACGCTCTCGGCCTCGACGTACTCGACCGGGAGTTGGTTCGACATCTAGCTCCCCTCTTGGAGTCCGTCCCAGATCGACGCGGCAGTGATCGGGAGCTCGGTGATTCGAACCCCGACGGCGTCGTCGACGGCGTTTGCGACGGCCGGAGACGGGCCGAGGATCGACACCTCCCCGACGCTTTTCGCGCCGTAGGGCCCCGTCGGCTCGTAGGTCTCGACGATCTCTGTCTCGATCTCCGGCAAATCCGGCGCGTGCATCACCTCGTAATCTCGGAGCCCGCGGATATCCGGCCGGCCGTCCTCGTCGAAGGGCAGCGTCTCCGAGAGAGTCTGTCCGAGTCCCATGACCGCGCCGCCGACGATCTGGCCGCGCACGTTCGCGGGGTTGAGAGCCTGTCCGCAGTCGACGGCGTTGACCAGTCGCAAGACCTCGAACTCGCCAGTTTGCGTGTCGACTTCGACCTCGGCGAACTGCGCAGCGAACGGTTTTGGCGACAGTGCCGTGAAGTGTTCGCCGGTGCCGATGAGCCGGCGTTTCGGCCCCCGAACGCCCTCGAAGGCTTCAGCGGCGAACGCTCCGAGCGTCATCGACGTTCCGTCTGGGAACGAGACGTTCCCGTCAGCCAACTCGACGGACTCAGGATCCGTCTCGTGCCACTCGGCCGCGAGTTCCCGGACCTTCCCGGCGAGATCGCGGGCCGCTTTCTCGGTGGCGTTGCCGCTGATGTAGGTGGTGCTACTCGCGTACGCGCCGTTGTCCCACGGCGTCGCATCGGTGTCGTCAGCCTTCACGTGGACCGACTCGATATCGAGGCCGAAGACGCTGGCCGCGATCTGGCCCATCACCGTCTCCGACCCCTGTCCCGTGTCTCCGACGCCGATCCGGACAGTGAGCGTGCCATCGTCTTCGAGGGTGATGGTACAGCGGGAGTACTCGCTGTTTGGGACGCCTGATTTTGCCATCGTCAGGGCGATGCCGTAGCCGCGCTGGTAGCGGTCGTCGTCGGGTTGGTCCGGTCCATCGGCCCAACCAACGGTCGCACACGTGCGGTCGAGACACTCCGTGACGCCGACGGACTCGAGTTTCGGCTTGCTCTCGCTGTGTGCTGGCTCGAAGCTCTCTTCGCCTTCCTCGATGACGTTCCGGCGTCGGAACTCGACGGGGTCCATCCCGATCGCATCGGCGACCTCGTCGATGTGACTCTCCAGGCCGAAGGTACCCTGTACGGCACCGTAGCCGCGCATCGCCCCGCCGGGGGTGAGGTTGGTGTAGACCGCCCGGCCCGTAAAGAGACGGTTCCCGGTCGGATAGATAGACATCGGCTCGTGAGCGGAGTTCGAGAGGACCGCCAGGGCATGGCAGCCGTACGCACCCGTATTCGAGGTGATGTCGACGTGCATCGCGGTGATCGTTCCGTCCTCCTGGACGCCGGTTTTGACCTCGACGGTCTGGGCGTGGCGGGTCTGGGAGACGTGAAGGTCTTCCTTGCGGCTGTTTTTGAGCCGGACCTTCCGGCCGGTCTCTAGAGCGAGTGCCGCGCTGATGAACTGGTTCGGGACCGTGTCCTGTCGGACGCCGAAGCCGCCGCCGACGCGAGGTTTGATCACCGTCACGTCGGTCCGGTTCAGCCCGAACGCGCGGGCGATTTTGTCCCGACAGATGTGCGAGACCTGCGTCGTCGTTCGGAGTACCAGCCGCTCGCGGTCGTCGATCCACGCGATGGTCGTGTTCGGCTCCATCGGGAGGTGCTGGACGATCTGGCTCTCGTATTCGCCCGCAACGACCGCGTCTGCCCGCTCGAAGCCCGCCTCGACATCGCCCTCCTCGTGACGCGTCTCACAGACGATATTCCGCTCGGGGACGGCGTTTTCCTGTGGGTTCTCGTACTCCTCTGGGTGCAGCGTCGGCGCGTCCGGCTCCATCGCCTCCTCGGGCTCGAGTACGTGTTCGAGCACCTCGTAGTCGAC
Organism: Natrinema versiforme; assembly: GCF_005576615.1. Taxonomy (NCBI): domain Archaea; kingdom Methanobacteriati; phylum Methanobacteriota; class Halobacteria; order Halobacteriales; family Natrialbaceae; genus Natrinema; species Natrinema versiforme. Next base: position 66,061 of record NZ_CP040332.1, read on the forward strand.
GTCGATGGCCTCGATAGCCCGCTCGGCGGCGTCGGCGGATCGCGCTGCGACCGCCGCGACCGGTTCGCCGACGTGTCGCACCGTCTCGTTGAGGACGTGCTCGTCGAACGGTGCCGGTGCCGGGTACGGAAAACCGGTTCGCGTAAACCGTTTGTCTGGAACGTCCTCGTTGGTGAGCACCGCTTCGACGCTCTCGATCGCCTCGGCGGCCTCGGTGTCGACCGATCGGATGCGAGCGTGGGCGTGCGGGCTGCGGAGGAGCCGTCCCTCGAGCGCGTCTTCGGTCGGGATATCGTCAGTGTACCGTGCATTGCCGGTGACGAGCCCCCAGCCGTCGACCTTCTCGACGCTCTCACCGACGGCTGCGCTCGTCTCGTCTGTCTCGTTCGTCTCTCCGGACGCCGTCGACTGCTCGGTGAGTTCGGACGGAGGCATCTCAGTGCTCTCCCTCGGCCGCCGGCTCCGCGTCGGGGAGGCGCTCGGCCGCGGCCTGTATCGCTTCGATCTGCTGGACGTAGCCGGTACAGCGGCAGATGTTCCCGCTCAGGGCGTCGGCGATCGCCTCCTCGGTCGGTACCGTGTCGCGCTGAAGCAGGTCATAGCCGGAGAGCAACACGCCGGGGATACAGTAGCCACACTGGGCAGCGCCCCGGTCGAGAAATTCCTCCTGGAGCGGATGGAGCCGGCCGTCGTCGTCGAGCAGCCCCTCGACGGTCATCACGTCGTCACCGTCGCAACTCGCCGCGGGAACGAGACACGAGCGGGTGAGGCCCTCCTCTCCGAGGATCACGTTACAGGCACCACAGACCCCCTCGTCACAGCCGTTTTTGACGCTGTAGTGGCCCGCTCGCCGGAGACTTGACATGAGCGTCTCGCCGGGCTCGATATCGAGCCGTTCGCGTTCGCCGTTGATGCAGACGCGGATAGAATCTGCTGATTTCTTTTCCTGGCTCATTCTCTTACGCATTGCACACCATATCGACTAAATCCTTTGGATATGTGTGCTATTTACGAGACACTACTAACAGTCACTAGCTTTTCTCACGCGTCGTGGCTACTGGTTCGACACAGGTGAACCATTCTACACGGTTTCGGTATGTCGACGCACAGTCGTGGCGACTACTGGACCCGATTATGATGGTCTGTCTCAGACCGATCTCGGCCGGGGACGGATCGGCCCTGCCGTTCGCTGGGCGACCCCGTAAATGGCCTCGAACCGCTTGCGTGGCCCCTCAGTCCGATGTGCGACACCGTCTGTCTCCTCGAGCAGTGTCTCGAGCGCGAGTGAACTGTCCCGGCGGCGCGTTACGGGTCCGTGAGCGCATTCGCCGGAACGGCCGCGCGGGCGTCACGGATCTCATACGGACTGTCGGACGGCTTTTCCGGAACGATCGTAACCCGTTCTGCGGTCGCGCCGGCAAATCGGTACAGCGGACGGTACCGGTTCGTAGAGCCGCGGTATCAATCATCGTCAGGCACGGGTTCGGTCGGACTGTCGGTCGTCTTCTCGCCGATCTGCATCGGCATCTCCGGCGTGAGCCCGTCGGTGTACTCCGTCGGTCCGAATCCAACGCCCCCGCCGGGAAGAACGATATTGAGGACGAGCGCGGAGATCCCGCCGCTGACGAGCGCGGAGCCGAACAGGGTCTGTACCTCGTCGGGAAAGTTCGCAAGGAGTTCGGGGCGGAGCGAGACGCCGAGTCCGAGCGCGATGGACAGGGCGAGAATCGTCGAGTTCCGGTGGTCGAGGGTGACGTTCTGGAGGATGATGCGTGCGCCCGAGGAGAAGATCATTGCGAACAGAATCAGCGCACCGCCGCCGAGGACGGCGTCCGGCATCGCGGAGACGACCGCACCGATCTTCGGGACGAACCCGAGGATTATCAGGGCGACACCACCGATTCCGACGACGTAGCGGCTCGCGACGCCGGTAAAATTCACGAGTCCGACATTCTGTGAAAACGACGTGTTCGGCATTGCGTTGAATACGGCCCCGAATATGCTCATCACGCCGTCAGCGAGCAACCCACCGCGGAGTTCCGCTTTGGTCGCGTCCCGGCCCGTCGCCGCGACGGTCCCGGAGATATCGCCGATCGTCTCCATCCCGGTAACGATGTACAGAAATGCCATCGTGAGGACGGCGCTCGGCGGGAACGAGAGCCCGTATTTCAGCGGGATCGGAACGGTGATCCATCCGGCAGTCGCGACGCCCGAGAAGTCGACGACGCCCAGCGCGATCGCTGCGACGTAGCCGACAGCGATACCGACGAAGACGCTGATCACTCGAAGGAACCCCTCGAAGAACTGGTTGAGGACGAGCGTCGTCACCAAGACGAGCCCCGCGAGACCGAGATTGAGGAAGGAGCCGTACCCCTCGGCACCTGGTCCTGCAGAGGCACCAGCGGCGTAGTCCATCCCGGTCGGAATGAGCGTCAGCCCGATGAGCATCACGACGATGCCCGTGACCAGCGGTGGGAAGTATCGCCTGAATCGGTCCAACGTGACTCCCATGACCATCTCGACGGGCGCGGCGATCAACGCCGTCCCGAACACCGCGGCTAATCCGAACTGACTGCCAATCCCGATCAACGGACCGAGGAAGGCGAAACTCGTTCCCATGACGATCGGGAGTCGCGCACCGACCGGCCCGATGGGGAAGACCTGAACGAGCGTCGCGACGCCAGCGACGATCAGCGCCATCTGGACCAGAAACGTCGTCTCTCCAGTCGCGGAGCCGACTGCACCCGCGAGGATCAGCGGCGGCGCGACGTTTCCGAGGAACATCGCAAGGACGTGCTGGATGCCCAGCGGAATCGCCTCCGCCATCGGTGGTCTGTCTTCGATATCGTACAGTACGACGGAGTCGCTTTCTGATTTGGTGGCTGATGGACCACTCATACATTTGGTTCTACCCGTCATACCTTTTCAAAGCACCCCTTAGACACCTATTATACCTACGATTATCTTATTCTATTCGGCTACTCGAGATACAAACGGAATTTTGGGCGGATGTGTCTAGCTCCTATAGATATGCGTTCGAACATCTCGAACGGTCAGTTACAGGTAATCGAGGTATTTGAGATATCGCGGAGGAGAGTGGGTGTATTTAGAATTATCCTGTCTGCTTCTCACTATCTATTTAATACTCCCCGGAACAGTGCAAAAGCGATTCAGTAGCGACGTTCGAAATATGCGAACGAAACGATTACTCCCGTTACCGACGCCGAAACGCTATTCGCGGAACTCGACCAGATCTGGAAACGAGGTACGCATACAACGCTGCGGAGGAACTCGACGGGTTTCGGGCCCTCAGCGCGCCGACCCGTGACGCTAACGACCACGTTCTCGAATCGCTGAGCGTCTCCGACCCGACCAGTCATGCGGGAAGACCGATTCCAAGCGGGGTAATCCAACGAGTCACCCGCTCGACGAACGTCAGCGAGGTCAGTATCAATATGAGTACCCAGTCGTCACAGCGCGTTCGAAGTGCTCGAACCCATCCCCGACTCGCCAGCAGATCACGCCACGGACCGGAACTCCGCCCGAAGAAAATACCAGACATCGGATTGTTATTCCGGGTTCGAATCCGATCTCGGATCCGGATCAAACGCGTCGAGGAGACCGTTAGAGAAGGGCGTCGAAAAGATGACGTTCGAGTTACAGTCGTGCGGACGGCCGAACCCGAGACGGGTACGAGGATACGATCGATCACCGCTCCAAGAGCCAACGCGAAGTAACCGGACTCACCTTCGCGCTGGCCGGCTATCTCGTTTACGCTGTCCACGAAGCCCCCGCTCATGTCGCCGGATTCGTTCGAAGCCATCGATTCGAACTGGCTCGCCGATCTCGTCTCGTACTGACTCGGTCAGATCGACGGTCCCCGTTGCGTCTCTGTGGGTCGGCGGCATCTGTATCCATGCGTTCGAAGCGATGCACAATCGTTTCCCGGTATCCGCCTTCAGTTGTGCCTTGTTCTCTATCGGTCGTTCGAGTGACTCGTTGTTTCGTATCGGTCCATTCGATGAGGGATTACGAGCATATGGGCGTAATATATGGCTATCTAGTATGCTTGGTCCTATGTTGAACGCCGAGTGGTGATCGCGAGCCGAAAAGAAGACCCGCCGCGACCCGCTGTCCGACATCACGACCGATGTTGGCGTGCCAAGCGAAAAGAATCCTTCCTTAGTCAACTTCTTCGCTCCGGTTCTCACGCTGTTGATCGTCGGTATCGTCTCGATGTGGTGTTTCCGTGGCGGTCACCAGACAGGTGTTGACATCGCGGCCGCATTCCAAGAAACCGACGTCGCACTCGGTCTCTTATACGGCTCGTTTGCGTTCATGGCCGTCGAGATGCTTGGTGCGGTCGGCTTTGGAACGATGGATCTCGAGGAGAGTATCCCGGTTTTATCGACGATATCGGTCGCTCTGGGCGGGCGTTCATGCGTGGTCTAGCGACCGGGAAGATCGTCGCCGATCTCGTTGTGGACGGTGAAACTTCGATGGTCGGATACATGGGAATGACTGGCTACAGAGTTGACCAAGCCCCATCTCGTTTTCAGTGTCGACGAGGTACAGCGTTCCTATGAGTACGGCCCGCCGGGGTCGCACCGAGGATAGTAACGCAGTTCTCCAAAGAATTTCCCGTCGAGGGGTTCGATGAAGCCTCCGGTCGGCTACTGTCGCTTATCGGGGTTGAGTCCGGGTTCCGAGAACTTGTGAGTTGTGTCGCTAATTCAATATAGCAATATTTGATTTATGATGAGAGGATATGCGGATTTCTCCCCCTCTGACGGCCCGAAACACCTGTTCTCCCATACACCAATCCACTGTGTCAAAGACGAGTTTGACACAGTAGATTTACTAGGGTCGCTACTGTACCAACATCCGAACCGATGGATTCCAGCGAAACCCGGGTTTCTGACCGCTCGAGAGGAGGGGACAACCCGGTCAGAGATGCAACGCAGTCGTACCTGAAAACGCTCGGCGACGGCTCACGGACGGCCGTCGGACATGTCCTCGATGAGTTCATCCGCGAATGCGAACTCGAGCGGTTCGACGATATCAATCGCGATCTCTGTCGTGTCTATGGCGAGTATCTGACCGCCGAAACCAATCGCACCGACCGCGACCTCTCGGGACGGACGGCTCACACCTACTACGACTACGTGCGGGCGTTCCTCTCTTTTTGTGTCGGCGAAGGGCTGTTAGATACGAATCCGGCTCACCAGAACGATATCGAGAAATTCCTGCCGGGAATCGACACCCAGCCCGACCGCCAGTTCTGGTCGGTTGACCAACGAGAGACACTACTTCGGCACTTCGACCGGCAGGTCGACAGCGCCCTCGAGCCGCCACGTGCCCCCTACGAGATCCGTCTCGAGCGGTACCGGCTTCGGGCACTGATCGCCGTTCTCGGACTGACGGGCGTCCGCGGTGGGGAAGTGTTCTCGAAACCGCGTGACGAACGCCGCAACGGGATCACGTGGACCGATGTCGATATTGAGGGGGATACGCTCACCGTCCGCGGGAAGGTCAAACGAACTGATCGCAATCCCTTCGAAGACGTGCAGCTCCCTGATCGGGCGGCGTCGAAACTCGCAAAGTACTACGAGGTCGCCGACCCACCGACCGACGAGTGGCCGGTCTTTCCCACGAATCACTACCCCTCGAAGCGGAAAGCGCTTGAGCGAGAGTTCTCCGAGACCCGCGTCGATACGATGCTCGAGCGAAACGCAATCGATGAGCTGCTACGCGAGCACGAGGTTCCGCCACCCGCGATCTCAACGAACGGCACGCGGTCGGTCCTGAAACGGATCTCGGAGTCGCTGGCACCGCTGTATGAGTGTATCGAGTACGATTCTGATGCGAACGTCTATCTGAAACCCCACGGCGCGAGACGTGGACTCGGGCACGAACTGGTCCGCAAAGGTCACACGACAGTTGCACAGAAATCGTTGCGCCACGGCTCGCCGGATGTGACCGAACAGTCCTACCAGAACGTGAAGGCCAGCGAAACGGCGAAAGACGTCACTGACATCCTCGAGCAAAGGAGTGACGAACGATGACCTTCAGACGCGAAGAAGAGGATATGCACCCGACATTCGAACAGGGTATGCGTGAGTGGTTAGACGAGCGGGCTACAACGCGATGTCCGACCGAGTACGGTCAGCGACCAGTTCGAACCGACGGACGACGAGGGAACCTTCGATTTCGACGCCGAGGACCCGCGAATCGTCTTCGGTGACGGCCGAAAGAACGGTTCCGGACGCGTCTCGGTCCAGTACGGCCTCGAGATGCTGGCCGACCGATGAGAACAACTCGCCGATCGGGACCAGTGGAACGGTTATCTCTTTCCGAGCACGGCCGCTGAGAGTGGGCATCGCGCTCCGAATACGATCACGTCCCGGTTCAAGGCACTCGCAGGGCGGGCCGGTGTGACTGAGACGGCGACGCCGCATACGGCGGCGATTCTGGTACCGAACGTATGACGACGCCGTGAAACGGCTCGCGGACCGGATCGACGTGATCGCCGACGAACAGGACAGTGACGATTCCCGCGTCGTCACCAACTATCTGGGCGAGGAAGAAACTCGAAAACGGCGGCGGGAGTTCATGCGCGAACAGTTGGCAACGGCATTCGAGGGCGAGTGACTCACCGCTCTTTTCACTACGTTGTGTTGCTGTTTTCCCGATTATCGACCGTTAACCGGCTGGGACGCTCTCGAACCGCTTGAGGATATTCGAGTCTAAAGCGGATACACCTGCAGGCCATGATAAACTCTATGATGCTACATAGAATATCGGGACGAAGCAACCGCTGACTCAAGAGGTATTCGATCCGTCTCGTTCCCCATCTTTCACAGAATCAGCTGCTCGCGGTCCGAACAGAACGATCGAACGTCGGACTCCCGTTTCTCAGTGCTCGTGAGCGTCCTACTCTTCGTGGCCGTCGTCGCTGTGGCCGTGCGTCGAATGGCGTTCCGTCGCGTCCGGCGACAGCTCCTCGCCGTCTTCCGAGAGCAGTTCCGCCTCGAACTCATCGGGGACGTGTGCGGTGAAGATCGAGTAGTATCCGCCGGATTCGACCTCGAGTTCCATCGTTGTTTCCCCCGAGTCCGCGAAATCGACGCGGTACAACGTGTCTGACGACGGCTGTACGGTCTCGCCGTCGGTGACGCTGACGTCTGCGTCGCCGTGTTCGAAGAGATCCGTTGCCGTCTCCCCGGCGTGGTAGAGACCGTGATCGCCGCCCTCTTCCGCCGAAACAAACGCGAACTGCATATCGGGGTCGGGACCCTCTTGATAGGTGTACGCGTACGTCCCCGAATCGAGATCGTACAGTCCGCCCCATTCCCACGGCGGGTCCTCGTGTTCGTGCTCGTGATCGTCGCTCCCGGTGAGATCGCTCAGACAGCCGCTGCCGAGTACTGCTGTCGCTCCGATCGCACCGAGTCCGAACCGTCGTCTCGTTAGTGGCGTGGTCATTACTGCTCCTCTCTCGCTGCGATCTGAATAGGATTGCTATTCGAGCAGTATCTCCGTACATGGCGCAGCCGCAGTTGATAGCACGACACTCGTCGATCGCCGGAGACCGAGCGGGACCGCTCGTGGGAGAGCCGATCGAGAATCGTCTCGATCAGCTCATAAACAGCCGTCTGCCGGCGTGTTCGTGCCGCATCCCCATGATCTCGGCCAGCGGCGCGAACGAGGCCATCGCCGCGATGTCGTCGTCGATGTGGCGCTCGCAGATCGCCCTTATCTCCGGTTCCAGTATCTCGAGTACCGACTGGATCTCGGTGTGGCCGAACCGGCCGAGTCGCTGTGCGGCCCCGAGCAGTCCTGTCACGAACGAGTGTGCGTGTGCGAGACAGGACTCGAGTCGCGAGAGTCCCCGCGCCGCGGTGACGACACCGAAGACGACCGGATAGTGGCCCGGCGTCGCATCGGCCTTGATCGCGGCGGCGAAGTCGGCCACGATGTCGCCCCCGTCAGTCGCCGACGCAGAGGCTTCGTCCTGCATTTGACGGCTCCCGTTCGGGTTCGAAACCGTCGTCCCCGCGCCCGATTCCAGCAGCTCACAGAGCTTCGCACCCGCTTTCGTCGAACTCTCGCGGAACTCCTGCGGCATCGTTACCGCGTGCAGCCGTTCGTCGACGGCCAGCAACCGCTCGAGATCGACGGCGGCGCTCGCGGCGTGTGCGTTCGACAGCGCCACGGTCTCGCACGGGCCGACCACGCGCTGCAGGTAGGCCGCGATCAGTTTCCGAAGGTCGTCGCCGTCCTCGATCCGGTCTTCGTTGAGGTACTGCTCGAGCCCGTAGGAGGCGGTGTAGCCGCCAACCGGGAGAAACGAGTCCGAGAGTCGAAGCGCCGTCAGAAACGCACTCGGATCAGTGGTCATGGCTGTGCTCGTGGCCTGTACCGTGACTGTGGTCGTGGCCTGTACCGTGGCTGTGGTCGTGGTCCGCACCGTGGGTGTGGCCAGGCTCACCGCCCGACCTGTCCCCTCCGTTGTCGAGATCCGTCACGAACAGGTCGGCCTCGACGGTCGTCTCCCGAAGTTCGGTGCCGGGGACGACATCCTCGACGACGCGCTCGACGATGTGCCGGTCGGCCTCGAGCGGGACGTAGACGGTCCCGTCCTCGACGGCGAGGTCCCAGTGCTGGTTCCCGACGCGGTGTCCGAGTTCGACCGCCGCCGCGAGCGCCTCGTCCGTCGCCTCGGGCAGCGAGATCGAGATCGCGTCCAGCGGTTCGAACGCGACGACGATCATCCGATCGTCATCGACGAGCAGGACGTCGCCGGCCGACACCGCGGGCTTGTCGACGATGACGCCGACGTCCGTCCCCGCATCGGTCGTCGTCCGGAACCGCGACCGGCGGCGGTTCTCGGCGTCGATAACGACGCGCTCTACGGCGTCGCGGACCGCGTACTCTGTGCGCAGCGCTGCGAGGTCGTCGTCGGCGTGGACGTTCCCGACGATGCCGTCGATTCGTTCCATCAGTATCGCCGGTCGGCGGGTATGCCGACCCCCAGTGTCGCCTGTCTCGTTTCGTCCCACGCACCGCGGAGCGCCTCGGTCACGTCGGCTTGCCGGTGGCCGAGGAGTCGGACGATCACCCCGGCGTCGTACGGCAGCCTCGAGACGCCGACGTGGACGCCGTCGCGGTCCGCGATCCGGTCGTGCACGGCCTCGGTCAGTGACTCGAGGTCCGGGTTCCGGCTCGATCCGTCGGCTGCGACTGCACCGTCGTCCCTGTCTCCGTGCTCGGCACTCGGAGCGAAGACGTACAGCGTCCCGACGACGCCGTACTCGCCGACGCTGGCCGGGTCCCGCGGATCGCGCTCGTCGGGGCGCAGATCGACGGCGTCGGCACAGACTAATTGCCCGTCGCACTCGGCCTCGACGCGCGCGTGGTAGTGGTCGAACCCGAACGGCTCGTGGTCGGTCAACCCGTCCGGGACGAGCACGTCGGCGACGACCACGACCGCGTCGGCCGCGAGGTCGACGGCTACCGTCTGGAGACAGCGTGCATTTTCGTTGACGATCGTCGGTCCCGGCACGTACTCGAGGTAGCTCCCCGACTCGGCTCGAAGCGACGTCTCGAGGTGGGCGTAGTTGGCGGCCATGCTGTGGACCTTCGTCGCGCTCTGGGTGGTGGCGTGCGCGCGGGCACCGAGCTTGGTCTCGATAGCCATCCGGTGGCGGTCGCCCTGTGCGACGCCGCCGGTCGGCTCCTGTGCGACCAGCGTCGCGAGCCCGGGCGCTGGATCGGTGTCGAGAGTTCCAGTCAGGTGGTAGGGTACCTTCACGCGGTCCCGGACCATGCGGGTCGGCCCGTCGCCGCTGCGGGCAAAGGTCGCCTCGAGCAGCCCGTTCTTCCCGGGACCGCCGGCGGGGGCCTGCGCGAGCGATTCGTCGGCGTAGGCCTCGAAGGCGGGCGGCAGCCGCGCCGGATCTGCGCCGGCGCTCACGCGAACAACACCTCCCGCTCGACGTGCTCGAGGACGCTATCGACCCCCTCGCCGTCCTTGCAGTTGGTGAAGACGAAGGGGTCGTCACCCCGGACTGCGGCGGCGTCTTCTTCGATCACGGTCAGATCGGCGTCGACGTGGGGTGCGAGGTCGGTCTTGTTGACGACCAGTAGATCGGCTTGGGTGACGCCGGGGCCGCGCTTGCGCGGGATGTCCTCGCCCTCGGCGACCGAGATGACGAACAGGAAGTAGTCCGCGAGTTCGGGATTGAACGTCGCGGCGAGGTTGTCGCCGCCGCTCTCGATCAGGACCACGTCCAGTTCGGGGTGGCGCTCGGTGAACTCGTCGATGGCCGCGAGGTTCATCGACGGATCCTCGCGGATGCCCGTGTGGGGACAGGCCCCGGTTTCGACGCCCTCGACCAGATCCGCGGGGAGCAGGTCCGCGAAGGACTCGCGGAAGACGTCGGCGTCCTCTTGGGTCATGATGTCGTTGGCGATGACGCCGACCTCGTAGTCGCGCTCGACGAGTTCGGGGACGAGCCGACGGACCAGCGCCGTCTTGCCCGAGCCAACGGGACCGCCGAGGCCGACCTTCGCAACGTCGCGATACCCCATCAGTCTCCCTCCATCGGCTGCGATCCGTCGTCGATTTCGCGTGCGTCGCTCTCGGCGGCCGCGTCCGTCTCGCTCTCTGTCCCGAGTTCCTCGTCGGGATCCGGATCGACGGTCTCGAGTTGCTCGTGGCTGTCGGCCCGGATCGGATCGTGGACGGTGACGAGCTTGGTGCCGTCGGGGAAGACGGGTTCGATCTGGATCATGTCGACCATCTCGGGAACGCCGTCCATGACGTCCTCGCGAGTCAGCAGCTGGGTCGCCTCCGAGCGGATCTGCGAGACGGACTTGCCCTCGCGGGCGGCCTCGCAGGCCCAGTCGGAGATGTACGCGACCGTCTCGGGATGGTTGAGCTTCACGCCCCGTTCTTTGCGTCGTCGCGCGAGTTCGGCGGCCATGAAGACCGTCAACCGCTCCATTTCCTTCGGCGAGAGGTTCATTCCCATCGGCGCACCTCCGTCGACCCGTTCGGCCGGCCGCGCCGGCTCGAGTCGGCTGTTCGCGTCGTCGGTACTACCGCACTCGCTGTCGTGGATGTCCGTGTGGAGCTGTCGATCATGAGTTCAGAGCAGGTATCGCTGGGCAAGGGGGACTTCGTCGGCCGGGTCGCAGGTGACGTGTTCGCCGTCGACTTCGACCTCGAACGTCTGGGCGTCGATCTCGATATCGTTCGGACAGTGGTCGTTGTGGTGCATGTCCGATTTCCGGACCGCTCGCGTGCCGCTGACGGGACGGACCGGCGTTTTCAGGTCGTAGGCCTCGCCGACATCGTTCTCGTCGGCCGCCTCGCTGACGAACGACACCGAGAGGCCCTGTTTCGCCCGACCCTGCGCCCCGGCGCGTTCGCGGCCGATAACGGGTTCGCAAGTCATCAGCGAGCCGTTCGCCTCCCCCATCTGGGACCAGACCGGGAAGCCACCCTTGATGACCGCCTTCGGCTTGACCCCGAAGAATTCCGGCTGCCACAGCGCGATGTCCGCCAGCTTGCCCGGCTCGAGCGAGCCGACGTAGTCGTCGATCCCCGCGGTGATCGCGGGGTTGATCGTGTACTTCGCGACGTAGCGTTTGATTCGGGCGTTGTCGGCCTCGGTTCCCTCGTCTGCCTCGAGGGGACCCCGCTGGGCCTTCATCTTGTGGGCGGTTTGCCACGTGCGGCTGACGACCTCCGCCATTCGCCCCATCGCCTGGGAGTCGGAGGTCATCATCGAGATGGCGCCGGTGTCGTGGAGGACGTCCTCCGCGCCGATCGTCTCCGCGCGGATGCGCGACTCAGCGAAGGCGACGTCTTCCGGAATGTCGGGATCGAGGTGGTGACAGACCATGACCATGTCGAGATGTTCGTCGAACGTGTTCTCGGTGTAGGGCATCGACGGGTTCGTCGATGACGGCAGCATGTGCTCGTGGCCGATCAACTCGAGCACGTCGGGGGCGTGGCCCCCGCCGGCGCCCTCGATGTGGAACGTGTGGATCGCGCGGCCGTCGATGGCGTCGAAGGTGTCCTCGACGAACCCCGACTCGTTTAACGTGTCCGTGTGGATACAGACCTGGATGTCTTCCTCGTCGGTGACCGCGAGACAGGTATCGATCGCGGCGGGGGTCGAGCCCCAGTCCTCGTGGAGCTTGAGCCCGGCCACGCCGGCTTCGATCTGTTCGCGGAGTGCCTCGGGCTCGCTGCTGTTGCCCTTGCCGTAGAAGCCGACATTGACCGGCCAATCTTCGGCGGCCTGCAGGAACCGTTTGACGTTCTCCGGACCGGGCGTACAGGTCGTCGCGCCGCCGCCGAAGCCGCCGCCGAGCATCGTCGTCACACCCGATCCGAGCGCGTGTTCGACCAGTTGCGGGCTGTTGAAGTGGACGTGGATGTCGAGCGCGCCGGGCGTCGCGATCAGCCCGTCGGCGGGAATCGTGTCCGTGCTCGCCCCGATCACCATGTCGACGCCGTCCATCGTATCGGGATTGCCCGCCTTGCCGACACCGACGATTTTCCCGTTTCGAACGCCGATATCGCTCTTCCGAACGCCCAACACCGGGTCAATGATCACGACGTTCGTGAACGCCCAGTCGAGCGCCCCGTCGGCTTGGGTCGTCCCCGACTGCATTCCCATCCCGTCGCGCATCGTCTTCCCGCCGCCGAAGACGGCTTCCTCGCCGGGGACGGCGTGATCCCGTTCGATCTTCGCCAGCAGGTTCGTATCACCGAGCCGGAGTCGGTCGCCCTCGGTCGGCCCGAACAGTTCCGTGTACTCTCTCCGCGGGAGGTCGCGGCTCATTCTGCTCCCTCCGAAATGTAGCCCTGCTCTCGAGCGCGCTCCAGTGCCGCCGCTTTCGCACCTTCGTCGTCGAGGCGGCCGTCGACCAAGCCGCCCATACCGCGGACGATTCGATCGCCGCCGATATCGACGAGATCGACATCGCGTTCACACCCCGGTTCGAACCTGACGGCGGTCCCCGCTGGAATGTCCAGTCGCATTCCGTAGGCGGCCTCCCGATCGAACTCGAGCCCGGGGTTGACCTCGAGGAAGTGGAAGTGCGAGCCGACTTGGACGGGTCGATCGCCGGTGTTCTCGACTGTCACCGTCTCGGTCGGTCGGCCCTCGTTTATCGTCACCGGCTCGTCGGATGGGAGCAGTTCGCCCGGGACGAACTCGCTCATCGCTCGATCACTCCGGCCCTCGCAATGGGACGTACGATAACACGAAACGTCATTACGTCCCGGACAAGACGGACGGAGTACGTAAATACACACGCGGACAACAATATTTGCGAAACCCGGGACGACGCCGATAACCGATCCACTGTCTACAGATGTCGCTCCCGCAGCCCCTTCGAGACGTCCTCGCGGTGCGCTCACGACGGCCTCAGTCGTTCGAAACAGCCCGTTGCGGGCGGACCCAACTGCGCAGTCGATCCGAGAACGACCCGAGGCCGAGTCCCGCGATGAACGAGAGGATGCTTGGAACGAGTACCCAGAGGAGGTCGGGATGCTGTGCGCCGGTGTGTAGCGGAATATCGAGCATACACACATCTAGTGTGGGATACCGGTAGTGAATATCCTGATAACGGCCAAATTTACCGGACCGACCGTTCTCCCATTCCTTATACGACTTTGAGATGGATTCGTTCATATTTTTCGCTCACAAAGCCTCTACTCGGACGAAAACGCAAACGAAGGCGATGGGTGACGGAGACAATGTGACGGTCTCGAGGGTCACCCACCGGACGGTGCCGTCGCCGTCCAGCAAACTCGGGAGTCCGCTCTCGCTACCCGGTCCCCTCGTCCCAGTCGGGAACGTCGCGAGCGAGGAACTCGCCGTGGCCCGGACTGGCGACGATCTCCCCGTCGATATAGACTTCCTCGCCGCGGACGAACGTTTGCTTCACTCGACCGGTGAGTTCGCGTCCCTCGTAGACCGAGTAGTCCGCCCTCGAGTGGTTCCGGTCGGCGGTGACGGTATCCGTCTCGTTCGGGTCGAAGACCACGAGGTCGGCGTCCGTGCCGGGTTCGATTCGTCCCTTCTGTGGCAATCCGAAGGTACGGGCCGGGTTCCGACACTTCAGACGAACCAGATCAGGGTAGGAGAGGCCCCGCCGGATGACGGCCTCGTCGTGGAAGACCGGCAGACTCGTCTGCAGGCTGTTCACGCCGAACGGGCTCTCCCACCACGGACCTCCCGTTTTCCGCGCCCGCTTCTGGGCGACGTGATCGGTCGAGACGGTCGTGAGGGTTCCGTCGCGCAGGCGGTCGAACAACGCGTCGACATCGTCGGAAGTCCGGAGTGGCGGCGCCATGAGCGCCGCGTTGCTGAATCGCTCGTAGGCGGTCTCATCGAGCGCCATGTAATGCGTACACGTCTCGGCTCGCACGTTCGACCCGTCGTCCCGGAGCGACGCGATTACGTCGGCGGCCGCTTCCGATGTCGTGTGGACGCCGTAGTACTTCGCGTCGGCGGCGAGGGCCAGTCTGACCGCGGAGTCGACTGCCATCGCCTCGGCGTACTCCGGCCGCGTCCGGGGATAGGATGTCGGGGAATCCACCGACGGCGTTGCCCGCACCGCGTCTGCCCGCTGCTGGCAGACCGAGTAGTCTTCCGCGTGGACCATTCCGACGATACCCGTGTCCGAGAGGCGGTCGAACACTTCGCCGATGAAGCCGTTCGACAACCGGATGTCGTCGGTCATGAACAGTTTGACCGACGTGACCCCCTCCTCGAGTAGTTCCGGGAGTTCATCCAGTACGGCAGCCGTTTCCTGCGTAATGGCGGCGTGGAGCCCGTAATCGACCACCGGGGAGGCCTTGGCGCGGTGTCGTTCGATGGCGTCACGCAGGGTTCCCTCACCCCACGTTCCGTCCTGCCAGCCCTGCCACGCGAAGTTCACGATACTCGTGACGCCGCCGGCGGCCGCTGCTGCCGTTCCGGTTTCGTACGAGTCGATCGAGTTGTAGCCAGCGACGTGGACGTGCGGATCGACGACGCCCGGGAGGACGAGCTTCCCCGAGACGTCGATCGAGCGCTCGGCTGCCGGCAGCGTCCGTTCTTTTCCGACGCCGACGATCGTCCCGTCATCGACGGCGACGGCGGCGTCGAACATCGACTCGGCCGTCACGACGGTTCCGCCCGTAAGTATCGTCTCGACTCGGGTCATTGGTCCCGTTCGACTTTGAGGTACGCTTCGCGGATCTCGGGTCGGTCGAGGATCGTCGCCGCATCGCCGTCGTGGTGAGTGGACCCGTTCTCCAGGACGAAGACGTGATCCGAGTGCTCGACGCCCGTTTTGACGTTCTGTTCGATCATTAAGACGGTAACGCCGCGGTCGTTTATCGCCTCGATCTTCTCGAAGATCATGTCGATCGCCTTCGGTGCGAGTCCCGCCGTCGGTTCGTCGAGGAGGAGCAACTCGGGGTCGAGCATCAGTCCGCGGCCGAGTTCGACCATCTGCTGTTGGCCGCCGCTGAGATTTCCTGCGGGGGTGTCCTCGTACTCGCGGAGTGCCGGGAAGATCTCGTAGACCTCCTCGATTGCCGCCGCAGTGTCGTGGTTCCGTCCGGCGACGTGTGCGCCCAGTTCCAAGTTGTCTCGGACGGACATATCGGGGAACGCGGCGTTTCGCTGGAGCACGTACGAGATGCCCGATGTGAGCAGTTCCTCTTGGGTCGAACCGGTGATGTCTCGGCCGTCGTAACGGATCTCCCCGCGCGTCGGATCCAACAAACCGTAGATCGTCTTGAACAGCGTCGATTTTCCCGCACCGTTCGGTCCGATAACGCAGACGATCTCGCCCTCCTCGACCCGAAGTGATGCGCCCGTGAGGACGAGGAAGTTCTCGTAGCCGGCGTGTACGTCGTCGACTGTTAGTAGTGCCATCGTATTCACTCTCCGAAGTACGCTTCCAAGACCGCCGGGTCCTCGAGGGCGACGTCCGGCGTTCCGTCCACGAGGTTCGTTCCGTTGTTGAGCACGTAGATGTAATCGCTCAGCGTCTGGATGACGTCCATGTCATGCTCGATGATACAGAACGTCGCCCCATTGTCGTTGAGTTCGACGACGGTCTCGATGATGTCGTCGACCAGATTCGGATTGACGCCTGCAGTCGGTTCGTCCAGCAGCACGATCTCAGGGTCTTGGAGCAGGGACGCGGCGATCGTGAGGAGTTTCTTCTGCCCGGTCGACAGTTCGCCCGCCTTCCTGTCCCTGAGATCCCAGAGGCCGACCAGTTCGACGAGGTCGTCGATTCGCGGGGTTGACTCCGCGTCGGCGACCACCGTCTTCAGGATGTGCTCGTCGGCGTGGTCTTGATTCGCGACCATGTTCTCCCGAACCGTGAGGTCCGGGAACACGCGCGCGAGTTGGAACGTCCTCGAAACGCCGCTGCGGACGATTCTCGAGGTGAACTCGGCCGTGATCTCCTCGTCGTTGAGGTGGACCTGTCCGTCGGTCGGATCGTGGACGCCCATGATGCAGTTGAACAGCGTCGACTTGCCCGCGCCGTTCGGGCCGACGATGCCGACGACTTCCCCGCGTCGGATCTCACAGGAGACGCCGTCGAGCGCGACGGCTCCCGGGAATTCCTTGCGCAGTCCGTCGATCCGAAGTACCGGTTCCGTGGTAGCACGGCGCGTATCGGTGTCAGTTATCATCGCTTTCACCCTCCGAACTGTTCGGTTTCCGACCGGTCCTATCGCCGATGACGGGGCGGCGCTCGATCAGCCCGTTCGGCTTGTAAATCGAGAGCAGGACCAGAATCGTACCGAAGATCACCCAGTCGAGGCCAGTGTGGCTCCCGCTGAGGATCGTCCGAGTGTACTCGCGCGTCGGAATATAGATCAGCGCACCGACGATGGGGCCGAGGACGGTTCCGAGGCCGCCGATGACTGCGATGAGGACGAACTCAACGTTCCGTATGAGTTTCAGCGTCGTCTGCGGGTCGATGTACAGCAGGTACTGGGCGAACAGGCCGCCGCCGACGCCCGCGATGAACGAGCTCAGCCCCATCGCGTACATCTTGTACCAGAACGCGCTGATACCGGCGTTCTCCGCGAGTTCTTGGTCCATGTCGATCGCTCGAAGGTAGATTCCGAGCTTGGACGTGTGGAGCCGGTAGACGAACAGCGTGGTCGCGAGCGCGAATGCCCACATCACGTAGAAGTAGAGCCGGCGATCGCGGAAGGCGAAGGCGTACGCGTTCCCGATCTCGGCCAGCGGGTACTCCAGTCCGACGGCACCACCGATCCAGTCCCACCGAAGGAAGACGATGGACATGCCCAGCGACGCGGCGAGCGTCGCGATCGAGAAGTAGTGATAGCGGAGCCGAAAGGTGATCGCCCCGAGCGCGAGTCCGGCGACCGCAGCGAGTAGTCCGCCCGCGACGAGCCCGACGTACGGCGTCACGTCGTAGAAGATGAACAGGACGGCGGTCGTGTAGCCGCCGATGGCGAACATGGCCGCGTGACCGAGCGAGATCTGTCCCGCGTAGCCGCCGATCACGTTCCACGAGTGGCCCAACCCGATGAACAGGAACGCGTAGATGGCCGTGTTCAGGAAGAAGTAACTCGTGGACAGGGACGGAATTGCGAGTGTCGCCGCGAAAAACGCCAGGATGACGTAGCTGAGTGGGACCGATCGAAGCCCGGTCTGCCGTCCGATCTTCGCGACGGATTCGCGGACGTGTTGCTCGAGCCCGCTCATTAGCTGTTCACCCAGTTGAGAATCCCCTCACGCTGGTAGATCAGCGCGCCGATGAGGACGAGGTAGACGTACAACTGTCTGTACGACGAGTCGAGGACGGCCGCGCCGATATTCTCGACGAGCCCGATAACGACGCCGCCCGCGACCGGCCCGAGTATACCGCCGAGCCCGCCCAGTGCGACGGCCGCGAACGAGGCGATGGTCCAGACGACTGGCGTCGCTTCGGGTTGGACCGGGAAGAACGTCGCGACCATCGTCCCCGCGACGCCGGTCGCGGCGAGGCCGATCCCCCATGCGACCGCGTAGACGCGGTCGGTTTCGATACCGAGGACCTGTGCCGCTTGCTTGTCCTGTGCCGTCGCTCTGATTGCTTTTCCCGTCTCCGTTTTCTGCAACAGGACATAGAGCGCTGCGACGGTTACGATACTGACCAGCGCGGTCAGGACCTCCGGGAACGAGATCGAGATCCCGAACACCGTGGTGCTCCCGGCGAAGACGAAGTCGTCGATGGTCCGCGTCGTCGGGCCTGCGGCGTACATGATCCCGTACCGAATGACCAGTAACAGCCCGAAGGTACAGAGTACCTGTCCGAGTACCGGCCCGTCCATGACCCGCTTGATGACGAGGAAATACGTCGCGTACCCGATCAGGAACATGAGGACGACGTTGACCGGCAGGAGCAAGAGCGGATCGACGTTCAACTCCGCGGCGGTGAGCAGCGTCACGTACATCGCGATGAGCATGTGCTCTCCGTGGGCGAAATTCACGATGTCCATCACGCCCCAGATGAGCCCGAGGCCCGCCGCGACGAGGCCGTAGGTGAGGCCGATCAGGATGCCGTCGACGATCGCGCTAGGTAAGATGGATAGCATAGGCGTGATCGTCAGCGTTCATCCCAGCTCGGGACGGGGTAGGTCATGGCGTCGTCCTGTGCCTGATCGAACGGCCAGACGGTCTCGAGTTGGCTATCCTCGGACTGGACGACGAAACTGAACGCCTCCTGATTGTAGCCGTTGTCGTCGAACTCGACCGGGTACGGGAGCCCCGCTACGTACGGCTCCGCGCTCATCGAGTTCAGACTGGCCCGGAGGTCGTCCGACGAGAGGCTCTCGGCCCGATCCGCCGCTGCGATCGCGGTGAAGAACTCGCCCCATGCGTAGATACTGCTCCCGTCGAACGGTGTCCCGGATTCCTCCTCGGAATAGCTGTTGTACGCCCCCATCGGCGGGTGTACTTCGAACATATCGTGTGCGAAGTCCGAACCGGAGAAGACGTAGTCCGAGACGCTCTCCTCGAGCAGCGACGGATCGAGGTAGGCCGATCCCGGCGTGAGCATCAGTTCCGGGTAGTAGTCCTCGGTCTGCATGTCCTCGAGCATGATCACCGCGTCACGGACGTTCGCGGCGTGGACGATGATGTCCGCGCCGGCCTGCTCGATGTTCCGGATCTCCGTCGACAGCGAATTCACCGACTGCGCGGAGTAGGAGATCGTGTCCAGTGCCAGTTCGAAGTCGGATTCCTCGACGACGCGTTGCATCGAGTTCGCGACCTCGGTCCCGAAGGTCCCGTCCTGATGGATGATCGAGACCGTCTCGAGTCCCGCGTCGTGTTGCTCGTTCATGCCGTCGGCGAACTCGAACATCGACTCGCCTTTGACGCCGGTGTGGGGCGGCACCTGCCAGAACCAGTCGAGATCCCGCTCGGTGAGTCCTTCGCCGATCGCGGTCCCGCAAATGTGAGGGACGCCTTCGCGCTGGGCGACTTGACTCACGACTTCCGTCGTCCCGCTGTAGTAACTCCCGAGGAGCACGTCGACGCCGTCGTCGAGGACCATGCTCTCGGCCTCGGACCTCGCGACGTCGGAGGACCCCTGATGATCCGCCCAGAGGACCTCGACTTCCGTTCCGTCCTGTCCCGGTAAGCCCTCACCTTCGGCACCGGCCAGCGGCTCGAGGTCGGAGGCACCCTCGTTGACGGCCTGGACGCCCGCGCTCACGATGTCTTGAAACCGCGATCCCATCTCCGCGGCGTCACCCGACAGCGGATGAATGGCCCCGAGCGTGAACGTATCACTGCTGTCACTCCCACCCAGACAGCCGGCCACGCCGACCGCCGACGCGGTGCCAGCAATCCGTACAAAACTACGGCGCGAAACTACACGATTGTCTCCATAGTCGTCAGTCATGCGGATGGACGTAGATGGAAACCTCATTTGAGTGTTTCCATCCGAACATCGATATAGAATAAGGAGTCGGGCACACTGACCACTACCTTATATCCGATTCGAGACGACACGAACGTAGCGATTATCCTCGAGCCTTCGACATCGTGTGCAGAGCGGACCACTCGCGGTCGAAAATCGTGAACGTGCCCGCTCGCTTCGATCGATACCGCGGTCTCTCTCGGTAGACGAAACGGCCGGGTAGACGGGGCACAAAACGAGTCTGCCTGCCTCTTGCGTTAGTCCTCGTCAATGCGGGCGGCCGCCGATTACCGCTGTCTGCACGTAGCGGTCCATCAGAGGACATCATACCGCGAAAAACGAGCCGAGTTGGTCTGCCTATCCTGTCCTACGAGTTCCGCATCAGCGAGGTCTCCTCGAGGGCGTCGCAAAGAATCTCGGTGCAGCGGTCCCAGTAGTTGGGGGTGTGGCCGGCGTTGTGGGGGGTGACGAGGCAGTCGCCGAGCGTCCAGAGTGGGTGGTCGGCGGGTAGGGGCTCGGGATCGGTGACGTCGAGTGCGGCGCTGCGGATGTCGTTGCCCCGAAGCGCAGCGACGAGCGCATCGGTGTCGACCACGGGGCCGCGTGCGACGTTGACGAGCATCGCGTTCGTCGGGAGGGTGCCGAGGAGCCGCTCGTCGACGAGTCCGTCGGTGGTCTCGGTGAGCGGACAGGCGAGCACCAGATAGTCGCTGCGCGCGGCCGCGTCGACGGTGTCCTCGAAGCCGACGACCTCGTCGGCGTTCCCGCCCTTTGACGGCGTGTAGCGAACGCCGATGGTCTCGACGCCGAAATCGTCGAGGCGGGCGATGATTTCCCGCCCGATCGGACCCATGCCGACGACGGTCGCGGTCGATCCGCGGAGTTCGCCGCCCTGGTAGTGGTTCCACTCGCCGCGTTCGTGCTGTTCCCACCCCCGCCGGAGGTTCCGCACGTCCGCGAGGACGTATCCCAGGACCTGTTCGGCGATGTTCGGACCGTGAACGCCGGACGCGCTCGTGACGGCCACGCCCTCGGCCTCGAGCGTCTCGAGGGGGAGGTGGCCGGTGCCCGCAAACGTACAGGCGAACAGCTCGAGGGTGTCCGAGGCTGAAACGAGTTCGGGGTCGATCTGATAACCGGTCGCGACCGTCGCCTCGCAGAGGAGGTCGCGCTCCGTCGCGGGCGTCCGTGCGACTGAAACGTCGGCGTTCGGCACCGCCTCTCGAATCGTCTCGGCGTACGCCGCCGGATCCAGCCCGTGGATCTTGTCGTGGAGGACGACGATGTCCGTCATCGCTCGACCTCCCGAATCGTCACGCCGTGGGCGCCGTCGCGAAGGGTCGCCTCTTCGACGGCCTTGAGTTCGTCGGCTGTCGCATCCACGGTAGCGAAGTGGTTCCCCGCGAGTTCGCCGGCCGGACTCTTGAAACACGTCGGGCCGCAGGGGACGAGGATCTCCTGTTCGTTCCGGTAGCCCGGATAGAGTAGGAGATCGCCCCGCGAGGGGTAAACCGTGTGATTCTCCCGCGGGATCTCGGGAAGGTCGATTTCGTCGATGTTGATCCACGTCGCGATCCCGCTCCAGCGGACGTGCATGAGTTCCGACTCGAGCGGCAGGAACTCTCGGACCGCGGCGACGGACTTCGGTGCTCGATCTTCGTGCAATTCGGCCGTGAACGTCGTGTCTTCGATTTCGATTTCTAACATTGATGGTTCGGTTTGTGATCGGAACGGGCGTCAGCGTTCGTCGGTCGGTGCGAGACGTGCGAGGGAGTCGGCCAAGACGGCCGTCGCGGCCGTACAGTCCGCCCAGTCGGCCCATTCTTTCGGCGAGTGTGAATAGCCGCCGACGGAGGCGGCGAACAGGAGCGCGGCGTCGGTCACGTCGGCGACCTGCATCGTGTCGTGGCCGGCCCCCGAGTGAAGCCTGCGCGTCTCGACGCCGCGGTCTCCCGCCGCGTCGAGGACGACGTTTCGGCACCGTCTCGAGAGCGGTGTCGGCGGCACGTCGTACGTGCAGTCGAAGGTCGTCGCGACGTTCCGGTCGTCTTCAATGGCCGCGAGGGTGTTAGTTACGGCGTCCAGTTGCGCTTGGATCTCCGCGGATTCGACCGATCGCAGGTCGAGTCGGAGCGATACCGTCCCTGGGACGACGTTGACGGCGTTCGGCGCAACGTCGAACTGCCCGACCGTTCCGACTGCGGTCCCGCTTCCGGAAGCCGCGGCTTCGGCGGCGTTCCGCTCGACCGCGAGGACGAGTTCGCTCGCCGCCGCGAGCGCGTCCTGTCGTTCGGTCATCCCTGTCGTCCCCGAGTGGTCGGCTTCGCCTTCGATGGTCACGTGACACCGTACCGTTCCGGTGATGTCGGTGACGACGCCGAGCGGCACGCCCGCGTCTTCGAGGCGCGTGTTCTGCTCGATATGGAGCTCGAGCCACGCGTCCCACTCGCTCGCATCGAGGCGACCGGTCCCGCGGTAACCGATCCGCTCAAGTGCGTCCTCGAGCGTCTCGTCGCCATCGGTTAGCGCGAGCGTCTCCTCGACGCTGCGTTTGCCGGTCGCGACCGTCGATCCGAGGACGCCGTCGGCGAAGCGGGTCCCCTCCTCGCCGGTGAAGCAGACGACCTCGAACCCGCGGGCGGGCGAGACGTTGCTCTCTCGAATCGCCCGGACGGCTTCGAGGGGCGCGAAGACGCCGAGCGGGCCGTCGAAGATGCCACCGCGTGGGACCGAATCGAGGTGGCTCCCGGCGGCGACGTGTGCGGCGTCCGGGTCCGCACCGGGCGGCGTCCACCGGCCGGCGACGTTGCCGACTGCATCGACTCGGACCTCGAGGCCCGCCTCCTCGAGGCGATCGACGAGGTAGTCACGCGCCTCGCCGTTCGCCTCGTCGCCCGGCAGTGCCGTCCGCCCGCGGCCCGTCTCGGTGTCGACGGCACCGAACGATGCGACCTGCTCGATGTCTCGTCGGAGTCGCTTTCCGTCGATCGACAGTTCCGGTTCAGTCATCCGTAAGCGCCTCGTGCTTTTCGCGACGGTCCCTCTCGGATACGGAATCCGCCGTCGCTCGGATCGGCGATGAGGAACTCGTCTGCGGGACGGTCCGTTTGAGCGGGCGTCTGCACCACGCGACCGGTCACCTCGCCCCCCTCGCGGATCGCCCCGCCGATCGAAGCAACGGTTTCACCCTCACCTGTGAGCGTTCCGTCGGAACCGAAATGGCAGTCGCCTTTCGGGACGGCTCGATTGATCTGTCCCCCTCAGTTGCGAAACGATCGGGGACGTACCGATACACTTGCACATTCGTCTCTGTTTGCAGCACGATAGACGAATTTCGGTCAGTAATCCAAAAACGTTGTGGGTCGGCGTTCGTCTGTATATGAGGATCATATTTCTTCCTTAGTTGATTGATACGACTGTGATTGCATTCTACCCATCCAGTCTGCAAGTGACGCCTCATCTCTTCGAACGTTCGACTATTTTGAACGAAACCGCGCCCACGGCGTTGTCGATGGTTGTTCGGGCGAGTGCGATCGGCGATCGATTGCACGACCCTCGACTTCGGTTCGAGTCGAATATTCCCGTTGTATCCCGAGTCGAGGCTGATTTGCAACGAATCGGCGACGAATAGAACTCTGTTCATCGACTTCCGAAGCAATACGAACGATCTAGTTACTTCTCGAGGACACGCGACACATTCGAATACGTTTCGCTGCAATATTTGAAATATGCGAACATTGATGGCGATGGGGGTAATTGATTCGGGTATGTCAGCAGGCGACCGCGACGATGGGCCGCGAACGCTGAAGACCGTGACGATGGCGTCACGCGTTATCGACGCCGTCCGCGAGAGCGGCGGCGTCGGCGTTTCGGAACTCGCGACGGAACTCGATGTCTCGAAAAGTACAGCCTACATCCACCTGAAGACGCTCGAGGAGAACGGCTTTCTCGTCCAGAGAGACGGCCGGTACGAGCTCGCATTCAAATTCTTCGTCCTCGGAGAGTCCGCTCGGAGCCAGAGTCCGCTCTATCGCTACGGCAAACCTAAGGTGGACGAACTCGCCGACGAGACCGACCAGTACACCCATATCGTCACGGAGGAAAACGGCCGCGGAATCAATCTCTATCAGGTGAAAGGCGAAACCGGTGTCGACGGCGACTACCAGTCGGCGAAACTCCAGCAGCGCGATCACCTCCACTACACCGCCTCTGGGAAGGCGATCCTCGCGTACCTTCCGCGCGACCGCGTTGCGGAAATCGTCGATCAACACGGCCTCCCCGCACAAACGGCGAACACAATCACCGACCGCGAGACGTTGTTCGATGAACTCGAAACGGTCCGTGACCGAGGGTACGCGTACAACGACGAGGAGGAAATCGAGGGGTTCTGTGCCATCGGTGCGCCAGTTCGAAGCCCCACCGGTGACGTGCTCGGGTCGTTAAGCGTGTCAGCCCCGGCGCGGTTCATGCGCGATGAACAGGCTCGAGATCGTCTCTCCGAACGTGTCATGCGCTCGGCGAACGTGATCGAAGTCAACATCAATATGAGTAGCTGAACCCCGGCCGATCGTTCGAAATGTTCGAACGGAACTTTGCGACTATCGGAGGAGAATTACAAAAATATGGCTGTAAAAATACGCCGATCGAGGAGTCAAACGGACGAGTCGTTTTCCGAACTACGTCAACCAACCGGGCCTCGATTTGCGTTATCCGTATTTGCCTGCCGACACACTAGTCCGACTCGTCGATGAACTATGGAAAGAACCTGATGCGAGTTTATACTCGAAAAGTGAGTTATCAGATGGTATGACGATGGCGTTTCATCTCTCGTTTTTATCCGACACAGTGCTGGGGTGGTTCCGATTCTAGCCGAAATCGAACTGGTGTCGGTCACAGCCGTAGTACGTCGGGACCGCAACGCCGTCCGGTGTTCGATCCTTCTCGAGTTGTTGATTGATCTCGTGAACCCGGTTAGAAACCGACGACCGTCATCGAGTAGCACTGCCTCTCTCGAGTGCTCGAGAAGTGTTTGAACGTGATCAGTGTCCGGAATACGCCCGAATATCGAGTTTACAACTACACTCGTGTTGTTGATCGGTTCGCGAAACCACATCACCTGGCCGAACTGATTGTTGAACCGTCCGGTCACCGACGTAGTCGCATAGACGCATCGAACGTCGCTTTCACGCTGGCCCTCGAGGTCGCGAGTCCGAATCCGTCTCCGGGTAGTCGCCGCCCCGTGAGTCTCCGAACAACGCAGGCTCGGAAAGCCGCAGCTATCGACACCCCATTACCTGCAGATGGTATCTGTGACGGACGAATGGTCTGTCACTCATCTCGTCGCGGCAGCCATATTCCCGACCTCGTACGTCTTTCTCCCATCTCCCGAATAGAACGGCTACCGAGTCCGACCCGAAGATGGACGCCGGCCGACCACCGCGAGTCACTCGAGCGGCCAGTACTCACTGTGGGCCTGTCTCGCCCGGTCGACTGCCTGTTCGGCGAGGTCCGTATTCCCGGGCATAAACGTGAACGGGTCGTCGATCGCCGACTCGAGTTCGAGCGCTCCCTCGAGGACGCCGAGCGTCGCATACGCGAGGTGGGTCACGTGATATCCGCCCTCTTGGACGATTGCGAGAGACCCGTCCGCGTACTCGTCCGATAGCGTCCGTGCTCTCGCACCGAGTGACTCGAATCCGGGTTTCGTGACGGTGTTTCGCCCCAGTGGATCCATCGTTCCAGCGTCCTGTCCCGCGCTCACGAGCAGTGCGTCGGGATCGAACGATGCCATCACTGGCTCGACGAGTTCGTCGATCGCGTACCGGTAGCCGTCATCGCCGGTTCCGCCGGGGAACGGAACATTGACCGTGTATCCCGTCCCGTCGCCCGTCCCTCGTTCGGTGAGATCACAGGACTGCGGATGGGTCTCCTCGTCCCACGACCAATGATCGTTATGGAGACTGACGACGAGGACGTCGTCCCGATCGTAGAAGATTTCTTGGGTCCCGTTCGCGTGATGGACATCCCAGTCGAGAACGGCGACGCGGTCCGCTTGCCCCGTCTCGAGCAGATGGGCTGCAGCGACGGCGACGTTGTTGAAAAAGCAGAAGCCATCGCTTTGGGATGGCTGAGCGTGGTGGCCACTCGGTCGGACGAGCGCGTACGGAACGTCCAAGCGGTCGGCGGTAACGGCGTGTTCGGCGGCGTCGATCGCGCCGCCGGCAGCGGTCAGCGCGGCGCGATAGGTTTCCGCGTTACCGCCCGTTTCCGTCGTGAGTCGACCCCCGCCGTCTTCGGCCCAAGTCCGGATCGCATCGATATACGAAGCGGTGTGGACACGTCTCAGTTCCGATTCGGTCGCCGGATCGATCTCTGCCCATGTCGTTCTGTCGTCGAGTTCGCTCCGGATAATCGAGACGACGTTCTCGATACGTTCGCGTCGGTCGGGATGGGACTGTTTCACCGCCAACCGATCCGTCCAGGGCATATCGAACTCGCCCACCGGTGGAGCGTGTGCTAGCGCCGCGTCGTCGTAGTAGACACACAGGTTGGTCATCGGCTTACCCGAGCTAGCGAACGCAGTTCGAACGCGGTACCGTGCGGACTATCAGCGGTGGTTGTCTTCTCGGCAGAATCGGTCATGAGATGCTCCATCTAGCACGGTCACACAGTGGTCGATGAAAAAGGTATAGATGATCGGAACGCGTTCTTTCAGACGATATGATACGAACGAACTACGTTTTCTGGGCACTAGTCGCGTGTCTCTCCTACTCGTTTGTCCCGCCGCTCGTTCGAGTCGCAACGCGAGAGATACCGAGTACCGTTGCAGCGCTCATTTCGAACATCATTCTCGTAAGCCTCATTCTCCTCGTACTCGCGCTCACCGACGAGGATGTCGTTCACCATCTCCGGACCGATAGCGCGATTTATCTGTACGTCGCAGGCCTGTTTCTCGGCGTCGGAATCTTGGCGTACTATCGCGCACTCGAGTTCGGACCGGTCAGCATCGTCGTGCCCCTCTTTGCGATGTTCATCGTCGGCGGGTCGGTCATCGGCGTGCTCGTCCTCGACGAGTCGATGACGGTGCGAAACGGGTTCGGGATCGTTCTCGCCGTCGCCGCGATATATCTCCTCTCGACGTGAGTTACCACCATCGGTTTTCGCGCAGCCGATCGAGCGCGTCTCGGATCGTCGACTCGTTTCTCGAGAAGGTAAATCGGATCCAGTCCGCATCGGCGTCGGGATCCGTGTAGAAGCTACTTCCCGGGACGGCGGCGACGCCCGCCTCGCGGATGAGTCGGTAACAGAACTCGATGTCGTCTTCGTC
The DNA here is from genome assembly GCF_005576615.1 of Natrinema versiforme. Lineage (NCBI taxonomy): Archaea > Methanobacteriati > Methanobacteriota > Halobacteria > Halobacteriales > Natrialbaceae > Natrinema > Natrinema versiforme. The sequence continues at coordinate 93,365 of NZ_CP040332.1, forward strand.
CGTCGGATACCTCGCCATGATGTAATACGCGCCGTCGGGCTTGACGGGCTCGAGCCCGATCTCGACGAGCCCGTCGTAAAGCAGGTCGCGGCGACGTTCGTAGGAGTCCGACAGCTCCTCGTAGTACGAGTCGGGCAGCGAGAGCGCCTCGACTCCTGCTCGCTGGAACGGCGTCGGGGCACAGATAGTCGCGTAATCGTGGACCTTCCGCAGTTCCTTCGAGAGGTACTCCGGGGCGAGACAGAAGCCGACGCGCCAGCCGGTAACGCTGAACGTCTTCGACATCCCGGTACAGACGATCGTTCGGTCGGCGAGATCGCCGACCTCGACCGGACTGAGATAGTCGTCGGTGTAGACGATGTGCTCGTAAATCTCGTCAGTGAGCAGAATGAGATCGTGCTCGAAGACGATCTCTTCGATCCGCTCGAGTTCCTCGCGGGTGAAGACTTTCCCGGTCGGATTCATCGGCGTGTTGAGGACGAGAATCCGAGCGTCTTCGGCCGCGGCCGCGAGCCGATCGTAGTCGAGCTCGAGGTCGTCGGTAATATCGAGGGGGATCGCCGTCGCACCGGCGAACTGACTCGCCGGAATGTAACTCTCGTATACCGGTTCGAAGTAGATCACCTCGTCACCAGGGCCCGCGAGCGCGAGCATCGTCGACATGATCGCCTCGCTCGTGCCGCTCGTGATCGTCACCTCGGTCTCGGAGTCGTATTCGACCCCCTTCCACGCCGCATATCGTTCCGCGACGGCCTCGCGGAGGTCCGGCAGCCCCCATGTGATCGTGTACTGACTCTCGGCGTCGATCGCCTCCTTGGCCGCCGTCCGAATCTCGGTCGGTGTCTCGCCGACATCGGGGATCCCCTGCGAGAGGTTGATCGCGTCCCGACTGAGCGCCTCCCGGGTCATCTCGCGGATGACCGACTCGGCGACGCCCGCCGTCCGCCGCGTCCCGACAGCATCGTCCGGACGTCTTCGATCACTCATCGGTATCTTGCTCCGTGTTCGTCCGGACGATTAGCGCCGTCTTCGCGGTTGTACTCTCCATTGTGAGTCACTCCGCAAACAGTCGCTCGAGGAGGGTAACCAAGAGGTACGAGGCGAGCCGCTCGGTCCCTTCGCTCGAGTCGTACCGAGGTGCGACCTCCATCATGTCGACGGCTCCGACATCGTCGTGGGCACCGAGCACTTCCATTACCTTGAGCGCCTGATTGGAGGTTAGCCCGCCGGGGACCGGCGTCCCGGTACCGGGTGCGGTTCCCGGATCGACGGCGTCGATGTCGAAGGTGACGTAGACCGCATCGGTGTCCTCGGCGGCGGCTTCGATCGCTGCTTCGACGACGGGAACGATACCGCGCTCCTCGATTTCCCGCATGGGGAAGAGGTTCAATCCGGTCTCCTCAGCGAAGTCGAAGAACGCGGGCGATTCGTAGCCGCGGATACCGACCTGACTGACGGCGTCGTAATCGACGTATGGCGAGTCCGCGATCCGCGCCGTGCTCGAGCCGTGGAAATCGGTTCCGAAGAGTGGGCTCTCGGAGACGGTATCGGTGTGGGCGTCGATCTGTACGAAGCCGACTCGTTCGTGGTCCGCACCCTCGGCGAAGCCGCGAAACGCCGGGAATGTACAGTAGTGGTCGCCGCCGAGCATGACCGGAAACGTCTGCGACGCTATCGTAGACATGTGAGCGGTGATGCTCCGCCCCGTCGTCTCGCGATCCATCGGGAAGACCGGGGCGTCGCCGACGTCCGCGACGGTGAGGTCGTCGAAATTAACTTGCTTCCCGGTCTGCATATTCGTGAGCCCGCCTTTGTACTCCGAGAGATAGGCCCACCACCCGCTCGCTCGTCGGATCGCACCGGGTCCGTATCGTGCCCCCGGTCGGTTAGAGACCGCTCCGTCGTACGGAACGCCGAACACCGCTGCGTCGACGTCCTCGACCGCACCGATGTCCCGCGGATCGGCCTTGAGGAACGTATCGAGACCGGCGTACGCGAGTTCGACCTCGGACCCGGAAACGGACTCACGGAACGCGGCCGCCCCGTGTCGGTTCTCGGAGTCACTCATTCGAACCACGGATGACCTCCCCGAGTTGTGCCGTCGCAGTTCCGATGATCGCACCGTTGGTCTGGCCCGCGTTCGTGACCGCAATGCCGGAAAACGGGTCGAGATCGGGAGTTACCCTGCCGTCCCCGAGTGTACAGATGTCGACCCACTCGACTGGACCGTCTCGATCGTTCTGGATCGACGCTGCGTAATCGTCAGACTGTGACTCCACCGCTCCGTCCGTCGTTTGTGATGTGCCGTTCGTCATTCTCTCACAAGCCGGCAACGAGTTGCCATCGTATGTGTTGACGCAGCGGGCATAAAAGGTTACGGGGATACGGGGATATCGGCCGAAAAGCTCGCTAGACCGGTTATCAAATCACGCTCTTCGTCACAGACGGCAAGAATCGGCCAGCGGTCACGCCGATACCCAAACCTTGGTGTGGGACGTCCGCTACTGTCTTTGCATACATGGCACCGGAGCTCGACAGGCGGACGTACGATCTCCTCCGGCTGGTCGACCGGCACGCCCCGATCGGCAGCATCCAACTCGTCGAACTGATGCAACTACACGGGTACGATATCAAAGACCGGACGATCAGACTCACGCTTTCGGAACTCGACGAGCTCGGCCTCACGGAGAAGGTTCCCGGAAAAGGCCGACGGCTCACCGAGAGCGGGCGAATGGAACTCGAGCAAGGAGACGTCAACAGCCGCCTCGAGCAGATTCGCGCACGCATCGCAGCACTGACGAGCCGCGTGAGCTACGATCCGATCGAGGACACCGGCAGCACCGTCGCTTCGGCCGCGTTTCTCGACGCTGCGGACATCGACGAAACGCTTCGGCTTCTCGAACGGCTCGACTCGCTCCCGTTCGGCCCGATTCCGGTCTCACTCGAGGAGAGCGGCGAGGACGAACCGGGCGACTACCGGTTACTCACGTCCTCGAGTATCACCCTCGACGGTGTCTTGCTATCCCACGGGGTCAACGCCGATCTCTCGACGGCGGGTGTCCTCGAGTACGAGCCGGTCGAAGCGACCACGGCCGAAGCGGACGCCGGCCAGTCGGGCGTCGAACACGGCGGCCGGATCGTTCGATACGTCGACGTGATCAACGGCGAGGGCTCGTCGATCGACGTTATTTCGCTCCTGATCGAAGCCGGCCGAAGCGATGTCACGAGCGTTATCGAAGGCGGGGAGACCGGTCTCCTCATCGGCGACGACCGCGAGTTTCCGATCAACAGGTACGAAGAAGCCCGAGATCTCGCCGTCGCGAATCGCAGTTCGCTCGGGGGCGTACTCGATTTCCGGCGGCCGCGCGAACAGGAGCAACATCCGGGCGGCAACTCGGCGTGGGCGTTCGGTTCGATCACCTACGTCGGCGCGGGCGAACTACTGCTCACGACCCTTCGCGAGTACGGTCTCTCCGACTCCTGGGAAACGCTGTACGGAACGATCGCGAGGAACAGACTCGAGTCGGTGCAAGCGGTGTCTCATGCGCCGCCGCTCGACGAGTAACCGAGATCGTAGACGTCCGGTCGACGGTCCGCGAGCACGTCGTCCCGGCCCGTCAGTCGCTTGCTCCGTGCTCGCGGTAGGTCGCAATCGGCCAGTACGGTGTGTTCTCCCGTCCGCGGCGCGGGACCTGCGAGCGGAACGCCGATCGGATCGACGACGACGCTCTGGCCCTCGAACGATGTCCCGCGTTCGGTGCCCGCTCGATCCGCACAGGCGATGAATACGCGGTTCGCGTTCGCGTGTGCGATCGTCTGGTGGACTCCCATCGTCCAGCCGGCCTGTCGCTCGGCGTTTACGGCTGCCCCCTCCCCGGCCGGCTCGGGGACCCAGTTCGTCGGCACAGCGATGAGATCGGCGCCAGCGCGGGCCTGCGTGATCGTCTGTTCCGGAAACCAGAGGTCGTTGCAGATCTGTACGCCGAGCCGGCCGAACGGCGTCTCGAAAACCGGCGCATCGTCACCGGGATCGAACCACCGCTTCTCCTCGTTCCAGCGGTGGACCTTCCGATAGACGCCCTCGATGCCGTCCGGCGAGACGATCAGCGCGCTGTTGTAGAACGCGCCGCCGTCGGCCTCGGCGAACCCGCCGACGATCCACGTGTCGGTCTCGGCGGCGACCGTTTCCCACGCACGGCCGGTCGGGCCGTCCCTCGGTTCGGCCAGCGCCGCGACTTCCTCGATCGAGTCGAACACGTACCCCGTGGTCGAAAGTTCCGGCAGAACGACGAGATCGGCGCTCGCGTTCTCCCGGACGATGTCGACGGTCCGGTCCCGATTCGGTTCGACGGCACCGAACTCCGGGATCGTCTGTGCGACCGCGACTCGAGTGGCGGTCGGCGAATTCACTCCCAGATCCCTCCGGAGAGGCGCTCGATCGCCGTCATCACGACGACGGTGAGCCCGATAAAGACCACGCTCGCAGCCGCGATCGTCGGCGGATACGAGTAGCGGAGCTGGTTGAAGATCTGGATCGGGATCGTGTCGACCAAGAACAGCGAGAGCAGCCACGCGATGATGTACTCGTTCAACGAGAGGATGAAGGCGAACAGCGCGCCGGAGATCACGTTCGCTCGCAACAGCGGGTACGTGATCGTCCGGATCGTCCGCACCGACCCGGCACCGAGGTTCATCGCGGCCTCCTCGTAGGTCCGATCGATCTCGCCGAGCCCCTGTGAGATCAGAATGAACGGGAACGGCGCGTAGAAGATCCCGTGTGCGACGATGATGCTCAGCTGAGAGCCGGCGACGCCGATCTGGAGGAAGAACACGAGGAAGGCCACGCCGATAATCACCGGCGGGACCAGGATCGGCAGGACGCCGAGCGTTCCGATGAGTGCGCTCCACCGGTAGTCGAATCGGTCCAACGCGAACGCGAGCGTTCCGCCGATCGTCGTACTGAGCAACGCCGCACTCGCCGCGATCGAGAGACTGTTGATCAGCGCGATGAGCCACGACGGGTCGGTGAAGAACTCGACGTACCACTGCAGGGAGAACCCGCCCGGCGGGAACGTCAGGAACTGTTCCGGCGTGAACGAGACGGCGACGATGATACCGAGCGGCGCGGCGATGAACGCCACGACCGCTGCGACGTACAGCCGAAACGCGACCCAGAGTATCGACTCCCGCGTCTTGGAATCGACCGTCGTAACGAGTGAGTTCCCAGCGCTCGCGATCCGCCCGAGCGCTCGAGTGAGCCCGATACTCGCGGCCGCGGCGGTACTACCGCGCCAGAGACGGGCGGCGATGCCGGCCGATTCCGAATTCGACGGGTCCTCCTCACCGTCGTCCTCGTCGTCCGCGACGATTTCGTCGCTCCCGCCGAGACTGGCGGCCGTGACGTTCGTGAATCGAACGAGCACCCAAAGGAACGCGAGCACGACGGCGATGAGGCCGATACTCATCGCGGCTCCGAACGGGTAGTTGCTCTCGCTCATGATCTGCTGTTCGATCAGCACCGGAAGGGTCCGCTGTGCGGAACTCCCGAGGAGTCGGGGCATGACGTACGCGCCGAGTGCGAGGATGAACACGAGTGCGGTTCCGCTGGCGATGCCGTTTTTCGACAGCGGAAGCGTCACCCGACGGAACGTCTTCGCCGGCCCGGCGCCGAGGTTCTTCGAGGCCTCGAGGAGTTCGCCGTCGATATTTCGGATACTGCTGTAAAGCGTGAGTATCATAAACGGCAGGAAGACGTACACCATCCCGGTGATCAGGCCCCAGTAGCCGGGGTAGAACGACTGGTGTTCGGCGAGGAGGCCGATGGTGACGCCGATCGAACTCAGGATGCCGCGAGAGGCCAAGATGACCTGCCACGCGTAGGCTCTGATCACGTAGGTGATCCACAACGAGGAGATGATGGTGATCAACAGCACGCTCCGCAGCCACGGCCGCTCCATCCGGGCGAGATAGTACGCCATCGGATAGCCCAACAGGAGCGAGATAGCGGCCGTTACGAGCGAGATTTCGACCGTCAGCCACAGCTGGCCGAGATAGAGGCGACTCGTGAGAAAGCGCACGTAGTTCTCGAGGGTGAACCCGATTTCGTATTGGCCGCCGGGAACGTTCACCCAAAAACTGAACACAACGAGCATGCCCAGCGGGACGAGGAAGATCGCGACGAGCCACGCTAGCGGATACGACAGCACGTACCACTTTGCGTTCGATCGAAGGCCCGCACGCCCGGTATCGTTCGTACCGCCGTCGTTTGCGGATGTTTCGGTCGCCATTTATGTCTCCACGATGCGGCAGTCGTCGGCTCCGACGGTGACGGTCACGCGGTCCCCGGGAGCCCGTTCGTTCAGTCCGCTTCGGCGAACGACGACGAGTTCCTGCCCGTCGTCCGTCTCGAGTCGGAACTCGACGCTGCTGCCGAGGTGCCGCTTGAACGTGATCTCGCCCTCGAAGACGTTCGCAGCGTCGGGTCTCTGACGGCCGCCGTCGGCGCTGGCGGTTTCGAATCGGAACCGCTCTGGACGGACGACGACCGAGACCGCTGACCCGGAATCGATTCCGTCCGCGTTCTGGGCCCGGATCGTCACGTCCCCGCAGTCAACGGTCGCGTAGCCGTCGTCGATCGCCAGCACTGTCCCGTCGAAAATATTCGCCGTTCCGAGGAAGTCCGCGACGAATCGAGTGTCGGGATCGTCGTACACCGCTTCGGGCGGCCCGACCTGTTCGAACTGTCCGTCGTTCATCACCGCGAGCCGGTCGGACATCGTGAGCGCCTCCTCCTGATTGTGGGTGACGAAGACGGTCGTGATCCCGATTTCCTGTTGAATCCGGCGCAGCTCGACTTGCATCTGTTCGCGGAGTTGCTTGTCGAGGCTGGCCAGCGGCTCGTCGAGCAACAGCGCCTTCGGTCGGGGTGCCAACGCCCGAGCGAGCGCGATCCGCTGTTGCTGGCCGCCCGAGAGCTGATCCGGCGTTCGGTCGCCGATACCGGGTAGTTCCACCAACTCGAGCATTTCGGCCACTCGGGCGTCTATCTCCTCGTCGGTGTACTCGCCGGCGGCTTCCATTCCGTAGGCGATGTTCTCGCGGATGGTCATGTGCGGGAACAGCGCGAAGTCCTGAAACACCATTCCCGTGTCGCGCTCGTACGGCGGCGCGTCGGTTACGTCCTCGCCATCGATGCGGATGGACCCGTCGGTCGGGGTTTCGAAGCCAGCGATCGTTCGGAGCGTCGTCGTCTTCCCGCAGCCCGACGGGCCGACGAGCGTGACGAATTCCCCGCTCTCGATGTCGATATCGACTCCGTCGACGGCGAGGACACCGCCCGGATAGCGTTTCGAAACGCCCTGGAGTGAAATCCCGCTCATTCGCTGACGATGAATTCCTCCCACCGTTCGTTGACCCAGTCCTCCTCTTCGACGTAGAGATCGTAGCTCGGGGTGATGGCCTCGCTCGGCCCCGGCCCCGCGATCATCTCGTAGGTCTCGTCGTCGATTTCGGAGTGTTCGCGGTCGATCGTCGGGCTCGTATAGAGGTTCTCCGCGAGCCGGTCTTGGACCTCGGGTCGACTGGCGTAGTCGATGAACTGTCGCGCCTCGTCTTTGCGCTCTGAGGTATCGAGCGTGACCCAGAGCCCGGAATCGAGGATCGATCCCTCTTCGACGAAGTTCGACTGCACCGGCGCACCGTCGTCTTGCATGACGAGCGTGATATCGCTGTAGAGCATTCCCGCCGGCACTTCGCCGTCCCTGAGCCGCTGCTGGAACTCCGCCTCGTTTTCGTACCAGAAGTTTGCCTGTGGTTTGATCTCTTCTAGCTTCTCGAACACCTCGAGTACGCCGTCACGATCGTCGAGAATGCTCTGTCCGTCGAAGTGGACCTCCGCGGTAACGTCGAGCAGGAACGAATTGGAGGCGTAGCCGAGCAGTCCGAGCGTGTCCTCGTACTGATCGTCCCACAGCGCTTCCCAGGTGTCGATCGACTCCTCGATTTCGTCGGTGTTCTGTACGAGGTTGATGTACCACGATAACGCACCGATACTCGAGATGCCGCCGTCGGCCTCGCCGACGAGGTCGTCGCTGATGTACTCGAGGTTTTCGAAGTCGTCTTCCTCCCAGAGATGCCAGAGATCGGAGTTCAATCCCTGTCTGACGCCAGTTTGGGCCATTATCGCGACGTCGACGGGGGCTTCGCCAGCTTGAACGCCGTTCTCGTACTGGGTGAGCGCTTCTTCGGACGTCGGCTGTGCCTCCGACTGCACCTCGAAGTCGACCTCCTCGGAGAACGGCGCGAACAGCTCTTCGTCCATTACTTCCTGAAACACGCCGCCGTAGACGGCGACCGTTAGTGCGTCGTCGTCACTGGTGAGAAAGCCTGTACATCCCGCAAGTCCGGCCAGCGAAAGCGCGCTTCCGCTCGCCGCGGTCGTTCGGAGGAACTGCCGTCGTCCGCGAGTGTGTTGTCCTGGCATTGCATTGCCACCGTATCACACTCTTCTCTCTTGCCGTCACATAAAAGTTCCCACGAAATCCCGCCTGTTACGTTTATTTTACATCCGAAAGTCCCCATATTATGGCTATGTGGCTACCTATCCAAGAAATATGGAAACACTCGTTTATTACTGGCTCGCAGGCGGGGTCAGATCGGAGCGGGGCTGTACCCGTGCGAGCGTTTGCCATTCGAGCGCGATTCCCGACTCGACACAACACGAAATCAGACACTCGGATGCCCCAGCGTACGTGAGTGACGCAAACTTCCAGCCGGGTTCGCCCCACGGAAACGGGCCGTTCTCTCGAGGACGGCGGATATCGAGAGCACCGCCCAGTCTCTTTCTGGTCGCCACCGCGAGCTCGTGAGCCGTCTCGTAATGAACGAGCGGAAACTCCCTATTGTCGGCGACCAGCAGTCCGGTCTCCCCCTCGAGTGCACGCGTAACGTCCGTCTGACGTGCTCTGATCAGCATCGATACCAGGTCCACCGTCGCCCGTTCGTCACCGATGACGTCCGTGAATCGGCGAATCGCACCGCCGTCGATCGCGGGTTCCGGATCGTCGTACGGAACGGACGTGGGATTCTGCTGATATTCGACGACGCCGATGGTGTCCGGATGACTCTCGATTCCGTGTGATAGCAACACGCCGTCGATCGTGACGCTCGATGGAACCGCGACCTCGAGGCGGTCTCCGTCACTGCCGGCGGCCGGTTCGACCGAGGCGACGATCGGTCCGAGCGCCGAGTCGTCGATCGTCGTCAACAGTTCGTCGAGCACCGGCCGCTTCTCGCGTGGAACGGTTACGGTTCCGACGATGATATCGCCCGAATCAGCCGAGGGGTCGTACGTAACGCGGCCGGTTAGGTCGGCGATGCGCTCGCTGACCCGTTCGATCCGACCACTGAGTCCACCGCGCTCGAGTTCCCCGCGGCCGTCTTCGGTCAGTCGACGCCCCTTTCCGCCGGCTTTCTCCGTGAGACCGTCCTCGTCCAAATCGGCGAGCGTGTTTCGAACCGTGCGTTCGGTCACCGAGTAGCCGTGTTCGCGAAGGTGCTCCGTGAGGTGGACACTGCCGATCGGTTCGTGTTCCGCCAGGAGGCGGAGGATATCGTACGTCCGTCGATCGGGATCACTCGTCATTACGTGACTACCGCTGTGCCGCGGCTAAATCAGTGGCGAGATCCGCGAAGGCGGCGACGTGATCATCGATCTCCTCGGCGGAGTGCTGGACGCTGATCGTCCACTGTTGGGAGGCGTCGTGGGGATGCGGAATCACGCCCCTGTTCAGCATGCCGAACCAGTACGCCTCGTGGAACTCCTCGTCGACGGCAGTCCAATCGCGGAACGTCCGAATCGGTTCCTCGGTGAAATAGACCATCCCCTGCGACCCGGCGCTCGCGACCCGCGCCTCGAGATCCTCGTCTTCGATTACGTCTCGATATCCGCCCGCGAGCCGCTCGGCAAGCTCGGTAACGTGGTCGTACGCGTCGGCGGTGAGAATTTCCCGCAGCGTGATACCGACGGCCCGCAATGCCAACGGGTTCCCATTATACGTCCCGTAGTGGGCGGCCCCGGTAGCCACGCCGTCGTCTAGATCGGCCGCGATGTGGTCCATGATATCGCGTCGGCCGCCGAACGCACCGACGGGATACCCGCCCCCGATCGCTTTCGCCAGCGCGACGAGGTCGGGCTGGACGCCGTAGTACTCGGCGCCGCCGCCAGGTGCGAGCTTGACGCCGGTTTTCACCTCGTCGAAGATCAAGACGGTGTTGTATTCGTCGGCGAGTTCCCGCAACCGCTCCAAGAACCCGCCGGTCGGTTCGACGAGTCCGAGGTTCAGACAGGCCGGTTCGACGAGAATCGCGGCAACCTCGCGACCGTGCTCGCGAAGCAACCGCTCCACGCTCGCCGCATCGTTGTACGTCCCCAACAGGACATCGTCCGGGACCGAATCGGGGATCCCTTGCGATTCACTGACGGGGCGGGGATCCGTCTCAGGGCCCGCCCGCTCGATCGGCGGCATCTTGCTCACCAGCGCCGGATCGTGAGCTCCGTGATACGCCCCTTCCATCCGGATGATCTTCTCTCGGCCGGTGTAGGCTCGAGCGAGCCGCGTTGCGTGCATGATCGACTCGGTACCGCTATTGGTAAAGCGGACCTGCTCGATCGCATCCCACCGGTCGATCAGCGGCCGCGCCGCGAATTCGATGAGTTCGTTCGGACGGGTGTAGAGCGTTCCGCGGTCGATCTGATCGATCACGCCCTCCGATAGCTCCGGATGGGTGTGACCGACGAGTTGCGTTCCGTTGTTCAGCGCGAAATCGAGGTATTCGTTCCCGTCGACGTCGTAGAGGGTCGTCCCCTCCGTTCGGTCCGCGTGGACCGGGTACGGATCGTACGCTCGAAACGTGCTACAGACGCCAGCCGGGACGACCTCCGAGAGGTCGTCGGCCATTGCTTCCGAATTCGGCGTCCGTTCTCGGTACCGTTCGTACTCCTTCGATAGTAGTTTCGCCGTCGGCGTTCCGTCGATTGGTGTCGAATCGTTCATCACAGACACCGGAAAGTAGTTTCCGGTCTATAGTGCCGAGTTATCACGAACTGGCATAAATGTTTCTGGCGACTTCCGGCATAGGCGAAGAGAAACGAACTTTAGAGGCTTCTACAATGCCCATGATCATCTCAAGCCGGATATCCGAATCACCGCTGCAGTAACAACCGCCTCGGAGGGCGGAAACAAAGATCCGCTTTTCTGCGAAGCACGATCGCGACTCGGTAGACGGCACTCGTCGACATCCTCAAGTGAATCCGATCACTGCGGACGAAGCCGAACCCACGGGTCCAGATGTCGATCGCCGAGCTGAGTGAACGCGCCGTAACTATTTTGGGATTGATAGAAATTCCAATTCATATTTTGAAGCGGATATCGAATGGCGTTCCGATATCCGAATTTCTCGTCTCGAAATCGGAGCCGCAGCGATGGAACGCAGTACTGGTCAGTGATACCGAATCGACGAACGATGCGGCCATCGACACCGCCTCTTTCAGTCGATTTGTTCGGAAATACCGCGATACATACTGTCGTTCGCGGTGAACCGACTCCGATCGACCGGAATACGACGATTTCGGGGTTATACGTGTGTATAGCCTCTATTTATCGATATCAAGTCGACTCGTGAGTTCGCTGATCACACCTTGACCCGATCGGTTCGCGTCCGTTGACTACCGATCGGATTTCCGGTCCCGCAAGTCCCATTGATAGCAAATAATTCGAAAATACGAGTAGTATCTATATCTGGTATTTATGTCGGCTCGAGGATCGCTTCGGCGTGTAGCTAAAGCTGAACTTTTCCTCCGCTAATAGACACCCGCCCTATCTGCGGGGAGTATTTCCCCCGCTCGAGAACGTACTGTGGGTACCGCCGCTTCATCACGCTCGCCGAGCGAGTTTCCGAGCAGGTAAGCCGACACCCACTCACTCATAGCTCACTTCTTCGGTCGGTCCGACTATTCGTTCTTTATGGGTCTTCCCGTCTGCTGGTCTGCATTGAGACGATACTGCGTACCGTTCCCTAGAGAGGGGATTACACACGTATGTGTGTAAGATCAAATCAGAAGAGGGCCGCCTCGAGCGCGTCGATCTCGTCTCCCAGCAGTTGTGCGATCTCCTCGGTCGTCGACTCGTCGACGGCCATACGATACGTCGGGCCGCCGATGGAGAACGCGCCGACCACCTCGCCGTCGGGGCTCGTTACCGACGCGCCGATGGATCGATAGCCATCGATCAGTTCCTCGTCGTTCGTCGCGTACCCGCGGTCGCGGATCGCCTCGAGTTCGTCGAACAGGACCGATTCCTCGGTGATGGTGTGATCGGTCGTGGCCGGGAGCCCCCACCGATCGATGATTTCCCGAACGCGCGATTCGGGCATCGATGCCAACATGGCTTTTCCCGACGCGCAGTTGTGCATATGGAAGCGATTTCCCGCACGGAAGGGGCTCGATTCCGGCAGCCCCCCGCGAGAGGACTCACCGATCGCGTACTCGAGGGAGTACGCGCGGCCGTTCTCTTCGACGATGAAGTCGGCTTCGTTTCCCGTCTGTTCGGCGAGGGCGTAGACGCGCTGTCGGGCCGTCGTGTACAGTGGATGCCGGGTACGCGCGTGCTCGCCGAACGGGAGAAACTGGAGCCCGACGTGGTAGGTATCGCCGTCGCGGACGAGGAATCCCTCGTCGACCAACGTGTGGAGGTGGTTGTGGACGGTGCTCTTTGCCATCTCGAGGCGATCGGCCAACTCGCTCAGCGTTGCGCCGTCGCTGTCGTGGACCGCGCGAACGAGCGCGATCGACGCTTTCGTCGTCTTGACCGGGCGAGGGCGATCGTCCGTCATGCTTCGAGTCGTCGTCCCACCCGTGTATAAACGTTCGGAATGTGTGAACAGGGCTGAACGGGTCGTGATGGGGATTGTCGGTTGATATTTCGTTTCACAGTCCGAAGAATATTGTAGACATTATTACATTAGATTTTATACTACTGGGCGTGTATTGGTAGTGCTTCTGCCCGGATGTCAATAGCAATTGATCGCGGGACCTTCCGGTCGGTTCGACGTTCGGAATGCGTGAACTCTCCACGTGGTTCGCTAATTGCATTGATCGATCGAAGGTGTGTCGTGCGGTAACGGACCCCTTTAGATAGTTCGTTCACGCATGTGGAACGCCGATCCCGCGGCCGCTACCGCGATGGACCGACGGCGATCGGTTCTACAGGCGGTTTGGCGTCGATCGAATCGGTCGCCGATCGGCGCTAATCGGCACCACAGCGACCGGTCCAGCCACAGCGCCGGCACCAGTCGCCCGAGACGCGGACTCCTCGCCCGCAGAGGGGACAGGTCGTCTCAGTCATCGTCGGTCGTGATATCCGCGGACAGCCCCTGTGCCATTTCGATGTCGTTCGAGTTGTTCAGCGTCCACGCGGTTCGTTCGGTGACGGCTTCGATCACTTCGCGGCCGCTCGGGTAGCCGTTGCCGGACTTCTTGACGCCGCCGAACGGCAGGTGAACTTCCGCGCCGATACACGGCAGGTTGCCGTACGCGAGTCCGACCTCGGCGTTGTCCCGGTAGTAGTTGATCTCGCGGTAATCCTCGGAAATGATCGCACCCGCAAGCCCGTACTCGGTGTCGTTGTGAATCTCGACGGCGTCCTCGATGTCACCCGAGTACTCCATGAGCGCGACGTGGGGGCCGAAGACCTCCTCCTGCGTACAGCGGAGGTCCGCCTCGTGGTCGGCTTCGTAGACGAACGGGCCGACCCAGTGGCCGTCCTCGTGACCGGTTGGAATCTCGTCGTCGGCCAGTTCGTCGCGGTCGACGAGCACGTCGACATCCTCGCTGCGGGCGAGTTCGTTGTACTCGAGGACCTTCTCTTTGTGCTCGCCTTCGACGAGCGGGCCCATGAAGGTGTCTTCGGCGAGCGGGTCGTCGACGGCGACGTTCGCGGCGATATCGACGAATCGCTCTTTGAACTCGTCGTAGACGTTCTCGTGGACGATCAGACGCTCGGCGGAGACACAGCGCTGACCGGTCGTCTTGAACGAACTCATCACGGCCGAGTGGACGGCCGTATCGAGGTCGGCGTCGTCGGTGACGACGACGGCGTTCTTGCCGCCCATCTCGCAGGCCGCGAGCTTGCCGGGCTGTTCGGCGACGGTCCGGCCGACCTGCTGGCCGACCTCCGCCGAGCCGGTAAAGAGGACGGTGTCGACGCGTTCGTCCTCGACGATGGCCTCGCCGGCGTCGCCGAAGCCCTGAATCATGTTGAAGACGCCGTCGGGGATGCCGCTCTCCTCGAACATCTCGGCGATGATCTGGCCGCACCACGGCGTCTGTTCGGCGGGCTTCCAGACGACGGTGTTGCCCTCGACCAGCGAGACGGCCATGTGCCAGAACGGGATCGCGACGGGGAAGTTCCACGGCGTGATACAGCCGATGACGCCGCGGGGCTTGCGCCGCATGTACGCGTCCTTGCTCCCGATTTCGGACGGAACGATGTCCCCGTGTGGGTGCCGGGCGTTCCCGGCTGCCCACTCGACCATGTGTGCGGCCTCGACGACATCGGCTCGCCCTTCGGAGATCTCCTTCCCACACTCCTTGGTGACGATTTCGCCGAGTTCGTCCGTCCGGTCACGGAGTTCCTGATAGATGTCCCAGAGGTACTCCGCGCGGTCGATATGGGACAGTTCTTCCCACTCGTCTTGGACGCGTTCTGCGGACTCGAGCGCCGCGTCGACGTCGGCCTCGGTTCCGCGGTGGAAGGTCCGCAGCGTTTCGCCGGTTGCAGGGTTCTCACTCTCGAACGTCTCGTCGCCCTCGCCGTCGGTCCACTCGCCGTTGATGTAGTGACGGTTGGGCTGGGCTGTCGTTTGCTGGCTCATACCGTATCAGTCACGGATCGTCAGGGAATAACCACGGCCTCCCATGGTCGGGACCGACTCGAGCGGTTGTCACGCGGTGTCTCTATTCAGTATGTTTATGTTGCTCACACCGAAACGGACGAGCAGAGCCGACACATGAGCAGCACGAGTTCTACGGCGACCACGACAGGGGCGGACGGCACGCGACTCGCGCTCGAGATCTGGCATCCCGACTGCTGGGGGTTGCAGGCGACCGAGGCGGTCGACGCCGGACTGCTCGTCCACACCGTCCACCGAACCGTCGAGGACACGGTCAAGGGCCACTTCACCGTCTACGCGGACACGACCGCGCAACTCGACGAGTTCGTCGAATTCGCGAACGAGTCGCCGCTGACACACTCGACGGTCGAACTCGGCCAGCGCCCGACCAGCGCGGCACCGGGCCCCGGAAACGCGACCCGCGAACTCTTCGTCGAGTACGAGCCGGAACACAGTATCAGCGACACGCTCGTCTCGCACGGATTCATCCACGACGCGTCGGTTCGCGTCGAACGAGGGCTCGAGCACTGGCCGGTCTTCGTCGCCGACGGCCGCGCCGAGATTCAGAGCCGACTCGAGACCATCCGGGCCGAGACAGACGCCGAGATCTCCATTAGCAAGATCGCCTCGCCGGCGGGCGACTCGTCGGGAACGCCGGATCGACTCGATCGGCTGACGCCCCGCCAACGGGACGCGTTCGAACTCGCCTGTGAGCATAACTACTACGCGTGGCCGCGCGAGATCGACACGCGCGAACTCGCGGACGAACTCGGCGTCTCGAAGACGACGCTGCTCGAGCATCTCCGGAAAGCCGAGGCGAAATTGCTCAACCCGGACGAGTCCTGATCGACCGCGATATTAATTCCCGGTGCTGATGGCTGAATGATTTGGTCGGGTATCGATTTAGGGGGATTGCGTACCACCGACACGGTATGATCCCCCCGATCGCGAGCCGATTCGTCGCCGGAACGACCGTGTCCGGCACGCTGGATCACGTGGCCGACTGTAACGAGTCGGGGATGGGTGGCATCGTCAACCTCCTCGGCGAACACTATCACGACCGCGAGCCCGCGGACGAGGACGCGGATGAGTACTGCCGTCTCGTTTCTGAACTGGCCGCTCGCGACCTGAACGGGTCCGTTTCGGTCAAACCATCCCAGATCGGGATCGATGTCGGCCCCGAGGTCTTCACGAAGAACTTCGAACGGATCGTCGACGTCGCGGCCGACGAAGACGTCTTCGTCTGGTGTGATATGGAAGATCACACGACGACCGACACGACCGTAGACGCCGTCGAATCGACGGCCCAGGACCATCCCCACGGCGTCGGCGTCGCCATTCAGGCGAACCTCAAACGCACG
This sequence comes from Natrinema versiforme, assembly GCF_005576615.1. NCBI lineage: Archaea > Methanobacteriati > Methanobacteriota > Halobacteria > Halobacteriales > Natrialbaceae > Natrinema > Natrinema versiforme. Next base: position 109,675 of record NZ_CP040332.1, read on the forward strand.
GGCGACGACCTGCGCCGCCTCGCCGACGTTCCCGCCGCGGTTCGACTGGTCAAGGGTGCCTACGACGAACCGTCCTCGGTCGCCTACGACCGGAAAGAAGACGTCAACGAGGCGTACCGCGAGCACCTCGAGTTCCTGTTCCGGGAGTTCGATCAGGGCATCGCGGTCGGAAGCCACGATCTGTCGATGCTCGAGACTGCGATCGACCTTCACAAGGAACACGACACCCCCTTCGAGATCCAGATGCTCATGGGCGTTCGCGAGGACGCACAGCGCGACCTCGCCGCGAAGGGCTACGAAGTCAATCAGTACGTCCCCTACGGTGACAAGTGGATGCAGTACTTCTACCGCCGAATCCGCGAGCGAAAGGAGAACGCCCTGTTCGCGCTTCGCGCCGTCGTCGGCGTCTGACTGGCCCCGCGTCTGCACCGCGCGCGAGACGCGTTCTTCGATCTCGCTACTCGAGACTGGACTCATGGGAGTCTCGGCTCGACGGCAGCACCTTGTGATTCCCCGTAGTCGATCACTGAAACCGGTCTCACTGCAGGACGGCAGCGGCGGCACTCTCCTCGAGCCGACTAATTCGGCATCAAAAAAAGGGCAAATTCGGTACGTTTATGTGTGGGTGGTAAGCACACACCTGTATGCCTGAGAGTAGCTCGGTCGAACTGATCTGGTTATTCGGACCGTTCGCCGTGTACCTAGTCATGCTCGGCGTGTACTACGTCTGGGAAGGGAAACGAGAGGAACAACTCCGGCAGCGATACGAGGAGGCAGAGCATGGCCAGTGAGGGACTGGCCGGCTCGGCCGGCGTCTGGGTTCTCGGAACGTTCGGGGTGTATCTCCTCGTTCTCCTCGGGATCGGGTTGTACTCCTCCCGGCTCATGGACTCCGTCGACGACTACGTCATCGGCGGGCGCAGCATCGGCCCGGTCGTCACGGGCTTCTCCGAACGCGCCTCCGAGATGAGCGGGTGGCTCACGCTCGGTGTCCCGAGCGACGCGTTCGGGACCGGTGTGATGGCGTTCTACAACGGGCTCGGAATGATTCCGGCCGACCTGTTCGCGTGGGCCGGGCTCGCAAAGCGCCTCCGGAAGTACACGGAAATCGTGAAAGCGGTCACGTTGCCGACCTTCTTCGAGACGCGCCTGCAGGACGACACTGGCTACGTCAAAGGCGTCTCCGCCTTCGTCCTGATGATCTTCGAGGGCGGCTACGTGGGCGCACAGATCGTCGCCGCCGGGACGCTGCTCGAGGTTCTCACCGGCGTCTCGTCGGTGGTCGGAATCCTCGTCGGCGGCGTCATCGTCGTCGGCTACACCATGCTCGGCGGCTACTTCGCCGTCGCGTGGTCCGACTACGTGCAGGGTGCGATCATCCTGGCCGCGTTCATCGTCCTGCCGGTCATCGCGTTTACCAACTACGGGCTTCCGTTCGGGGAACTCGCATCCGTCGGGAGTTCCTACACCAGCGCCACGGCCGGCATGACCGGCTGGGCAGCGATCTTCGGCATCATCAGTTACGCGGCCATCGGACTCGGTATCCCCGGGAACCCGCACGTGATGGTCCGATTCATGGGGATCGACGAGGTGAAGAACATCCGCCTCGCCGCGCTCGTCGCTCAGCTGTTCATGTTCGTCGCCTACATCGGGGCCGGCTTCGTCGGGCTGTACGCACTGGTCGTCTTCGGCCAGAGCGGCATCGAGGACCCGAACAACGTCATGCCGATGCTCACGCTCGAGTTCTTCCCCGGTGCGATCGCGGGGATCATCCTGGCGGCCGCACTCGCCGCGATGATGTCCAGTGCCGACTCGCAGCTGCTCGTCGCGACGAGCGCCATCGTCGAGGACGTCTATCACGGCTACGTCAACCCCGACGCGAGTCAGGAGACGCTGGTTCGATACTCTCAGTACGTCACGCTCGCGCTCGGCGCGGCGAGCGTCGCCTTCGCCTTCCTCGCACAGAACACGCCGATCTACACGCTCGTCCTCGACTACGCGTGGGGCGGACTCGGAGCGGCCATCGGGCCGACGCTCATCGCTGCGCTGTGGTGGAAGCGGGTCACGGCGACGGGCTCCGTCGCGAGTATGATCGTCGGGACGACGACGATGATCCTGTGGACCCAGCTCTCAACCGTCCTCGAACTGCTCGGACTCATGGGGGCGATCGACGGCTCGCCGTTCCTCACGGGGCTGGTTGGAGTCTACGGGCTCTTCCCCGCGTTCATCTTCTCGACGGCGACGCTCATCGTCGTCTCGCTGGTGACGACGCCGCCGGAAGGCGTCGACGACCACTTCGAGTCGTTCGACAAGCCGCTCTCGGCGCTCTCGAGCAGCGACGATCCGACCGGGACGCCCGACTACGTGACCGACGGCGGTCGCGATGTCGATCCGAAGGCCGTCACGGAAACGGATACCATTCGCGCACACGTCGAAGAGAGCGACTACTGGGAATCGGGTGAGGAATAGTGAGCGACACGCGTCGACAGCGGGCCGAGGCCGCCGACATTACGGGGCGGACCCAAGAGCGTGCGAACCTGACCGTCATCGAACCGACGGTGGCACGCGAGGACGTCGACTCGACCGGCCGCGTCGGCGTGGTCGCGTATCCGTACCGCGTCTACGATGCGGTCGTAACGGTCAACCGGCCGATAATCGCGGATCGAGACCTCGAGTACGTCGTCAGCGTCGACCGCGCCCGGCGGCTCGCAGTGCGGGCTGACGTTGTCCCCGAGACCGTCTCGAGAACGGTCGACGACGTCCTCGTCGTTCCGTCCGAACTCACCGACAAGCAGGTCCGCGAGAAGGCCGAGAACGCGCTGTTCAAGTGGACGCTCCGGAAGATCGCCGTCGGTTCCGCGCCGGACGTGCGATTCGAGCAGTCGGTCGACGCCCACAAACTGTTCTGGATCGCGTCCCGACCCGACGGCGACGTGATCATCGACAGCGTTCGCGGTACCGAGTCGCCGTTGGACGGCTGAGGGAACTCGGCCGACACCGGGCACTGTTCGGCGGTGATCGAAACCGACGGCCGGGTTCTCGATGTCGCCGTAGGCGGCACCGACCGCCGACTCGAGACACTCGCTTCGATCGGCTGTCAACGAGTAAGCTTCTCGAGGCGATTGCGTCTCTCCGTCCGCGATACAGTAGTTACCAGTTTCTCATAGTGAGTGGTTTCTAGAGAGGTATCGATTGATTTGGTGCGATCGATGATCCCGAACCACGACAGGAACGCAATCGATAGTCTGGAGACGGACCCCAGACAGGTACGCCGACTGACGAGTAGCACGCGGTGATCCGCTACGCTGCTGACCGCTAGTAGTCACACATCGCCGCCGATAGGAAGCGCAATTAATCGCTGTCTATACGTCCGACTCGGCGTAGTGGGGTTTTCGTTCGATGGTACTATGCACGGTCACGGCGGTGCGGACCGTCGATCGGTGTGTTTCTCGTCGGTTCAGTTCCGGAATCTACGGCCGTGGATCATCGCCATCCGTTCCGATTCGCAAACCGTCGCTGACAGGATACGATAGAGAAAAATAGGATCTATTATGATTCATCTCATCTCTCCAGTTGTCAACACATCGGGAGATCTCCATTGGGACGTGTGTCCCGTAGTATGGTCCGCCTGGTAGAGCACAGTGCTGTAAATGCCGCCCGGTTCGGTCCGTGAAGAATTGAACCGACTGCAGATATCGTACCCGTTTGTGGAGGTCGCTGTAACCACCCTGATAAACACTGGCAAAACCGCCGCTGTTTTCGAGCGTCCACGCAGAAATCATACGGATACGATCCGATGCTGGTAACGGAGACGTATCTGTCGAGGCTGTACGATAGCCGAACGGAGCCCGTGTCGAAATTCACCCTTTCGGACGGTCGAGCCGCAGTATACGTCTCTCGAGAGCGGGAACATTTTTCGAACTTGCACAACGGCTATCCGTTAGCGGCGAGCCTCTTGGAGGATCTCAAGAACGATGACATCGCCGCCATCGTGATCGACAGTAGCGATGGCGTCCACGTATTCGACCGACAGCAGTATCAGCGAGGCGACCGGCTCGGTCACGCCCCGTCTCCGATGAAGCGAGTCGTCCCGATCGATGACGCCGACGCTTCGCTATCCGGACAGCCGCCGACTTCGCGGATCAGCTTTCGGAGTGGGAGTGGCTCACTGAGACCGATCTTCGCTCGAGGGGAGAGCAGTCAGAAACGGCCTGAGTCGTCTGTGAACCGCCTCGGCGTTCCATCATCACGAGCAACGAAACCCGGACTCGAGGTCAGTCCCGACACCGCTTCGGTAGACGGTCCGGCGCAGCCTCCCTCACGAAGGCTCGGACGGGGGCGACATCGGCGACGGGCGATAGCTCGTCGAGCGCCCGATCGACCTCGGTCAGACGGCGCGTCGCGTGCCGCCGGAGTCGTCGTACAGTGGATGACGATGAACCGGTTCGGAGAGCGCCGGCATCGGACGCGAGGACGAACTGTATTCGACTGACTGTTCCGAACCCGCGGCCCACTGTCGCGACGCGTTCTCTGTACTGCTCGTCGATGTCCGCAAGCGTCGCACCGACAAGGGCCGATCCGCGGCCGAGTGAGCCCGCCGTCTCGTCGATCAGCGAACAGTAGTCCGTCGCCGGCACCGTCGACTGGCTCTCGGCAGTCCCCAGCGCCTCGATCACCGAGGCCGAGACGGACGCAAGGGTTTCGAAACACGACCCGATACGATCGTCATCGAGAGTGCCGAGCGTCGAGTACGCGGTCGTATAGAGGTAATCGGAGGCCAACAGCGCGCTCGTCACGTCCCACTGCACCGAGGCGTCCTCGTCGCCGAGACGACAGAGCAATTGCGCCCGGAGCCGGACGTACCCGCGGAACAGTTCGATCGCCGTCGCCGCGGGCAACACGGTCTCGCGAGCCGGTGTCGCCGCGATCGAGTCGTGAACCTGCGCCACCAGCTGGCCGTACCGCCTGTCGTCGCGGTCCGTCATAGTCGCCCGAACAGGGCCCAACCGGTCGCGCCCGGCCTGCTCGAGTGCCTCCTCGAGTCGACGGTCGATCTCGAGTCGTCGTTCGGATAGCCTCTCGGTTCGAGTCATGTCAGTCGTGGGTTGTCGAAACGTCGATGCTTCCGTCGTCGACGTCGACGGCCGATTCGGTCAGATCGCTCTCGCGCCACGTGCCTCGCTGATACCACGCGTAGGCGATCGCTGCGCCGGCGACGTTCGAGACGGCGAAGGACAGCCAGATGCCGGTTTCGCCGATCGAACCGGCGGACACCCACGCGATCGGGAAGCGGATAACGCCGAGCATCAGCACGGAGATCGCCGCTGCAGTAAGCGTCTTTCCGGCGCCGCGGAAGCTCCCCGTGTAGGCTCGCATGATCCCGATGAATCCGAACGTCAACGCGACGTAGCGCAGGAACGTCGCGGAGATATCGACGACCGCAGGATCGGTCGTAAACACGTCCGCGATCGGCGCGGCGAGGAACCAGACGAGAACGCCTGCCCCGGTGAGAATGCCGAAGAGGGTCTTGGATGCGAGCGCCGCTGCCTGTTCCGCTCGCTCGGGTTTGTTCGCGCCGATGTTCTGCCCGGTCATCGTTTCGACGCCGCGAGCGACCGCGATCGCGGGGAGGAAGACGACCGAGAAGACGCGCGTTCCGATCCCGTACGCGGCGACGACCGTGTCTGGAAAGAGCGCGACGATGAACAACAGCAAGTTCATCGACAGCGCCCGACCCGTCCCCTCGATGGAGGCGGGGACGCCGATCCGAGCGAGCCGGCGGAGATAGGTGAGGTTCGGCACCATATCCCGGAGGTTGATCTCGACGCCGCGATTGCCGCGGAACATGATCGCGAGGCCGACGACCAGCGCCAGCGCACGCGAGAACACCGTCGCGATCGCGGCGCCTTCGATCCCGAGTTCGGGGAAGCTGACCGTGCCCACGAGCGGTGCGTTCTCGACGACCGTCCAGCCGAAGATCAGGAACGGGTCGATGACGATATTGAGAACCACCGAGCCGAACATCACGAGCATCGGCGTGATCGTGTCGCCGTAGCCGCGCATGAGCGCGATGAAGACCGCGAACCCGAACATGAACAGCAGTCCCAGCGAGATGACCTCCATGTAGCTCGTCGCCATCGGCAACACGCTGTCGGAGGCTCCCATGAGTCCGAGGAACTCCTCGACGAGGAAGTAGCCGACGACCCCGAGGACGATCGACGCGATGCCGGCGAAGACCACCGTCTGTGAGGCGGCGTACTCGGCTTCCTGTTCTTCCCCGGCGCCGGTGTACTGGGCGACGAGGACGCTGCCGGCGACCGAAATGCCCATCCCGAGCGAGATGAGGAGGAACACCATCGGGAACGCAAAGCTGATCGCCGCCAGTGCGTCGGTACTGTACTGGCCCAGCCAGAACGTATCCGCGAGGTTGTACGCCGTCTGGAAGAGGTTCGTGACGACGATCGGCATCGACAGGAAAAAGAGCGGTTTCCCGATATCGCCGGCCGTGAGGTCGAACTCCTCGCGCCCCTTGAACAGGGAGCTGAGACGGCTGCGGCTATCGCTCACTGTCTCCCCTCCACTGTCATCTCGGTCAGCAGATTCGTCTCGATATATCCGGTCATCATCTCGTAGAGCCGATCCGTCGAGTGGTCGACTGCGACTCGTCGCGTGTGTGCGCCCATGATCGTCGTGGTGAGTGATTCGGCCGCAACGGACGGATCGATACGGTCGGTGAACTCACCCCGACTGACACCAGCCTCGATTATCTCCTCCAATCGTTCGAAGAGAACCGCGTCGAATTCGACGAGTCGGTCCTGAATCTCCTCGTTGTAGGGTGCCTGTGCCTTCAACTCGAGCATTGCCGTTCGAAACTCCGTCCCGGAGATCTCTCCGGTATCGGTGACCAACAACTCGAGCAGCGAGCGGAGCTGTTTTCGGGGCGTTTCACCGGCAGCAGCCTCGATATGGGCGGTATACCGATCGTAGAGGGACTCGAGGCACGCGACGAACAGATCGTCTTTGCTGTCGTAGTGGTAATGTATCGATGCTTTGCTCATCGCTGATTCGGCGGCGATATCCTGCACCGTGAGTTCGGCGTACCCGTGCTTACAGAGGGCCTGATACGTTGCGTCTAGTATCTCGGTAGTCGGGTCGTCATTCATGCAGTCGATACTGGACTTACTGACTAGTTAGTCAAAAACCTTCGGGAAGACATCGGGCCGTCCTCACGATGCCTCGAGCGCTTCTCCGTTGACTCCGAACTGACCAGTCGATAATATCCTGCGCGATCCCGAGCGGGTCACAACTATTATCTGACCCACAACGAACGTAGTGTACAATGGCTGATTCGCCGGAACGACCCGTCTCGGATCCGAACGAAGCGATCATGCGCGCGACCTACCAGGCGCTTCGGAAACACGGGTACGCTGCGCTCACGATCAAACGGATCGCCGACGAGTACGGCAAATCGACCGCCGCGATTCACTACCACTACGAGACGAAAGACGACCTCCTCGCGGCGTTTCTGGACAATCTCCTCGATCGATTTCAGGAAACGATTCACGAGGTCGAAACGACCGATCCGGAACACCGACTAGAGCACCTGCTCGACAAACTGCTGGTCGCCCCGGAGGACCATCACGACCTATTGATCGCGATGCTGGAGATGCGGAGTCAGGCACCGTACAACGACGCGTTCAGCGAGCGCTTCCAGCAGAACGACGAGTACATCCGATACCTGCTCAGTACGGTGATCGAGCAGGGAATCAAGGCGGGCGTCTTCACCGATGTCGACGCCGACCACGTCTCGCGGGCGCTCATGACGATCGTCGACGGGGCTCGAACTCGAGAAGTCGTCTTGGACGAGGGGGATGCACTCGCAACGGCAAGACGGACCGCCGACGAGTACGTCACTGCCGTCTTGATGCGTGACGCGTGACCTCTCTGCTCACTGCTGGCGCTGTTCGCTCCTCACGGAGTATCGATAGCGATGCCAGAAACGCGACCCTGCGCTGCGAGACGGATCTCGGTGTCCAATCGAACGGTTCGTCAGCGCTCCTCGTCTGCCGCGTCCGGACGATCGCGGTCGATACCTTCGACCGGATTCGTACACCAGTGACAGAACTCGAGGTCCGGATCGAGTTCGTTTCCGCAGTGTGGACAGGCGACCGAGTCCGTATCGGAGCCGTCGACCGAGTCGGCGACAGCACCGTCGGTTTGCATCCGAGCGAGAAGATACGCGTCGACGATACTGAGACCGATGACGAAAAACATCGGCGCGATAGCGACCAGCGTCTCGAGGCCCCAGCTGCCGGCGACGAACGCGTCGAACGCGGCCGGGTCGACGAACAGCGCGGTCGTCACGAAGGAGGCGGCGAGCCATCCGACCGCGCGACGCCACCGCCGGAGGTAGAGGTGGCCGAGCCCGGTCGCGAGTGCTGCGAGCAGCGCTGCGAGCCACGGTCGTTTCTGCGATAGTGGCTGGCCCATGTGCTGACTAACCAGTCAGTCAGTCATAAGTCTTCTTCTTCGTTCTCCGCCTCGTGCAGAGACACGCGAAGGATTTTTCCGCTCGAGCTATCGCCGACGGGGTCAAAATCGGGAGGTAATGCGTTGAATTCGACGTATAATCCTATCTTATCGATTAGCCTAACTAATTAGTCTAATCGAATATGGCACGGCTCGATCGGCATTGCTCGGTTATCTCGTGGACGACGAGAGGAATAGAGACAACTGACTTCGTATAGCTCCCTCGGATCAATTCCGGGAGCACCTGTTGGGATGACTCTTCGGTATGTAGGTGCGACCAAATACAATCCGCGGTACCGGTCGAGGCCAGTACCGGGACTGCAGTGAACGCATGTGGGAATGGTCTCGGATCACGGAGAGTCGATCCGTGACGGTGGCGAAGACATGTTTGGCGAGGCCATAGAGCGCGTTCGGTTCAGTTCGTGTCCTTTCGATTCCTCGCCAGAGACGACTTTTCCACCACGTTTGTTAATACTTTGGCCGATATAGCCATAGCAACTCGAACAGTTCGTACATTACTACAACCGCCAACGACCGCATCAAACCCTCGACGGAAACATGCCAGTCGCGGAGGTGCAGAACTAGACAGTACCCGAGAGACATGTTAACGCCGCAGTTTCGGCTTTTAGCTCAAGTATATCCTTCGAGAATTTGAACGAGAAGCACTCCAAAATCTCCGAACTATTATCTAATTCATTAATCTCCGATGCTAAGATATTTATACAATAGAATAAAATAAGCATATATGAGGAGAAGATCCTTAATTAAAGCAGTTGGAGTTAGCGCTAGCACACTATGCATGCCTGTTATGGCTTCTGCGGCCAAGGAGGAGGACGGTAATCCCGAAGAATTCAAAAGGGATATGCGGCGCTCGATAGAGATTGGCCACACGGAAGGGCAGGAAGCTAGAGAAGAATTTCTCGAAAAGAAGGGATACGGTCATACTTCAATAGAGATTTACCAGCCTCTCTCACTTGGAAGCGATGACGGCGAGGGTGACGAGCAGAATTCTGATTCCATAAGCCCCAGTTCAGTTAATGATCCGCAGGACGGCGGTATCAGGGCGTATATTAGTGCCAGCGGTGGTAACAGCGGCCCCTCCGGTACCAATATGTTTGCATCGCTCTCAATTGGGTACGAGTTCTCGGCTAGTTGTAACGGGCAAGAGTTCACTCCAAAAAGTCATGGTGAGAATCCTAGAGATGCTGCCGGGATAGCTTGGAATACTCGACAGAACGAGTACTTCAAACTTGCAGATGACGGTGGAGAGAGTGCGATGGAAACTACTGGGAACGCTACCTGGTCCGAGGATCTACACGATCCGACAGTCGGACGGACCGGCTTCCGATTCGATGATGCTGCCAGCTACGAAGATTGGGAGGACGACAACGTTAACAACTATGACTGTGGGTTAGTGGATGTCGGGGATGAAGAAAATGGGTACGAGCACGGTGGAACATGTGGAGTATATTTGACTTCCGTTGGTGATTGGAGTAAAGACCAACGTGTCGTCCGCGCTTCATATACCCACGCACATGCCTCTGTGGCGGTATCTCCTACATTGAGTTTCAGCGCTACCGGACCGGCAATCGGGTTCAGCCCCGAGTATCGGATTACCGATCACAAGGTTATGACCGGTAACAGCGGAGACGATCTCGAAGTTTATCAATCCGAGATAAGACCGTTATAAATCGCTAGGCGTATCTTAATTTCGTTTTTGTATCCCATACATTAGGAATAATATATAGTGCGAGTTCTAGAAATCCATTGTACCAAGTTCACGTACGCTCGGTGACGGCGTGCGTGCACTTGATCGTCGAGAAGACGGTCTCATACATCGCTCGCTGTCGGTATCGAGGCCCATCGATCCGCATGTTATGCGCGTGATCGATTGGCCGAAACTACCGATGATTAATCAGTGGTTTTACACGCTCTTCGTGAAGTTTTTCGCGTAATTGCATCTAGTCATAGCCTTTGTCGGCGGCGAGGCTTGCGAGGTGTGTCGTGGCGTTTCTCAGTCGGACAGTGAACATCCAAAATTGCGTGACTTTCTGTGTCGACGAGAGCGGTCGCTTTGAGCGTCTGAACCCGGTAATTCGTCCGCCGGCAGTAGTGTTTGCTGGCGTTTTTGCGGTCAAAGGACATCGTGTCGATCGCAGCGTGACCGCTTGGGTCGTGCAACTGCGTCAAAAAATCTCTTCGTGATTTTGTGGACTGGACAAAAGCCTCGCTTTTGCGAACGCTGAGAGGCGCAGCAGCACTCTGGCGAGTGCTGTCTTGATTTTATTAAGTCATTTAACTAATGTCGACTAATGAGGTATATCGGCCGCTTCGAGGCTGGTCTCTCCAAATATTTGTGGTATCTCGCTCAGCAGATCTAACGACTCTCTATAGGACTTCTCCAAGTAAACCCAAAGACAGTAGAGCGATACGATTGAGTAGTCGGCAAAGTCGCCACCAACAGCATTTTTAGCTAATCGCACTGCTTTCTTCGTGAAGCGAGAAATTTTCGACATTCGTCTCCCGATTTCTACCAGTCGAAACCAACGCAGGCTAGCGATTCATCAGAGTTGGGCTTAACCATCTAATCAAGTCGAAGCTTCTCGCTCAAAGCCGTCTACTGATTGCCAGCATTAATGTCGTTTCGCAAAGAAAGTTTTGATACCCATGGTCCTCAATGATGCATCCAGGTTGGCAGTTCTTGGAATGCAGACGACGCTAATAGGAATTGTACTCGTACAAATCGTTACCCTCGAAAACGGTTTTTTTCCCCTGTTCCTCGTCGGGATAGCGTGTGTCCTAATTGGAACAGTACTGACATTTGGAAGCATACTACAGTCATAATTCCTTCGTGAATAGTAGTCCCGATTTTGATAGCTATATTGTAACGACACTGTCTAGTTGAGCCAGTTTGAGAAGTGAGCAGGTCGAAATATTAAGTTGATTGACGCTCTCAGAGCTGCTCAGCGAGAGCTATGATACGGATTTAGAAGAATCTTGGGAGAACGAGCGGGGTCGTGTTTAGTTTGTAGCATTTTGCAGGACGGCGAAGGCCTGGAGCCACGATTCTGCGGTTGCTGGTTTGACGCGACTGAAACAGTTTGAGAATGAAGAGGTACGTCGTTTTATCTCCCGAAAGATACGTTCGACAGTATTCCAATTTCCTTGTTTTTCGTATCGAAATCGGAGCCCGTGCTGGCGGAGTGCTGTCTGGAGATGCTGTGTGCCATCGACGAGAAACATCGCATCCTCGACATCGTATTTCTCGATTAGTTCTCGCAGAAAACGTCCAGTCAATGGTCTTAGTCGCCGAAAATAGCCGTATGTGGAGGATTCCGTTTGTTTCAGGATCGACTGCAGCGTACAGCCAATACTGGTGATCATCGATTTGGATCACGGTTTCGTCGAGCGCAACGTGATTCGGATTCGTATCAGCTGCTGGTTGTAGATCGGCTTTCTGTACCTAATCGTGTACAGCCTTGCGCAATCGTTCGACACCAAAATTCTATAATTCTCGAACGGTATTCGAAAGCGGAAATCCTGCAAGGTGGAGTCGAATACCGAACTCCATCAGCCGACGCGGTGTCCGTTCTCGCTCCACAAAACTCAAATCGATCCAGTCGCTATATCCGCTGAGGCGGTCGATTTTTGCCGTAGATCAGCACAAAATTGCCCCGCCTCACTTTTCACGCTTAACTAAACACGGCCGCTTCAGGAGAAGACAATAGCAACGTAGACGATATCGTATTCAGACGCACTCGGGTTCGCCGGTTCGTCCTATCTCGAACCGTCTAGCGGACGGAATCGACCGATGGTACATCGTCAGACGCCGCGGCAACTCGGTGATCGCCGACACACAACAGTTCGCCGTACTCGCCTCAGGCGGGTTTCGATCCGTCCTCCTTCATCGGTGCCTCCAAGAGAGCGACGTCGAGGATCACCATGTTTTCGCTCTCGTTGACGGTGACGATCACACCGCCGAGGACGAGGTTCGCGACCGGCGTCGGTCCGATCGCGATTTCGTCGCCCTTCTCGAAGCCTCGGACCGACTGCTGAAAGTGGACCTGTGCCCGGCACAGGTCCGGATTGTGGACGGTCGTGAAATCGATCGTGTCGACGGTCGCCGTGACGCGGTCGTAGTTTCGTGCGAGGGTGACCGATTCGGCATCGGCCAGCGGCTCTCGGTCGAGGACCTCGTAGGCTGTCTCGGTCGGTTTGTACCCGCCGCTGGGTCCTGGGATTCCCTCGACGAGGTCGAGCGAGCGAAGCGACGACATCTGGTTCCGGAGCGTGCCCGGCTTGCGGTCGAGCGTAGCCGCGAGGTCCGTTGACGAGACCGGCGAATCGGTCGCCTGGTACTCGTTGACGAGTTCGGTAAGCGTTCGTCGTTGCCGTTGAGATAAATCAATCGTGCTCATCGTGGTACATGCACCGTACACGCTCTTCGTACTTAGGTATCGAGGCCCGGAACGTCGCCGCCGCCGTGCGGTTATCAATCGTCGAATTGGACGGCAGCAACGACATCGATCAATCGATTATAGACACTAAGGATGGGTAAGTTCTACCGATAGTCGAACTATCTCTCGAGCCGTTCCCACCGAGCTTCGCTCGCCGCGTCGAACCCGATCGGCCTGAGTCCAAACCGTTTTGCCGGTGGAACTGTATTCTCGGGTGGTATGATACTTTCCGGAACGGTCATCGCCGACGCCGACACCGTCATCGAGGACGGGGCGGTCGTCGTCGACGACTCTCGAATCGCCGCCGTCGGTCGGCGAGCGGCTCTTCGCGACCGGTACCCGGATCGCGAGGAGCAGTCGTACGATATCCTCCTGCCGGGGCTGGTCGGTGGCCACCTCCACTCCGTACAGAGCCTCGGCCGCGGCATCGCCGACGATTCGGAACTGCTCGAGTGGCTCTTCGAGTACGTCCTCCCGATGGAGGCGTCGCTCTCGCCTGAGGAGATGGAAATCGCGGCGAAACTGGGCTACCTCGAGATGATCGAGAGCGGGACGACGACCTGCATCGATCACCTCTCGGTCAACCACGCCGAGCGCGCGTTCGAGGCGGCCGGCGAGATCGGCATCCGCGGCGTCCTCGGGAAGGTGCTGATGGATCGGCGCTCGCCGGCGGGACTGCTCGAGGAGACCGAGGAGGCGCTGGCCGAGAGCAAGCGGTTGATCGAGGAGTACCACGGCGCGTTCGACGACCGAATCCGGTACGCGGTGACGCCGCGCTTTGCCGTCTCCTGCAGCGAGGAGTGCCTGCGCGGGGCGCGCGAACTCGCCGACGAGTACGACGGTGTTCGGATTCACACGCACGCGAGCGAGAACCGCAGCGAGGTCGAGACGGTCGAGGAAGACACCGGGATGCGGAACATCCACTGGCTGGACGAAGTCGGCCTCACCGGCGACGACGTCGTCCTCGCACACTGCGTCTGGACAGCGGAGAGCGAGCGCGAACTGCTCGCGGAGACCGGTACGCACGTCACCTACTGCCCGTCGTCGAACATGAAACTCGCGAGCGGTATCGCGCCGATCACCGACTACCTCGAGCGCGGGATCAACGTCGCGATCGGCAACGACGGCCCGCCGTGTAACAACACGCTCGATCCGTTCACGGAGATGCGACAGGGAAGTCTCCTCCAGAAAGTCGACGGACTAGATCCGGTCGCCGCCCCGGCCGAGACGCTCTTCGAGATGGCGACGATAAACGGCGCGAAGGCGACCGGATTCGACCGTCTCGGCGCGCTCCGCGAGGGGTGGCGTGCGGACATCGTCGGGTTGGATACCGATCTGACTCGAGCGACGCCGCTGCACGACCCGCTCTCGCATCTCGTCTTCGGCGCGCACGGCGACGACGTGGCGTTTACCATGGTCGACGGCAACGTCCTCCTCGAGGACGGCGAGGTCACCGTCGTCGACGCGGATGCGATCCGACAACGGGCAAGAGCGATCGATCTCTCGCTCGAGGAACACCGCGAGGACGCAGCCGACGCGCGACCGTGACGCCAGTCGCAGCGAACCCGCTACCTAACGCTGCAGCCGTCCGAACCGATAACTAAAAGGGCTGAAAGGTCCGAACTCTACTCGATGACCGATTCCGTCGTCGGCACGCTCAACGACCAAGCGACCGTCGCGGCACGCGTCGAAGCCGGTGACGCCCCCGATTGGGTCGCGGCCCACTGGGAGTCGTTCCGCGACGGGCTGTTGGGCGAGCGAAACGACAGCCCGTTCCCCTGCTTTTTCGGCGTCGAATCCGTCCAGAACGGCGATCCGCTGTACACGGCCGTCCCGTCGATGACCGACAAAGACGCCCTGCTCGAACTGGGCCGAACGCTGCTCGAGTACCTCGAGACGTATCAGGATCACAGCGACCGCGCGTCGTTAGTGACGTTTTTCAAACCGCCCGACGGCCGTCTGTCCGAGGCGGAGTACCACTGCGCGCTCTGGCACATCCTTCAGTTTCTCCACGTCCACGATCCGGAGCCGTGGCCAGATCGGATCCCAACCGATCCCGATGATACCCACTGGGAGTTCTGCTTCGGCGGTGAGCCGATGTTTCCGACCTGTCGCGCGCCGTTTTACGAGACACGCAAGAGCCGCTACTGTCCGATCGGCCTCGAGATCACGTTCCAGCCGCGGGCGCTGTTCGAGGCGTTGAACGTCACCGGCGACACCGAGGCTGGCCAACACGCCCGAGACGTGATTCAGGACCGACTCGAGGACTACGACGGCGTCTGTCCCCACGCCGATCTCGGCGACTGGGGGAACGAGGGCGATCGCGAGTGGCCACAGTACATGCTAACGGAAACCGAAACCGAAGCGCCGAGCGAGTGTCCGATCACCGTAACCCGGGCCCACCCGAAGTCGGAGTATCTCCTCGAACCATCGAGTCGCGCCGCACACGGTGATCGGAGATGAGCGATAGTTCGGCCCGCACGGCCCTCGTGCTCGTCGACTTCCAACAGGGGTTCGACGACCCCGTCTGGGGGAGTCGCAACAATTCGGACGCGGAATCGAACGCGGCGCGACTTCTCGCCCACTGGCGGACGGCCGGATTGCCGATCGCCCACGTTCGCCACGATTCGACGGAACCGGAGTCGCCGCTTCGCGGCGACCAGCCGGGATTCGAGTTCAAACCGGAACTGGCTCCTCGAGACGGTGAGACCGAGTTCGTCAAACGGGTCAACGGGGCGTTCGTCGACACGGAGTTGGAGCCGTGGGTACGCGAACGGGGTGTCGACTCGCTCGTGATCTGCGGCCTGACGACGGATCACTGCGTTTCGACGACGACCCGAATGGCGGAGAATCGAGGCTTCGGCGTCACCCTCGTCCGGGACGCGACGGCGACGTTCGATCGGACGTTCGACGGGGAGCAGTTCGCCCCGTCGGTGGTCCACAAAACCGCCCTCTCACACCTCGAGGGCGAGTTCGCGGAAATCGGTTCGACGGACGAGATCCTCGCGACCGTCACCGCCGAATCCGCCGGTGAATGATCGCATTCAGCAGTGTGGGAGTTGGTTCCGATCGACCCGTCCTCGAGGGCGCGTGTTCGCCGCCTTCGACCCTCTCCGGCCGGTACCGAGTTGAGTCCTAAATCGCCGAATCGAATCGCAACCCCGGCTGCCGAACCCTCCATCTCCGCAAAGCGGACGATTCTACAGTAGGGATAGTCCTCTGCAGCATATATATTATAATATACTCATCTATGGGTTCACAAGTGGGTAAGGAATCGGCTAGAAACTGTTATACCTCATGATCAGGCTCTCGTAACGTGAACGATGATCTATCCGTCTTCCAACGCGGCTTTCGACCCGGTCTCGAGTGATTCACGGCCGGTCGATCCGTACGACCGTCGTTGCACTCGGCGTCCGACTACCGCTTCAGTTCGTCTCCCGGCGATGGAACGATGACGGCGACCGATTCCGACACGGCCGTCGAGGGCCTCCCTCGCGATTCGGACGGTCTCGCGACGACCGACGAGGCGCTGACGACCCTGCGTGAACAGCTCCCCGCGTTCCTCGAGGAACTGGTCACCGACGCCAGCGCGGACGGTCTTGTAGTGCGACTGGACGGCAGTGTCGAAACGACGGTCGCGGCGACGCTCGCCGTGGATGCGATCGGCGAGGAGCGCGTAACTGCACTCGTGATGCCGGCGTTCATCAGTCACGAGGCGATCGCTCGAAACGCGGAGGCCGTCGCCGAGTCGCTGGGAATCGACCACAGCCGACTCCAACTCCAGCCGGTACTGGCGGCCGTTCAGGAGGCGGTCGGCGAATCGGACGGACCGGTCGACGACGTCGTCGCGACGAACAACATGCTGTCACGGCTCCGGATGGCCTGTACCTACTACGTCGCAAACACGTCGAACGCTCTCGTCGTCGGCCCGATCGATCGCACGCAGTATCTCCTCGGGTCCGCGACGAAATACGGTGAAACGGCGGCAGACTGCCTGTTGTTCGGTGATCTCTATCGAACCGAAGTGCGAGCGCTCGCTCGACATATCGGGATTCCCGAGGACCTCACCGTCGAAACGGCGGGGTCGCCATTGTATGCCGGGCAGTCGGCGACAGAACAGCTAGATGTCTCGCCGGAAACCCTCGATCGCATCCTCCGACTGCGTTTCGACGAAGAGGGAGAGACCGCGACTGTCGCGGATCGGCTCGGCATCGACGAGGCGCTCGTCGACCGACTCAACGAGTGGTGTACCCGAACCCGGCACAAACGACAACGACCGCCGACGCCGGGAGCGTATCGCTGCTAACTGTTCGACTCTCGTCTGCAGGACCAATGACAAATGCGCTATCCGTCTCGGAACCGCGACAGCCGCAGCCCTGGAACTCGTCTGATTCCCTGTGAGAAGCTCGCTCTCTCGTGAACTGCAGTCGATCTCTCCGACGGCTCAACGCAATTCGCTGTTCTCGTCACTGCGTCCGAATTACTCGTTCAGAGCAGCTAATTCACCGTCTGCATAGCTCTGAACCCTCGTGTTAGCTAGGGAAGTCGCTCTAAAAACAATATCGAGCTGGTAGATATCATTTTCTATATCTTGAATTAGGTATTCGATTGCGTTCTGATGCCGCATTTTTGTCTCGAGTCTGAAGTACATAACGAGAGAGTGAGTGAAGCGGTAAATCAACGGATTAAATCGACATGAGCAGCGTATACCAACAGATTAGCCTTCATCAGATCGCTCGTATTACTGGAGCTCTTCTGCGTTATCGACCGCGCCTATCGATAGTAGTTCCGTATCTCGAGCAGTATCTAAAATTGGTATTTCGGCGAGATAGAATCGAATACTCACTCGAGGAACGATTCATTTTTCGGTCCCCCGTCCCGAACCCGCGTGATGCTCTCAGTGCTGTGACGGATCAAGCATCGCGATTGATTACAAGGATATGTTCGTAAAGTTGGGTCGGAAGTTTCGAACGGTCGAATCGACGACTCATCCGCGATGGCCCTTTACCCACCGACCGTTTCGCGGCTGAAGGGGCCCGCTACGCAGCGTACGTGAAAAGTAACGATGGCAATAACCGTTAGGGTCACCTAGTGGGTGTAACTATCCCAACGAACACAACGATTGCAGTATCTGGAACGGGAACGGCGAGAATCGATACGAGTTCCGTATCACGAGTTACTCGCTGTATGTTTATACACCCTGTCGGGGTACGAACGATGGATGGCGACCCCGCGACGGATGCGATTCGTCCACGGTCAACTCGCGTGGATGGTAGCGACGGTGCTCGTCCTCTCGTTGCTCGGTTCGCTCTCGTACGAGCTCTTTTTCGTCCTCTCACTGTTCGGACTGCTCGTCGTCACCGAACTCACGGCACCGGTCAACGTGACGCCGGAGTGGCGGGCCCGCTTGCGGTGGCTCACGCTACTCGGGTTGTTCGGGTTCGCCGCCCTCATGCTCCATCGGATCCTGGGACTGCTTCCGCCGAAGGTGATCCCGTGGTGACCGACGCTCGAGCGGCGCTCGTCCGGTTTCGTCCCGGCGTTGCACGGCCATCGACGCGGTCGGAGGTGATCGCATGAGCTGGCACGCCGGCGTCCTGAAAGACGGGGACATCGTCTGGCCGCGTGCATTGCTGGTCGCGCTCGCCGTGGCGACCGTCGTCGCGCTGGGCGTCTTCGCGGCCACGTCCGCGGCGGCGTTCAGTCCGTACAACCCCTCGTGGGACGGGACGACCGATCTCAGCGATTCGCTCGAGAACGATCCCGACGTCGAGAGCGAACTCGTCCGCGATGCGGACAGATACGAGGCGTTCGCGAACGAGTCCGCCGCCAACGAGACCGTCGCGTTCGTCGTCGCGCCGGACGAACCGTACGCGGCCGAGGACGCGGCGCGGATCAGGGAGTTCGTCGAGAACGGGGGCACGCTCGTCGTCCTCGAGAACTTCGGTGAGAACGGCAACTCGCTGCTCGCGGATGTCGGTGCCGAGGCCCGTGTGGACGGGAGGCTGGTGCGCGACGAGTACAACCACGACGGCGGGCCGGCGATGCCGGTCGCAACCGCCGTCGAGAACCACTCGATGACCGACGGCGTCGACCGGGTGACGCTCAACTACGCGACGGCGGTCGAGCCGGGGTCGGAGAACACGACGGTACTCGCCACGACGAGTAACGTCTCCTACCTCACGGAAGACGACGAGCGCCTCGGACAGGAAGATGAACTCGGATCGCACCCGGTCGCGACCGTCGAGAACGTCAGCAGCGGGGCGGTCGTCGTGATCGGTGATCCGAGCATCGCGATCAACTCGATGTATACCCGCTCGGACAACGAGCGGTTCGTCCGTGAACTGTACGAGGGTAACGACCGCGTCCTGCTGGATGTCTCGCACGTTTCCGACGTGCCGCCACTGGCTGCAGCGGTCCTGACGATCCGTAGCGTCCGCCCCCTTCAGGCGTTGCTCGGGGCCGGCGGCATCGCCGCGATCGCGGCGCTGTCCAGCCGCCGCGTTCGCTCGATCGGAGCCCGCGTCCGGCGACTCATCTCGGGCGACCACTCCGGGGACGCCCCTCGAGAACGACGCCGTTCGGACTCGCTCCTGTCCGATGACGACCGGGCGGCGATCCTTCGACAGCGCCATCCCGATTGGGACGACGATCGGATTCGGCGCGTGATCGGGGGGAGGACCCGCGATCGGCGGAACCGCGACGATAGCGACTGACCGAGTTACCACCGACCATGACACGACGAACGAACGAAACCGATCCACGATCCGACGACGCTAGTCCAGTCGATCCGGCGGCGATTCACGACGCACTGTGTGCGGAGATCGATCGCGTCCTCGTCGGCAACGACGACGCGGTCGAACTGCTCACGATCGCCATGTTGACGCGAGGCCACCTCCTCCTCGAGGGGGTCCCCGGCGTGGCGAAGACGACGCTCGCGGACCTCTTCGTACGGGCGAGCGGGCTCGAGCACAGCCGCGTCCAGATGACGCCGGACATCCTCCCGGCGGACATCACGGGGACGGAGATCTACCGCGAGAACAAGGAGGCGTTCGAACTCCAGCGCGGCCCGGTCTTCGCGAACGTGGTCGTCGCCGACGAAATTAACCGCGCGACGCCCAAGACCCAGAGCGCCCTGCTCGAGGCCATGCAGGAGCGCCACGTCACGATCGGCGGAGAGACCCTCGAGTTGCCGACGCCGTTTATGGTGATCGCGACGCAGAACCCGATCGAGATGGAGGGCGTCTTCGAACTGCCGGAGGCCCAGCGCGATCGATTCCAGTTGAAACACCGAATCGAGCTTCCAGACGAGGACGACGAACTGAAACTCGTCGATCGCTTCGACGACGAGCCGACGCTCGGACCGGACGCGGTCGAGCAGGTCGTCAGCCGCGAGGACCTGCTCGCGGCTCGCGAGCGTACCGCGTCCATCCACGTCGCCGCACCCGTCAAGGAGTACCTCGTCGATCTCGTTGGCGCGACGCGGGATCACCCCGATGTCGCTCACGGGGCCTCGCCGCGGGCGACGCTCGCGTACCTCGACGTCGCGAAAGCGCGGGCCGCGATCCACGGCCGCGAGTACGTCATTCCCGACGACGTGAAAGCGCTTGCCGAACCGACGCTGATCCATCGGCTCGTACTGTCCGCCGACGCCGAACTCGGCGATGTCGCTGCGGACGATGTCATCGCGGACATCCTCGAGTCGGTCGACGTTCCGGTGATCGACGCCGCGAACGAGCCGCAAGCGGTCAGCGACGGTGGCGACACCCGTGACAGCGGCGATGGCCGTGACGGTGGCGACAATACCGGGCAGCCGTAATCAGCGCCGCGTCGCAGTTCGGATCGCGAGTATCGGGTAGTAGCCGAACCGTGTTCACTCCGTTCTCTCGTCCACGTGGTCCCAGCGACAGGTGACCAGCCACTCGTCGGGCGTCTCGCCCGCGTCGACCGCGAGTTCGATCGGCCGATCGAGAGCCTCGGCGACGCCGACCGCGAGAAACGAGGCGACGGGGTGGTCGACTCTGTCGACATCGCCGAACGCGCTCGAGTCGATCGCGACCGTGAGGCGGCCGTCGTCGGCGTCGACCGCCGGCTCCGCGCGCCGCGCGAGTTCGAACTGTTCGACGACCGCGTCGGCGAGGGTCGTCGCAGCGGCCGACGGCTCGGCCGGCAGCGGCTCGCCGAGCGTCCGCTCGAACTCGGCGAAGAGTCGCCCGCCGGTCGGCTCGAGGACGAGCCCCCGCTCGGCCGCTCGGGTGACGATCGGTCCCGATCGGTCGTCGGGAAGCTCGTACTCCGCTCGCTGTGGGACGAACAGCCGGACGGACGCGCCCTCGCTCCCGGGGAGATAGAGGCGCTCGTCGCGGAGGGCGAGATCGTCGATCAGGGCGGCCACGTTCGTCGCGGCGGCGGCGTAGACGCACTCGCCGACGTCGGCGGCGACGAATCGCCCGGGGGTGAGATACGCGGTGAGTATCCCGCCGAACAGGCCGGTGCCGCCGAGGGCGAACAGCACCGCCCGCCCGTCGGGGAACAGGAACCCGCCGAGGACGGCGAGCGCGCCGACGACGGCGAGCCACCGCGCGGTGCGGCGGTAGGTCGTCCGGGTGGCCCGCGCGTACTCGTCCCGGAGTCGGGCGTTCTCCTCGGCGAGGAGTTCGGCTCTGGCGGCCAGCTCGGCTCGATCCGGGGCCGATTGCACAGCGGTGTCGTCGGTCGGCGAGGACTGGGAGTCGGTACGATCGGGATCGTCGGTGGTCGTGCTCATCGTTCAGTGTCCGTGTCGGGCGTCGTTTCGTCCGACAGCGACGGCTCGCCGTCGGTCGTGCAGACGGTCGTCGATTCGTCGGTCGTCCGCCGGTGTGACTCGCCGCGATCGGTCGCTCCTCGCTCGAGGACGACGACGAGTCCGTACCGGTGGAGTCCGTACATGCTACCGGCCACTGCGGCGACCATCACGGCAGCGGCCACCCACAGCGGTTGTCCCGCCGGACCCAATGCGAGTCGGGCGAGTCCGGCGAGCGCACCGGCGCTGGCGAGCGCCGTCGCGGCGTACCGGATCGGAACGGTCGCCGCCGTTCGGGGGGCCGACGCGAGCACGAGCGCCACGAATCCCGCCTCGACGATCACGAACGATGTCGGGTCGATCGCGGCGGGAACGCAGACGACGAGCGCGACGTGGCCGAGCGCCACCGCGTACGGCGGCCCGAGCGCGTACCAGCCGGCGGCGGTCGCGACGCCGCCGATCAGCCCCGGCCATCCGGCGACGACCCAGAACGCCCCGACGAGCGCCGCGAGCGCGACGATCGCCGGCACGTTGAGTTCGGTCGCCCGGCCGCCGGCGGTGTCTCGAGCGCTCCGGTCGTCGTCCGTCTCGCCGGCTCCGGCCGCCTCGGTGGCGGCGGTCGACCGCTCGCTCATCGGCGACCACCCCGATCGCGCGCCGCTTCGAGGACGGTTCCGAGTCGATCGGCGGGGCCGACCTCGAACGCCCTGACACCCTCGAGCCGGCCGAGGTCGCGGCGGAGCGACTCGAACTCCCGGTAGCGCTCATAGGCCCGCTCGATATCGTCGAGGCCGCCGGGCTCGTAGAGGACGCTCGGCGCGAGAAACACCGTGACGTCGCTGTCGTTCCGTCTGGCCAGCGAGACCGTTTCGCGGACCTCGGCCGGATCGGAATCGTCGGTGAAGACGATCGTCCGCGTCGCGGACACGGACGACGCCAGCGACGTCCGGACCGCGTCGGAAAGCGGCCGATCCCGATCCCGGCAGCTATCGCGCCGCGACTCCGCGTAGAACGGGCGCAGCGTCTCGGCGAACGGATCGGTGTCGCCCTCGAGGTCCCGAACCGAGTGACGGGCCGTCCGTCGCGTCGCGCCGCCGTGGACTGACGGGGACGGGCCGGCGTCGTCCCGCGTCGCTCGAGGCGTCTCGGAGCGCCCGCCGTCGGTCGCCTGCGGTCGCGCGTGGGCGGTCGAGGCCTGCGGTGACGGCGTCGCGGGCGTCGGCTCGACATCGAGGAGTTCCCGGCGGATCGTCGCGTACGCCTCCGCCGTCGCGGCCGGCTCGAGATCGGTCGTCACGCCGCGGTCGCCCACACAGCGGAGCCCGAGCGGATCGTCGCTGTCGCGGGCGTTCTCGGCCGTCGCGAGCATCACTTCGCGGAGGTAGTCGAGTTTCGTCTCCGACGGCGGGCCGGACGCGAGGGGCCGTCGGTGGTCGACCACGAGGAGCGTCCGGCGGGTCGTCTCGGTCTCGTACTCGCGGACGTGGGGCGTCGCGAGCCGCGCGGTCGCTTTCCAGTCGATCCGCTTGGCCGCGTCCCCGGGGACGTGTTCCCGGAGTTCGGACGGCTCGAGGCCGCGGCCCGATCGCCGCAGCGCGTGGTCGCCGTAGACGCTCGTGAGCCGATCGCCGCCCTCGCCGACGTGGATCGCCTGCGGCCCGCGGGACTCGACCGAGACCGTCGGCGAACCGCCCGCGGCGAACGTCTCGCGGAAGCGGCCGTCGGTCGCGGTCACCCGCGCCGGATCGAACGCGTGCGTTCCCACAACCGGCCAACTCGCGACCGCGGTCCGCTCCGCGCCGGTCGTCTCCGGTTCGACGGCGACGGCCGTCGCGTCACCGTCGGCCGTCTTCGTCGCCGTCGGCAACCCCGCGTCGACATCGAGATGCAGCGGGGCCGGGTCCGCGAGCGTCGCGGCGAGGGTCACCGGAACCGATTCGTCGGCGCGGACGCTCGAGGACGGCATCGACCGGGTGACGGAGAGCCCGCGTCGCGTCCGCTCGAGGGCGGCGAGGAACGCGGACTGGGTCGCGAGGAGCCACGCGCCGATCAGCGCCACACCGGCCAAGAGGAGGGGACGCTCGAGGACGACCGCGAGCGCGGCCAGAAAGCCCGCGAGAGAGACACAGCCCCACAGGTGACGTGTCACGCGCATACTGGTCGTCCCACCGGAACGGGTTTGAAGGTACTGGTCATCGGCGACTGGTGCAATTCCACACCGCGGCGTCGGGGGTCGTTGGACGTGTCGCGTGCGGACCGACCGTCACTCGTCGTCGCGGCGCTCGCTGAGGTGCTTCCAGATTTCGACGCATCCCGCGCCGTCTCGCAAGTCGTCGACCAGTTCGTCGTCCGCTTCGTCGGCTTGGTCGGTCGGTTCGGTCTCCTCGGTTGTATCGCTCGTGTCGGCCATACGAACCGACCTTGATTCACCGATGGTAATAAGTTTGCACTATTGGACCCTGATACTCTCACGAGATCGGACCGGTGAAACGGCGGAACTGTTCGGTAGATAACGCCTATGGAAGTATCATCGGTGCTTACCAATGGATACACTTTTGACCCTGTTTGGAACACTATCGATAGCATCATGTCAGTACTGCTCACCGGCGGAGACGGCTATCTCGGATGGCCGACGGCAGTTCGGATCGCATCTCAAACCGACGAACAGGTCGTCCTCGTGGACAACTTCGCGCGACGAGGCTGGGTCGAGACCGTCGGCTCGACGAGTGCCACTCCCGTCGCGTCCATGGACGACCGCCTCGACGCGCTCGAGGAGGTCCACGGCGTCCGGAACCTCTCGTTCGTCGAGGGCGACCTCACCGACGGCGACTTCGTCGACCAGTTGCTCCGCGTCCACGAGCCCGAGACGATCGTCCACACCGCGGCACAGCCGTCCGCGCCGTACTCGCAGATCGGCCGCGAACGAGCCAACTACACCCAGCACAACAATCTCCAGTCGACACGGAACCTCCTCTGGTCGCTTCACGAAAACGATCTCGAGGACACGCACTTCGTCGAGACCACGACGACCGGCGTCTACGGCGCCCCCTCGTTCCCCGTCCCCGAAGGCGGCGCGACGATGGAACACGGTGGCGAGCGCGACGAGGTGCCGTTCCCCGCAATGGCCGGCTCGTGGTACCACCTGACGAAATCCCACGACGCGGCGAACATGCGACTGGCCCACGAGCAGTTCGACATTCCCGTCTCCGACGTTCGGACGGCGATCACGTACGGCACCGACACGACGGAGACGGCGGCCGATCCCCGGCTCGGGACGCGGTTCGACTTCGACTACTACTTCGGCGTCGTCGCTCACCGGTTCTGTGCGCAGGCCGTCGCCGGCTACCCCATGACCGTCTACGGCCGCGGCCAGCAGCGCAAGCCCTTCATCGCGCTCGAGGACGCCGTGGAGGGATTGGCCCGGCTCGCGCTGTCCGATCCGGACGACCGGCCCGACGACCACACCGTCTACAATCAGGTCACCCGCGCGATCAGCATCGTCGAGATCGCCGAGACCGTCGCCGACGTGGCCAACGAATACGGGCTCGGCGTCGAAGTCGAACACTTCGAGAACCCGCGTTCGGAGGACGAGACACACGAGATGGAGATCGAAAACGACCGGTACGACGCGTTGATCGGCGGCCAATCGACGACGTTCGAGGAGGGCGTCCGCTCGATCATCGAGACGCTGCTCGAGAACGAGTCGACCATCGTCGCCCACGAGGACCGGTTCCTCCCCGACGTACTGAGCGAGGGCTGACCCGTGCGGGTACTGGTCACCGGCGGCTGTGGGTACATCGGCAGCGCGCTCGTCCGTCGCCTCTCGGAGAACGAGGCGGTCTCCGACGTCGTCGTTCTCGACTCGCTCGCGACCGGATCACCGCGCTCCCTGCTGGGCGCGGTCGACGGCCTCGAGTTCCGGCGCGGCGACGTTCGGGACGGAGACGATGTCGAGAGCGCAATGTGCGGCGTCGACCGCGTGATTCACCTCGCGTCGATCACCGGCGCTGCGAGCACGCACGACCGGCCCGAGGAGACGCGTGACGTTATCGTCGGCGGCACCGAGACCGTCGCGGCGGCGGCCGGTGCGGCGGGCGTCGACTCGGTCGTGTTCGCCTCCTCGTGTAACAGCTACGGCCGCGCGGCGAGTACGAACCTCGACGAGACGACGACGCCGGCCCCGCTCAATCCCTACGCCGAGGCGAAAGTCGAGGCCGAACGCGTGGTCCGCGAGGCGGCGGCCGAGCACGGCTTCTCCGCGACGTCGCTGCGAATGAGTACGAACTACGGCTACGCGCCCGGCATTCGGTTCAACCTCGTCGTCAATCACTTCGTCTTCCGTGGCCTAACCGACCGGCCGCTGACGATCTACGGCGACGGCGAGAACTGGCGGCCGTTCATCCACGTCCAAGACGCAGCCCGGGCGTACGAACACGCGGCGGTGTTCCCCGAGCGATGGCCACGAGACCTGTACAACGTCGGACGCACCGATCAGAACTTCCGTATCGAGGATATCGCCCGCATCGTCAGGCAGGAACTCGGCTGCGACCTCGAGATCGTCTACCTCGAGGACGAACAGCCGGGGCCGTCCTACCACGTCGAGTTCGACCGGCTCGCAGAGACCGGATTCGAACCCGAGTGGACGCTTCGAGAGGGCGTCCGTTCGCTGGCCGACCAGTTCTCCCGATCGAGGGAGCCCGGACGGGCAGTGGCGGCGTCGCCGCGGCAACCGGTCTCGGACGGTGAGTACCGATGAGCGCGGCCGTCACCGAACCGACCGGCGTCGAGTCGGACCCGGTACACGTCGCGGTCACCGGCGCGGCGGGATATATCGGCAGCCGCGTCGTCGCACAGCTCCGATCCGAACGACCCGAGTGGTCGATCACGGCGATCGACAACTTCTATCGCGGCTCGCTCGAGCGGATCGACGATGTCGCCGTCGAACACGTCGACATTCGACACCGCGACCGGTTGTGGAGCGCGCTCGAGGGGGCCGACATCGTGATGCACCTCGCCGCGATCAGCGGCGTCGAGGACTGCGCATCGAACCCCGAACTCGCCTACGAGGTGAACGTGACCGGGACGGGCAACGTCGCCCGGTTCTGCAGACAGAGCGGTGCCGGACTGATCTTCCCGGCGAGCATGGCGGTCGTCGGCGACCCCCGCAAGTTCCCGATCAGGGCCACTCATCCGCGAGATCCGCTGAACTGGTACGGCCGAACCAAGGTCGTGGGCGAGCGGCTCATCGAGGAACTCGCCGTCGACTCGTTTCCGGCCCACAAGTTCCTCAAGTCGAACCTGTACGGGGATCACACGGTCGACGACCGGGTGGTCACGAAGGGAACGGTGCTCAACTTCTT
The DNA here is from genome assembly GCF_005576615.1 of Natrinema versiforme. Classification (NCBI taxonomy): domain Archaea; kingdom Methanobacteriati; phylum Methanobacteriota; class Halobacteria; order Halobacteriales; family Natrialbaceae; genus Natrinema; species Natrinema versiforme. Next base: position 136,806 of record NZ_CP040332.1, read on the forward strand.
CGTCGACCGAGCGCTCGCGGCCGAGCCGCTGCCGGTCTACGAGCCGGGCACGCAGTCGCGGAACTTCGTCCACGTCAAAGACGTCGCCAGGTCCTATCTCAACAGCGCCGATGTCCTCGTCGAGCAACTGGACGACGACGCGACCGGCGTCGATTCGTTCGCGATCGCCAGCGACGAGGACCCCAGCATCGGTGAGATCGCCGAGATCGTTCGCGAGTGCGTCGCGGAAGAACGGGGCATCGAGATCGAGACCGAACTGGTCGACAACCCCCGGGACAACGAGACCCTCGTCGACGCCTTCCCCGTGGAGACGACGCGGACCCACGACGTCCTCGGCTGGGACCCGACGCACACGGTCGAAGACACGATCCGAAAGCAGCTCAGACAGGCCCCATGATCCCGGTTCCCCCCGACCCGCTCGACACGGCGTTACTCGTCCTCGCCGTCGGGATCCTCTACTGGGGATTCGATCGGTACCGCCGCCGATTCGAGCGGAGCGACCTCCTGATCGCAGTCGCGCTTGCAAGCGGCGTGCTATCGTTCGTGTTCGTCCCCGAGGCGTTCGACGCCATCGGGGGCGTCCTCGACATCGAGCGTCGATACATCGTCGTCTCGCTGCTCGCGAACGTCGTCCTGCTCGGGGTCGTCTTCCACGTGTTGAATCTCGCCCGACGCGCCAGCGACGAGGTGTCGGCGCTGACGCGATCGCTGTCCGTCGATCAGGCCCCGGCGACCGACGGCGGCGTCGAAACGGTGTTCGTCGTGATCCCCGCGTACAACGAGGGCGACACCATCAGCACCGTCGTTTCGTCGCTGCCGGACTCGGTCCGCGGCTACGAGGTCCAGCCGCTGGTCGTGTCGGACGGCTCCGCCGACGAGACCGCCACCAACGCCGCTGAAAACGGCGCGATGGTCGTCGAACACCCGATCAATCAGGGGCAGGGCGGCGCCCTGAAAACGGGGTTCGAGATCGCGCTCGAGAACGAGGCGGCCATCGTCGTCACCCTCGACGGCGACGGACAACACCCGCCGGACGAACTCGAGCGACTCGTCGCACCGATCGTCGACGACGAGGCCGATTACGTCATGGGGTCGCGGTATCTCGGCGTCGATCGCTCCGGGAACGGCGTCGTCCGTCGGACCGGCATCCGGTTTTTCACCGGCGTGATCAACGTCCTGATGAACACCGCGATTACCGACTGTACGAACGGCTACCGTGCGATCCGCGGCTCGATGCTCGAGCGACTCACGCTGACGGAGGAGCGGTTCAACGCGCCCGAACTGATCATCGAAGCGCGGAAGAACGGCCTCCGACTCGAGGAGATCCCGATCCGGATCGAGGATCGGAAAGACGGCGACACGAAGAAACCCAAGCTGGGCTTTGCGGTCGGCCTGACGCGCATCATCGTCGTCGCGTGGCTGCGATGACGCCCCACTGCGCCGCCGGTCTCGACCGGCGGGTACCGGCCCAGCGCCCGCGGCCGCAGCGAACACCCCTACGGCTACCATGAGAGTAAACGAAACGCGCAAACGAAACGTGGAAAAGACGTTCGAACGCTGTATCGAAGCCCACGTCAGGGACGCGTCCGTCCTCGACATCGGCTGTGTCGCACACGACTCCGACAAACGCCACGACGAGCCGTGGTTACACGAACTCGTCGTTCGGACGGCCGACGACGCGGTCGGCGTCGACATCCTCGAGGACGAACTCGAAGCGCTCGACGACGCCGGCTACGACGTCGCTCACGGCGACGCACAGGCGCTCGCGCTCGAGGAGACGTTCGACGTGATCGTCATCGGCGAACTGATCGAGCACCTCGTCGACTTCGACGGGCTGTTGCGATCGATCGACGACCACCTCGCCGAGAGCGGCAGGCTCGTCATTACGACGCCGAACGCGACGGCGGTCCACTGGACCGCGCTGCGCCTGCTGGACCAGGAGTTCGTCAACACTGATCACACGTGCTGGTTCGACGCGACCACGCTGACCCAACTCCTCGAGCGATACGGCTTCGAGCCGACCGAGATCACGTATGTCGGCGACTGTCGGCTCACACTCGAGGACCCGCTGCAGGCCGGCGGCTGGCTGTGCGAGCGCCTCCTGCCCGACCGCGTCGGGAAGAGCACGCTCGCCGTCGTCGCCACGCGCAGCGGCGAGTAACCGATTGCTTCGGAGAAACGATCGCCGACGGCAGTCGATGCCGCTCGTTTTCGGCCGCGTATTCCACAGCTGTTCGTTCTCGAGTGAGAACCGAACGGTCGCTGCCACCTCTTCTCGAGCGGAGTCGTCGCTGACCGCCCCCATCAGCGGAGTGTCGTAGCGAGTGCCAGAGAGAACGAGCGGTACAGCGAGGCGGGTCGTCGATATCTGTGTTCCGAGGTCTTCTCGTCCGGGTCAGATCAATCGTCGCTACAGAACACGAAGTTCGAATCCGGGCCGGTTACCGACGGAAGCCGGCCGCCGTTGCGAGCCGACCGAACCGGGCGCGGAGCCCGGACCCCGCGACCTCGCGCTCGCGAGCGACGTCCGCGAGGAGGTCGCCGACCCGGTCGCCGAGTTCGTCCCACCGATGCTGTCGGTCGACGAACGCGACGCCCCGTTCGCCCATCGAGCGGCGGCGGTCCGGGTCGGCGGCGAGTTCGCGCAGCGCCGTCGCGACGGCGTCCGGATCATTCTCGACGGCGAGCCCGGCACCGGATTCCTCAGTGACGGACTCGATCTCCGCGACGGCGCTCGCGACGTAGGGCGTTCCGACGGCCATCGTCTCGAGGAACTTCGTCGGGCGCGCGTAATCGAGCGCGTGCTCGGTCTTCAGCGGCACCAGACTGATCGCCGACGACGCGACCAGCGCCGGAATCTCCTCGCGAGGAACCGGCCCGTTGATCCGGACGCGGTCGTCGATAGCCAACCGCGAGCTGAGCGCCTCGAGTTCCGCCCGGCGTTCGCCGAAGCCGTAGACGACGAGGTCGTGCTCGATCTCGGCGCGTCGAAACCCGCGCAGGAACGGCTCGAAGGCCTGCCCCTCGCCTAACTTCCCCGTGTAGATGATCCGCGGCTCCTCGTCGGTCGCGATCGATGGGTCGAACAGGTCGTCGTCGACGCCGAACGGGACCGTCTCGATCCGCTCCTTGTCGATATCGTACTCCGCTTGGTACTGTGCTGCCATTGTCGGCGTGAGGGCGATGAGCCGGTCGCAGCGCTCGATCGCGACCCGCTCCATCCACCGCAGCAGCCGGTAGGCGAGCGACCGTTCGTCGGTGAACCCGAAATCGACCGCGTTCTCGAGCCAGCGGTCGTAGACATCGACGACGAGCCCGCGCCCGGTCGCCAGCGCCGCGAGGCCGGGCACGAGCGTCGTGTGCGGGCCGATCTGGACGACCACGCAGTCGTACTTGCGGCCATGGACGAGCACGTAGACGGTCGCGAGCACCGCGAAGATAACGTGGTTCAGGATCCGCTCGAGGTTCGTCCGGTCGTCGACGGGCTGATAGGTGAACAGCCGCGTGACGGGAACGCCGCCGATCCGATCGGTCGACCACGGGCGGTAGCGGCGCTCGAACTCCCCGACGGGGACGGACGGCTGGGGACAGACGACGCGGGATTCGACGGTCTCGGGCGTGTTCCGGAGGAGCTTCTCCCACCGGTGTGCGCCGGCCATCGACTCCGGCGGGAACAGTTGCGAGACGACCAAGACGGACGACTCGTCGGTATCGCCCTCGGCGTCCGAAGCGCTCTCGTCGCGGGCGCGGCTCCGACTCGAGGATGCTGTCGATGCTGACATGCGTAGTGAATCAGGGTTCGATTGGGTTCTCGACGCCGAACTGGAGCAGTTCGATGCCCGCATCGTCGAACCACGAGCGGTGCTCCTCGAGGGCGGCCACCGTCTCCTCGTGGGGGACCAGTTGGACGACCACGTCGGGCGACTCGCGCTCGAGGACCGAGCGCAACTCGTCGTAGGCCAGCGCGTCGACGTGGCGGTCGTAGTGGCGAACGCGGTAGCCGTCCTCGCGGACGTCAGTCACGATCTGCGATGCGGGGCTGTTCCGGCGGTCGTCGACGCCCGGTTTGTACGCGGCCCCGAGCGCGACGACCGTCGGGTCCGCGAGCGGGGCGAGCGTCCGGCGGATCTTGCGTGCAGCGACGGCCGGCATCTTGTCGTTGATCCGGCGCGCGGTCGTGATGAGGTTCGTGTGCTCCGGATCGACCTCGTTCAGGAACCACGGATCGATCGGGAGGCAGTGACCGCCGACGCCGATCCCCGGCCGAAGGATGTCGACCCGCGGGTGGTTGTTCGCGAGGTCGATCACCTCGCTCATGGCGACATCGAGTTCCTCCCCGATCAGGGCGAACTCGTTCGCGAGCGCGACGTTGACGTCCCGGTACGTGTTCTCCATGAGCTTGCAGAGCTCGGCCGACAGCAGGTCGGTGTAGTAGACGTCACCCTCGAGGAACGGCTCGTAGATCGCCGCGGCGCGTCGCCGGCTCCGCTCGTCGATCCCGCCGATGATGCGGTCGTTGGTGACGAGTTCGTCGAAGACGTTTCCCGGGAGGATCCGCTCCGGCGAGTGCGCGAGCTGGATGTCCTCGCCCGGCTCGAGCCCGGCGTCCTCGAGGACAGGCACGACCGTCTCCTCGCAGGTCAGCGGCGGCACCGTTGACTCCACGTTGACGATGTCGCCCGGCTCGAGATACGGCAGAATCGACTCGAGGGCCGCCTCGAGCGCCGAGAGGTCCGGGCTCTTGTTCGGCTCGGTCAGCGGCGTCGGGACCGAGATGACGAACGCGTCGCCGTCGGTCGGTTCGGTCCGCGCCTCGAGGTTTCGCTCGACCGCGTCGGTCGCCAGCAGCGCTTGCAGTTCGTCCTCGTCGAGGTTCAGGGTCCTGTCGTTGATCTCCCGGACGAGGCCCCCGTCGATGTCGACGCCGACGACTCGCTTGCCGTTGTTCGCGAGCAACAGCGCCAGCGGCAGCCCGACGAACCCGGTGCCGACGACGACCACGTCCTCGATCGGCTCGAGCGCCGGATCGTCGCTGCCGGTGCGGGCGTCGCGGTTGCCGAGATTGTCACGGTCTCCATCACTGCCACTGTCTGCGGACCGCGCCGGTCCGCGCGGCCGCTCGGATCGCGGCTCACTCGAGGTCATAGTACTCACGCATCCAGTCGATCGTCCGCGGAATGCCCTCCTCGAGGGAGACGCGCTGTTCGTGATCGAGGTCGCGTTTCGCCTTCTCGACGCTGGCTTTCTTGTTGAGTGTGTTGTGGGTCTCGGTTCCCCGATACTCGACCTGCTCGTCGTTCTTGCCGAGGTAGCCGAGCACCATGTCCGAGAGTTCCTTGATATTGTAGTACTCCTCGCCGGCGATGTTGTACACCTCTCCGGGGTGGAACGAGTCGATGACGTTCGCGAGCGTGCGTACGGTGTCGTCGATGTACGTGAACGAACGGTGGTGGTCCTCGTAGACGTGGTACGGCAGGTCGTGCAGCGCCCGGTAGCAGAACTTGCAGACGACGCTCCGGTACTCGCTGTACTTCTCGCCCGGCCCGTACGTGTTGAAAAATCGGACCCGGACGGACTCGGTCCCGTGCCGGTCGGCCGCGTTCATAATCTGTTGCTCGTTGACCCACTTCGAAATCGCGTAGTCGTTCAGCTGGCGCGGTCCCTCCTCGAGCGGCACGGATTCTTCCATCACGTCGTCGTAATCGCCGTACACCTCGCTGCTCGAGGAGAAGACCAGTCGGAAGTCGTGCTCGGCCTGCAACCGGCACACGTTCTTCGTCCCGACCGCGTTCGACTGCCACATGGTCTCGTAGAAGTCCTCGCCGTTCTTCCGGCCGAACTCCGCGCCGAGGTGGTAGACGTAGTCGAACTCGCGGTCCTCGAAGACCCGCTCGAGTTGGCGGTACTCGCTGACGTCACAGCGGTAGTATCGGTCGCGTTCGTTCCACGGGAGGTCGGCCACCCAGACGTCGTGATCGCGTCCTTCGAGTTCGTCTGTCAACGGTGCACCGATCGCTCCCAGTCCTCCGATGACGAGCACTGATGCCATGTTCCCACGCTCTACAAGCAGTGGTAATTACCTTGCGGCGGTTGGAGCGGCGAAACGGGCCGATATGTCAGAGTAGGGCGTCCAAAATCCGGTCCGCGGCGGTGCCGTCCCCGAACGGGTTCGGCCACTCCCCGTCGCGATCGACCATCGCCTCGGCTCCCTCGACGATCGCCGTCCGGTCGGTACCGACCAGGCGGTTCGCGCCAATGTCGATCGTCTCCGGCCGTTCGGTGTTGTCCCGAACCGTGAGACACGGCGTTTCCAGGATACACGTCTCCTCCTGGACGCCGCCGGAGTCCGTAATCGCGAGCCGCGCGTGGTCCTCGAGGGTCAGGAAGTCGAGGAAATCGAGCGGGGGAACGAGCCGGATCGAGTCGGGGACCGACCGGTCGAGGTCCTCGAGATTCTCTCGCGCTCGCGGATGGATCGGGTAGACGACCTCGCGGTCAGTCCGCTCTGCGAACTCGCCGACGCCCGCGAGGATGCCTCCGAAGCGGTCGGGATCGTCGACGTTCTCCGCCCGGTGGGCGGTAAGCAGGTAGAACTCGCCGGACTCGAGGTCGCGGTCCTCGAGGACCGTGCTCTTCCGGGCCGCGAGGTCGCGGTGCTGCGAGACGGCGTCGACGATCGTGTTTCCGGTGACGACGACCCGCTCGTCGTCGATCCCCTCCGCCGCGAGCAGCCGGGCCGACTCGTCGGTCGGCGCGAAGCGGTAGTTCGACACGTGATCGGCCAGCACTCGGTTAATCTCCTCGGGCATGCTCCGGTCGAAGCTCCGCAGCCCCGCCTCGACGTGGGCGAGCGAGGGCTCGAGTTTGCTCGTCGCGATCGCACCGGCCAGCGCCGAGTTCGTGTCGCCGTGGACGATCACGTGATCCGGTCGCGTCTCGGTGAGGATCGATTCGATACCGCGGATCATCTCGGCCGTCTGTGCGCCGTGATCGTCCGAGCCGACCTCGAGGTTGTGCGTCGGCGTCGGTAACTCGAGTTGCTCGAAGAAGACGGTATCGAGCGAGTCCGAGTAGTGTTGTCCGGTGTGGACGACGACGTACGGAACGTCCCGATCGTCACACGCCCGAATGAGCGGCGAGAGCTTGATGATCTCCGGACGCGTTCCCAGCACGAACGCGATTCTGGGGGCAGCCATGTGTTGTCGCGGTATCACATCGACGGTAAAGAATCCTCAGTGCGTAACGAGACGCTTCGTCTCACTGCCACTCTATTGGGCGTCCCTACCGAGTCCCTCCCGCTCGAGTGACCGCGGGCGCAGCCTCGCTCCCGCGGGCCGCCACGTACAGCTCGCGGTGGCGGTCGACACAGTGATCCACCGAAAACAGCGTTTCGGCGCGGTCTCGAGCCGCCACACCCCGTCGACGCCGCTCCGCGGGGGAGTCGAGCGCGTCGCAGATCGCGTCCGCGAGGGCCGCCGGGTCGGCCGGAGGAACGACCCAGCCGTGCGTGCCGTCCTCGAGTTGCTCCGGGACGCCGCCGACGCGCGTCGCGACGATTCCCGATTCCATCGCCATGGCCTCCAGTACGGCGATCGGACACGCCTCCGTCACCGAGGGCAGGACGAACACGTCGAACGACGAGAGGAGCCGCGGCACGTCCGATCGGTGCCCGAGGAATCGCACGGTCTCCTCGAGGTCCAGCCGGGACCGGAGCCGCCCCAATCGCTCGGCGTACCCCCGTCGCGACTCGAGTATCTTCCCGGCGACGGGCACGACGACTGAGCCGATTCGATCGTGGACGCGTGCGATCGCCCGAAGCAAGTACTCGTGGCCCTTGACGGGGTTGATGTTGCCGACGGTGCCGACGATCGGCACGCCCTCGGCGACTCCCAGTTCCTCGCGGAGCGACTGCTCGCCGGCCGCCACCGTCGTCGGATCGAACTCGGCCACGTCGACCGGCGGGTACACCGTCCGCGTCCGGACCGACCCGTCGAAGAAGTAGTCGCCGACCGCGTCCGCGGCGAGCGCGATCTCGTCCGCGGTGGCTCGAGCGAGGCGGGCCATCCCGCGGGCGAGCGGCCGCGGGGTCCCGGTATCGTTGAAGAACCAGGCCAGCGGCGTGTCCGTACGCCGGGCGGCGACCGCGGCCGGGAACGAGAGCGTCATGCTCGCGTGGACCACGTCGATGTCCCGGCGCTCGATCGTCGCCGCGAGCCGGGCGATCGACGGGAGCAGTCGGGCGGCAAAGCGCGCGTTCGCGAGCACGTTCCGGGGCGGCCGTAACTGCGGCGGCCCGGGCCGGACGACCTCGAACCCGCGGTCGGCAGCCAGTCGCTCGAACGCGTCGTCACCGTCCGGCAGGTGAAACACCGTCTCGATGCCGCGGTCGCGCAGCCCCTCCGCGACGGCCAGCGATCGGCGCTGGGGACCGCCCACGCGGGGGTCGGCGAGGCTATTGAGAACCCGCATTCGTGATCGGTGCGTTCGATCCGAACCCGCATAAAACGTACCGACGGACCGCGAGCGAACTCGGTACCTACGCTCAGCCGACGCCGCGGGAGACAGCCGTAAGGCGACGCTATGCCGACTCGAGGCGGGCGGCTTACGTGTATCCGAGATCGCGAAGGCGCTGCTCGGCCCCGTCCGAGAGCGACACCTGTTCACCGGCGACGGCACCTTCCGCCAGCCGCTCGAGCCGTTGCTCCGCTTCGCGTTCGGAAAACGACGGCTCGCCGTAGCGACTCGAGGCGCTGTCGGCGTACGCGCCGACCGCAGTCGGGAGGTTCCGGCGGACGTACCCCCGCTTCGCGCTCGCGACCGTCTTCCCGGCGAGGACGAGCAGCCGTTCGGGAAGCGACGTCCGGGCGAACGCGTAACCCCCGTCGGCGTCCCAGAGACCCTCGTAGTGGAGCGAGCCGGAGCCGACCGGCAGCGACGACGGCAGCACCCGGTTCTCGTATGTGCAGGGTCGGGGCTCGTCCGTGAGCGACCGCGCCGCCGATCGGCCGTCGAACTGCGTCCGGTCGTTCGGCTCCTCGACGCCGAGCACGTCGAGGACCGTCGGGAGCAGGTCGGCGTGATGGAACACGGCGTCGTCGACCGCGGCCGTCGGCAGCTCCGGGTGGAACAGCGCCATCGGCACGTAGACGAGTTCGGGCCGCATCGGCGAGCTGTGCCCGAGTTCGCCGCCTTCGCCGAGCAACTCGCCGTGGTCCGAGGTGTAGATGACGAGCGTGTCCTCGAGACGCCCCGTCTCCTCGAGGCGATCCAACCGTTCGAAGAAGCGTTCCACGTCCAGTTCGACGCTCCGCCGATACTCCTCCTGAAGCGTCGCCGTGTCGGCCGCTCGCCGCCGCCGGAAGTAGTCCGATGCGGTCCCCGAGAAGTCGCCGTACGGCGCGTGGCCGCCCGGCCCCCGCTCCATCGCGACGAACGGCGACTCGAGGCCCTCGAGCGGGTCGTCGACGGCCGGCGGCTCGACGCCGAGGACGGTATGGATCGGGTCGACGGCGTTGCCGTGTTCCCGTTCGGCGTACGCGAAGATCGAGTTGACGAACCGCGTTTCGTGTCCCGGCACGTCGAACAGTCGGAAGGCGTCGGCCGACAGTCGGTGATTGAACGTTACGACCCCGTGAGTCGTCGGGTAGCGACCGGTCGCGAGCGAGGCGAACGAACTCGGACTGTGCGTCGAGGCGCTCACCGATCGCACCGTGGCCGCCCGGTCGGTCACCCGATCGGGCACGGCGTCCCATCGCACGGCGTCGCCGACGTAGACGAAGACGTTCTCGACATCGAGCGACTCGAGGGCCCGCTCGAGCGTACGGCTGGATGACATCGTCGCCCCGTATCATCCACTCCGTAACGAAGGTTTCGGTGAAACCTGTCCCTTATCGCTATTGGAGATCGACTGTGTCGGTATCTGACTGACTACTCGGCCGACGGTTGCGACACGGATACAGGGAAACCGGTCTTAGAGCGGAATGCCGGACGCGTCCAGCGGAACGTTCCGCCGCACGGTCGAGCGAAACCGGGACGATTGAACGAACAGACAGAGGAAATACACCCCGGCACCGACGGCGACGAGGACGGCGAGGGACACGTATTCGTTGAGCAGCGGGCCGCGACTCGTCTCGAGACGGAGTCCCGCGTAGACAACGGCGGACATCACGCCGGCGGACAGCCACTGATACGCTATTTCCCGTCCCGGGATCGTCAGCGGGAGTTCCGCGTTGAGGTAATGCGCCGCCAACGCGAACCCGATCGCGGCCGAGAGCGCGGTCGCGACTGCGGCGCCGATCCAGCCGTAGAGAGAGATCAACACGACGTTGAGGACGATATTGCTCGCCACGAACACGATGTTCGTTCGGAACGAGAGATCCGGGCGATCGATGGCGTTGAGGGCGTTTACCAGTTGGCGCTGATAACTGTACACGAGAACGGCCGCGACGAGGATCCACATGACGGTCGCTCCGGCGGCGAACTCCTCACCGTAGATCCGCAGGATACGATCACCGAGTAAGACGCTCCCGCAGAGTCCGGGGATCAGAAAGAGGCCCGTATACGCGATCGAGACGTTGACCAGATCGGTTATCGCCCCCGTCTCGCCCTCGGCCGAGAGTTTACTCATTTCCGGGAAGAGCGTAGCTCTGATCGACGAGCCGAAGATATCGAGGAGTTTGGCGATCGACCACGCTACGGAATAAATGCCGACCAGTCCGGACGGAACGAACGCACCCAGGACGAGGATATCGGCGTTGCTGAACGAGCGCGCCCGGAGCGACCCGAACCACGAGAATTTGGCGAAGTCGAAGACGCTGGCGAAGTGACGTCGCCTCGGCACGCCGTAGTTGACGGAGAACAGAACGAACGTGATCGCACCGGCACAGAGACCGGCGACCGCGTAGCCGACGAACATACCGGCCAACCCGTATCCGACGGCGACGAGCCCGATCTGTAGCAGGGCCTGACCGAGTTTTCGACCCAAGGAGACGAATCCCGAGACGTGAACGAGGCGGTAGCCGTTCAGCACGGCGATAGCGTACTCGAAGAACAGACTGGCGAAAAAGAGCAACGCGATCAGACTCGCGGCCTGCACGCCGACGTACGCGTTCAGATGCTCTCTGAACAGGAATATCGCCGCGGACAGCGCCGCGATCGGAATCGCGAGCATCACCGCACCGGCGACGACGAACGCCCCCCGGTCGTCCCCCTCGCTCAGCCGTTTCGTGACTGCAGTCGTGATCCCGAACTGCCCCCCAATCTTCAACCAGAGGACGACCGCTATCGCCAGCGTGTAGATACCGTATCTCTCCGCACCGAGCACTCGAGCGAAGTACACCGTCGAGAGGAACCCGATTACCGTGGCCACGACCGTCGTCCCGTAGTAGACGAGCGAGGTTTGACCGAGCTTCATCGTTCACCGGACACCCGTTCTATCGACGTCGACGGGACGTACCCGAACAGGGTCTCGAAGGAATGGCATTTTGCTGTCGGCCGTAACGCGATGCCAGTATAAAGGAAATGGTCGATAGCAATAACTACTGATACGAAAAGCCATTCTTACCGGAATCGAACCGTGTCCGTAACTCGTACGCGTCGGGCGATGCGGGGAAAACACTAAACGGAATTGTCTCGTCTCTCGGCGTACGCGAGCGGTTCGACGTGACGACAGCCGGCGCGGACTCTGGAACGAAACACATGAACGTATTGGGATTTACGGCCCACCGAGCTGAGAAGTTCCGACAACCGTTCGAAACCCTCGGCGGGAGCTGTGACTACATCTCCGTCGCGGACCGGAACGGGTTCGATCGGTACAGGACGATGCTCGTCACGGGCGCTCGCACGATCAAACGCGAGCGGCCGGACGCCCTCTTGGCGAACGGAGCGGATCTCGTCGGATTCGTCGCGATCCTTCTCGGGATCGTCTTCGATACGCCCGTCGTGATCCGCCACGGCGGGGATCTGTGGCGACAACGCACCGAGAAGCGACGCGAGCAGTTACGGCGGCGGGAGTATGTCGGCTATCTCAGTTTCTGCGGTCTCGCGGTGCTGAACGCGATCACGTATCGCCTCGCAGACGGGTATATCGTCGTCTCCGAGGAGTTACGGGAGATAACACACGAGAAGACCTCGTGTCCGCGATCGCGGATCAAGGTCGTCCCACCGCATATCGAGGTCGACCGGTTCGAGCCCGGCGAGCAGCGAACGGCAGCGTGTGCGCCCGACGCCGAAAACGTCGCCCTCACGGTCACGAATCTACGATATCAGGGGAAGTTTCTGGGCGCTCGAGACTGCGTCGACGAAATAACCGGTCTCCTCCGGGAGAACCCCGACACCGCATATATCATCGCGGGCGGCGGGTTGTACTACGACGAGCTCGTCCGGTACGTCGAGGCGGTGTCGTCTCCGTCGGTCAGAGACCGGATTCACACGCCGGGCCACGTCGCCGATATCGAAGCGCTGTACGGGCTCGCGGACGCGTTCGTCTACGTCTCGTACATCGACGGCTACCCGAACGTCGTTCTGGAGGCGCAGGCGGCGGGCCTGCCGGTTATCTCGAACCCGGCCCACGGGATGCCGATGCAGATCGACCACGGTGAAACCGGGTTCCTGGTCGACCCGTCTACCGAGGGCTCGATACGGGAGCCGCTCGAGCGCCTCTTCGAACGGCCGGACGTGAGCAGACGGATCGGCACGCGGTCGATCGAACGCGTTCGCCGGGAGAACACCGCAGACGCGATCGCCACGGAACTCGTGGACGCGATCGGAGAGATCCATGCGCGGGTATAGCGCGATTCGAGAGGGGCGGCTCCAGCGGCTCCTGCTCGTCCTCTCGCTCGTCCTCTCGGTTGCCTCGGTCATCCACGTCCTCTCGACGCCACCGGCAACCGGGTACGAGCCGTCAGTCACGTCGGCGTACTCGATGGAACTCTTCGGAGCCGTCGCCGTCAGTTCGGTGCTCGGGCTGTTCGTGGACGCCACCTCCGAGCGCAAACGCTACTGGTGGAAGTTCCTGATTCCGCTCTTCGTGTCGTATCTCCTCCTGTTCTGCTTGCCGCTGTTCCGCGGCTACGCGCTCTACGGCCGCGGCAACTCGGATGTCCTGTTTCATCTCGGTGAAGCGCGAACGATCGTGAATACCGGATTCATAAGCCCCGATAACTGGTATCCCGTGATTCACGTCCTGCTCGCCGTTCTCGAGCAGTTCGGGATCCCCCTCGAGCAGGGCAGATATCTCGTCCCGCTCCTCTTTTTCGGCATGTACCTCGGCTTCGTATCGCTCTATGCCACCCGCGTCGCGTCCGACTCGACGGAATCGATCGTCCTGATCGGCTGTGCGCTCCCGTTGCTGTTCGGACGATTTCATCTGAGCCTCCACCCGTCCGTCCTCTCGTTTTTCGTCGCTCCGGTATTCCTCTATCTGCTGGAGTCGTACCGCAGTGGGAAAGAGCAGCGGCGATTCACTGCCCTCTCGCTCGTCTTCGCCTCGTTCGTTCTCTTTTTCCACCCGATCACGACCCTGTTAGTCGCCGTCCTCATCCTCGCGTATACGGTCTCATCGCGACTCACACGCGTGGTTCGTCGCACGACTCCGACGACGGATCGACGGACCGCGACGGTATTCCTCTTCGTTCTCGTCGGGTTTTCGACGTGGTACACGCAGTTCGAGCGGCTCGGGACCAATCTGGTCCAGTTTATCGCTCCGGCACTCCGCACGCGGGAATCGGCGGCCGAGGCACAGCAAGCCGAAGCGATGGGGCTGAAGCCGACCGAACTGGTCGTACAATTCCTCGAGCTGTACGGTTCGATAGCCGTCTACGCGCTCCTCTCGGGGCTGTTCGTCGTCGCCGTTACCGTCGCCGTCGCGAAACGGACTGCGACGCGACGCGATCTGGACGCCGCCGTCCAGTTGTTCGCCGGCGGCGGGATCGCCATCGGCTTGGTTTTTTACTTCACGATGAGCCCGATTCGCGGGTTCCGGTATCTGATACTCGCGATGACGCTCGCGGTCGGTCTTCTCGTATCACGGCGGTACGGGCGGGAACAACGTCGCGGGTTCGCACGCGTCGGCGCTCTCGGCGTCTGCCTCGTGTTACTTGTCACGTTCCTCGCGGTCGGCGGTCTCTACACGGATCACAACCACCTTACCCACTCCGAAGCAGCGGGAGCGGAACACACCATCGAGACGGCGACGGGCAAGTACGACACCGCGTCGTATAGCACGTCTCGAGATATCGCCTGGTACTCGCTCGGCTACCGTACCGCGACCGACCGAGACGTGCAGCCGTTCCGAGGCGGCGGGCCCGAAACGGAACCGCCGCCGTCGCTCGGGTACGGTGACGACGGCGACCGTCCGGGGGACGCCTTCGAGACGTATCCCCAGTACCTGTTCCTGACGGAACACGACCGACGAGCCCCGTACAACGGGTCCGAACGCGCGTACACCGACTCCGAGCACGCTCGGTTAGCCGACGATCGAGCGGCGAACAAAGTTTACGAGAACGGGGAGACGGAACTCTGGCTCGTCGATCCGGCTGAGCGTCAGTGACGGTGTTCGGTTCGGCGACCGGGTCGCCTCGAGCCGGGGACCCGATGGTCCGTTCTCGCGTCGTTCGTAGGGGGGCAATACTCGGCGGACGGACCTGTGATTTTTTGGCTCGTTTCGGTCAGTATGGAAGTATGCGCCCGCTCACGATGCTGCAGCGCGCTCTCGAGTCGCCGGAGCACGCTGCCAGATACCTGAATCGGCTGTATCACTCCTTCGCTCACGGGGACGACCACTATCGGAACGGCGTCGCAGTGTTGGGTGAAGACTGGGACAACCTGATACTCCTCGACGGCTGCCGGTACGATACGTTCGCTCGACACGTCGACTGGGACGGGTCTCTCGACTCTCGGTACTCGCGTGGCTCGAGCACCGTCGAATTTCTCCGGGCGAACGTATCGAACGAGACCCTCGACGATACCGTATACGTCACTGCGAACCCGCAGTTTCACCAGCATCGAGACGAACTGGAAGCGGAGTTCCACGCTCGGATCGACGTCTGGAAGGACGACGGGTGGGACGACGAGTACAAAACCGTCCTTCCGGAGACGGTCGCGGAATACGCCCTCTCCGCCGCCGAGGAGTATCCACAAAAGCGCCTCCTCGTCCACTTCATTCAGCCCCATTATCCGTTTATCGGCTCGAAGACGTCGTTCGATAAGCGACAGCTTCACAGCGACGACGAACGGCCGGCGTTCTGGAACGAAGTGTTCACCGGTCAGCTGGATCTCTCCGCCGAAGAGATCCGGCCGTTATACGACGAGAACCTCCGCTTGACGCTCCCGTCCGTCGAGGAGTTACTCGCCGAACTGCGAGGAAAGACGGTCGTCACCGCCGACCACGGCAACGCAATCGGCGAGCGATCGTTTCCGATCCCGATTCGGGAGTGGGGCCATCCGCAGGGAGTGTACATGGAAGAGACCGTGAAGGTTCCGTGGTTCGTGTGGGAAAACGGTGACCGAAAGGAGTACTGCGCCGATTCGACGCCCGATTCGCGCGACCGAGGCGATTCCGAAGTCGTCGAACAGCGGTTACAAGAACTCGGCTACCGGACGTGAGTACCCGTGAGACGGTCACATAGTAGGGAACTCCCGTTCGGGACGGACCAAGGCTGCTCGAGCGAAGCCCTGCGTTAGGCGGACGACGACGCCTCGTCATCGACATCGATCCACAGGGACGTCGAGTACTCGGCGTTCTCGAGCGACGGATCCGCCGGCACGTCACCGTCCAGATACACGAGCCAGACGAACCTGACGGTATCGCCGGTCGCGGCCGGCGTGATGTTGTGAGAGTGGCGCCACGTCTGGCCGTGATCGAGCTGGGCATCGAACCGAGTGAGTTCACGTTGCTCGACGACCGTTTCGTTTCCGTCGCCGTCGAGATTCTGCTGGGCGAGGACGACGGTGTAGTCGACGGGTCGTCGTTCGTCGTTGTTGATCTCGAAAACGAGTTCTCGGGACTCGTTGAGACCCATCGTCGAGGGATAGTCGCCGGCGACGAGTTCGCCGTCGTCTTCGGTCAGGACGGCCACTTCGGAGAAGCGCTCGCCCCCCGACGGCGTTGCCAGCGCGTAGCCGACGCCGCCGACGGTGAACAGGACCGTGACGACGAGCAAGACGTTCACCGCCGCATCGGCTCTCGAATCGGGACCCCGTAGTGCCGTCCGACTCGCCGCGGTCCACCGCCGATACGGGACTCGAAACCGATTTCGCGGCGAGAGGTCCCGTCGACGAGCCGCGGCGATCGCCGTCGCACCGAGCGTCGCTGCGCTCACGGCGAGCAGTACCGGGCCGAGACGAACTCCCCACGGCGTGTAATTCAGCGCAAGCCCCGCCAGTGAGACGATCGCGACGCTCGAGCCGAGCGAGAGGACGGCGCGTTCGGGGCCGCTGATCGCAGTCGACAGGGATGTGGTCCGAGACTGCTCGCGGTCCACAGCGGCATCCGTCGTGCTATCAGGGCCCGCCGAACCGTCGGCTTCGGGAAAGAGCGCCGCGACGAGCGCGTATCCGGGAACGAACAGTACGAAGACGAGCCCGAGCGGGATTCGGAGGGCGGTCTCTCTGACGATCGGCGCGAAGACGGCCACGTTCGTCGCGACGACCGCGCCGACGACGGCGACGAGGTCGGCGGGCGTTTCGCGGATCGGTCGCGGGAGCAACTTCCACAGTGTACCGGACACTGTCATCGATATCGACTAGCGACGGGGGACTTTGAAAGTTAGCCAGTCCGAACCCCGATCGCCCGCGGCGGTAAGGACGGCGATACGCGATACCGGTATCAATCGGCCGACTCGGTCGGGGCGTCGCGGTCGTCGGTCGCGGTGAGATCGCACAACCGCCGCCCGGTCTCGAGGACGTGTTCGGCTTCCTCGGGCGAGATGTCCGCGACGTCGAACGTCGCTCGTTCGTAGTGTTCGGTCACGCGGCGGAGCAGTGCGCGCTCCGAGTCGCCGGACTCGCGGTCGGCGTCGGACTCGCCGATCCAACGATCGGCCGAGCGGCGGTAGAACTCCCAGTGGGTCAGCGCGTCGGTGGCATCGCCGGTATCGACGCGACCGGACAGGGCGTGCCGAACGGCCGCGTACCCCATTTCGACGGCCCGGTCGGGACGACCGCGTGCGAGCGAGTCGTGGCCGCGAGCGAGCAGCGATTCGGCGGTCGCGGTCCGCGATCGCTCGGCGCTCGAGTCCGGATTGCTGGACCTGTCCGCCGTCACCTCGGGATCGCGTCGATCACCCGACTGCGAAGAGCGGGCGCGTGACCGCCACGCGAACGCGGCGAGTCCGAGCGCGGCGATCAGTCCGACTCCCAGTCCGAGCAACGCCCACGCGGGGAGCCCCATCCACGATCGGTTCGCAGTCGAGAACGACACGGTCGACGCCGCGGTAGCGGACGCGAGGTTCGACCCGGAGCCGTCGTGGGTCGCAACGATCCGAACGTCACCGACCGCGGTCTCCTCGGGGATCTCCACCGTCGCGGAGACGGAGCCGTCGGCGTCCGACGTCACGGTCTCGAGCGTGGTTCCGTCCGCGCTGAGCGAGACCGGCTGCCCGGCGATCCCCGTCCCGTCGACCGTCTCGAGGGTGCCGTCGACCGCGACCGTTCGCCCCTCGTCGGACAGGCGATTGGCCGAAACGTCCATGTCGGCCTCGGTTTCGCGGACCGTCACGTCGTTCGTCGCCGCCACCGGAGCGAGCGCGCGGTCGTCGTAGTTCAATCGGACGCCCACCTCCCGCTCACCGGCGGCGACCGAGGCGGGGGCCTGAACGTCCGTCTCGAACGATCCGTTCGTCGTCTCGACGGACCCGAGTCGTTCGTCGCCGAGGGTCACCGCGAGCGAAACGCCGTCGACGGGGATCTCGTCGACGCGGAGGTCACCGCTGACTGTCGCGGTCTCGCCGTAGGCGACCTCGTCCGTCGTCTCGAGGTTCGAGACAGTCGGTTCGACCTGCTCGATCGAGACGTCGACGGTCGTCTCGCTCCCGAGGAAGACCGAGTCATTGGTCGGAACGTACTCGACGGTGAGTTGTTCCGTCGACAGCCGATCGTCGGTCGGGCGGTACTCGAACGTGAACGACCCGTCAGCGTCCGTCGTCGTCCTGAGCGACTCGTTCCCGACCTCGAGTCGGATCGTTTCGTCACCGATCGGCCGCCCGTCGGCCGTCCGTATCCGTCCGACGCCGGTCAACGGTTCGCGGAACGAGATCTCCTCGCGTTCGGCATCGACCGTGAGCGATGTCGGTACGAACTCCGTCTCGCGGATCGTCGCCTGTTCGGCCTGAATCTCCTCGTTTACCTCCTCGATCGAGGCGTCGGCCTCCGAGAGGTTCCGGTCGGTCTCGGCCTCGAGTTCGTCGTAGTTCTCGCGCAACTCGCCGCTCGACTCGTTGGCAGTCGCGGCGAGAGTCTCGAGTTCGCGAGCGAGCGATCGGGCCCGTTCTCCGTCGCCGGCGGCCCGCGCCTCCTCGTACGCCGCTTTGACTTCGTGATACTCCCGGACCGTGTCGATTACGGCTCGCTGGTTCTCGCCCGCGAGTTCGAACAGTTCGCTGCGACTCTCGTTCGGGGTCTCCGCCGCGATTTCGTCGTACTGGTCGAGCAACTCGGCGTATGAACCGTCGAAGGAGTCGGCGGCGCGATCGTACTCACCCTCTCTGAGTCGGACCGCGCCCTCGTCGAGCACGTCGGTCATGCGAGTCTCCAGCCGATGTTCCAGCGCCGCGAGGTCGCCGGTCTCGTCGTACTCGCTCGGATTCGCGTGTCGGGTGGTCACGTTACTGTCAGCGTTCTCGTCGGCCTGAACGGCCAGCGGCGACTGTGCCATCCGGCCGACCGAATCGGACTCGAACCCGGCGGCGGTCGTGGTTGCCACGCCGCCGACGGGTCCGCTCGCGAGGACGAGTACGGTGACGACGAAGACGGCGCTACTCGCACGCAGGTCGGTCACGGCCGTGCGTTCACCCTACCAGTACATAGCTATGCGTTCTGTTCGGACTCGGCAGCCATTGTTGAGGGACGGTATGGACAGCCTACAACCAGTACGGACGGACACAACGTTTGAAGCAAAGCGCGATTCGATAGACGGTCTCGAATTCGTGACTGCGATCGGCGTGCGACGCTACGACCGGCGAAACGGGCTTAGCGGAGCAGTGATACCGGAAATGGGAGGCTACGGGACAGTGGTGCTTCGTCTACAGGCGGAGCAGGCCGAGTGCCTCGGGGCTTGACCCTGAGGGTGAAGGCCGTACGCTCCGCTAAACGTGTTCTGTGCGCTCGATATATTGTTCAATCGTGTCGGTCGAAACATCTCCCGCCGTTCCGACGTAATACGATTCCTCCCAAAATCCGCCACCCCACAGATACTCTTCCAAGAACGGTTCGTGCTGTTCCCACATCTCTCGCGCCGTGATGCTCTTGACCGTTCGCACGATCTCGCTTGGTGCGTGTTTCGGATGGGCTGAAAGGAACAGGTGTACGTGGTCGGGCGAAATGTGGAGTCGTTCGAGAGACGAAGTCTCTCGTGATCACGAAAGTCGGAGATTTTCGGACGACGACAGTATCTCGTATCCGTACTTGTCGCACACGTCGCGGAAACTCGCTTCCAGCGAATCCTCGATTGGTTCCAGTATCGCGTGTCGGTACTTCGGGCACCACACGAAGTGGTAGTTGACGTTGTACACCGTGTGGTTCGACCGCTTCTCGCCCATATCGAAGTCACTCCACCGACACAGTTAAGTATATCTAAAGGATATACTCAGGTATGGCGAACCGTTTTGAAATCGACGGCGAGGAAGTTCTCGACGGCGAAGTCAAGGAGTTCGGGAACAGCGCCCACGTCACCGTCCCCAAACGCTGGCGTGGAGCCGACGTGAAAGTTGTCCGAACCTCAGAACCTACCGAACAAGACACCGAATGACCGGCGCACAGGCCCTCGTCAAGACGCTGGACTTCCAACTCGACATCCAGAGTGACAACGAGGGCCTGCTGTACGACGCCACCCTCGAAGCCCGCCGGGTGTACAACGAAACCATTCGACTCGCCAAAGAGGGCGTGGACTGGGACGCGATTCCCGACCGCGTGGCCGACGACGCCGACCTCGTGAAGAACACGACTCAGCGCGTCGTTGCGAAGGCACTCGGTGCGATGGAGAACTACTACGAGTACGACGACTTCGGCCATCCGAGCCACACCAAGGACGGCGCGTACCCGCTTCGTGCAAACTACGAGGAAGGGTACAACCTGTCGCTCACCGACGACGGTGACGTGGCGTTCCGCATCAGCGCGAAGCCCTACAAGCACATCAAGGGCGTCCTTGAAGGGAGTGACACTCATCTCGGTATTCTCAAGACCGCACTCGAAAGTGACGAGTGGAAGATTGGGACGGCTGAAGCCCTGTTCCACAACGAGAATGCCGAGTTGCACGTCAACGTCACCAACACCGAGCAGACCGTTCGAGACAAGCAGGACTCGCAGACGGTCGTCGGCCTGGACGTGAACGAGGACAACGTTGCCTTGACCGCACTCTCAGCGGATAGTGTCGAAGATACGTTGGTCATTGACTTCCCCGAGATTAAGTTCGAGCGTCACCGCTACTTCACGATGCGGAAGCGCGTGCAGAACGCGGGGAAGGACAGCATCCACGACGCGCTGGAAGGGCGTGAGGAACGGTTCGTCCGCGACAGACTCCACAAGGTGAGCCGTCACATCGTGGAGTGGAGCCAGCAGTTCGAGAGGCCATGCATCGTCTTTGAAGACCTCAAAGAGATGCGCGACAGTATCGACTACGGCACGCGGATGAACCGACGCTTGCACCACCTCCCGTTCCGCGCCCTCCAGTTCTATACATCGTACAAGGCCGCTTTCGAGGGAATCCCGACCGCGTGGATTAACCCCGGGTACACGAGTCAACGGTGCCCGCTGTGCGGGCATACGGAGCGTGCGAACCGCAATAAGAAGCGGTTCAAGTGTCGGTCGTGTTCCCATCAAGACCACTCTGACCGTGGTGCAAGCATTAACATCGCCGTGAAAGGCATGAAGAAACTCGATTGGAATGTGCCTGTTCTCAACAGCCTTCCCCAAGTTCGGAAGGTGCGACGGCAGGCATCGGGGGCCGTGGACGCCCCGACCGTGACCCACGACGCCGTTCGAGGCTATCAGACCGATGGTGTCGCGGGAGTATCCGACTAATCCACGGGAAGCCTCGGGGCTTGACCCCGAGGCGGTTCACCCGTCTCGGTCCTCTATTTCGACAGTGGTCTCGTTTCCGGACCGCGGCGTCTCGGTCGCGAAATCGTCGTCGAGTACCTGCTCCATCTCGCGTTCGAACTCTGCCTCGTCGATCTCGCCCGCCGCGTATCGGTCTTTGATCCGTTGTTCGCGGTCTTCGACTGTCGGCTCGACTTTCTCCGAGACGTCGAACTGCTGCAGGATCGGATACTCGCGCTCGAGTCGTTCAACGAGCGAGACGAGTCGGTCACTGCGGGGGAGTGACGCGCTCCGGAGCACGGAGACGATAGTCGCGCCGAGCAATACCACTGCGACCAGCCCGAGGACGAGCCCAACCATGACCCATTCGGCGGCTTCCCCGAGCATCGCCAGCAGGATGAACTCCTCGCCATAGTACACGTCACCGGAGAGCACCGACAGTGCATCTACCACTCCCATCAGACCGACACCGACCAGTAGAACTCCCGTGATCACGAACCCACCGAAGTACAGCCAGTGACGAGAGACCATATGTCGACTATCGGGACCGGGAGAGATTAAACGTACGGAGTGAGCCGAACGATCGAAACGTACGGCGGAGGAGGAATATTCGACGGGTCGAACGCGATCGAAGTCTCGCAACGACTAAATGAACCGCGGGAAAGGGGACGACTATGACCGAAATCGTCGACTACGAACTGTTCGAAGTCCCGCCGCGATGGCTGTTCCTGCGTCTCGAGACGGCCGACGGAACGGTCGGCTGGGGCGAACCGGTCGTGGAGGGGCGTGCAAAGACCGTTCGGACCGCGGTCGAAGAACTCCTCGACACCTACCTGCTGGGGGAGGATCCGGACCGGATCGAGGACCACTGGCAGGCGATGTACCGCGGCGGCTTCTACCGCGGTGGCCCGGTGCTCATGAGCGCCATCGCGGGTGTCGATCAAGCCCTGTGGGACATCAAGGGCAAGCGACTGGGCGTCCCGGTCCACGAACTGCTGGGCGGTGCGACCCGGGATCGGATCCGGGTCTACCAGTGGATCGGCGGCGATCGACCCTCCGACGTGGCCGAACAGGCTCGAGCACAGGTCGAGGCGGGCTTTACGGCGCTCAAGATGAACGCGACGGAGGAGATCGAGCGCGTCGACGATCCCGCGACGATCGAGGCCGCCGTCACCCGACTTCGCGAAGTTCGCGACGCCGTCGGTGACGAGGTCGACATCGGCGTCGACTTCCACGGCCGCGTGTCGAAACCGATGGCGAAACGGCTCGTCGAAAAGCTGGAACCCCACGAGCCGATGTTCGTCGAGGAGCCGGTCCTGCCGGAGCACAACGACGCGCTGCCGGAGATCGCGTCTCACACGACGATTCCGATCGCCACCGGTGAGCGGATGTTCTCCCGGTGGGACTTCAAGCAGGTCTTCGAGAACGGCGCCGTCGACGTGATCCAGCCGGATCTCAGCCACGCCGGTGGCATCACGGAAGTCAAGAAGATCGCGGCGATGGCCGAAGCCTACGACGTGGCGATGGCTCCCCACTGCCCGCTCGGACCGATCGCGCTGGCTTCCTGTCTCCAAGTGGACGCCTGCTCGCACAACGCGTTCATTCAGGAACAGAGCCTGAACATCCACTACAACGAGACCAGCGACGTCCTCGAGTACCTGGCGGATCCGTCCGTCTTCGACTACGACGACGGTTACGTTCAGATCCCGGACGAGCCGGGACTCGGCATCGAAATCGACGAAGAACACGTCCGAGCGCAGGCCGAGATCGACCACGATTGGCACAACCCCGTCTGGCGACACGACGACGGCAGCGTCGCCGAGTGGTAACGGCGACGCGCCGAGGCCGAGTTTCCGGGGTCGAACGCGGATAGTTGCGTGACGGCGTCCCAAACAGTTGATATGGGACGGCGGAACAGGTCTCGCCATGCAACGGGACGGGATCCAGTTCCACAACGTCGGCGAGGCCCGGCCGGTCGAGAACCGGGACGGTGAGCTACTGCAGCGCGTTCCGGAGGCCGTTCGGACCGAACTCAACGACGGTGCCCAAGCACGGATGCGCCACCCCGCGGGCGTCGAACTCCGGTTCGTCCCCGACGGACCCGCGCGGGTCACTCTGTCGACGGTACCCGGTGGGAGCGCCGCGAACGGGACCGTCCAGGTCTTCTGGGGGCCGATCCAGGGTGCGACCGAGGTCGTCGGTAGCGACCCCGTGACGATCGAGGTCTCGCCCCCGAGCGGACTGGCCGACCTCGAGCCGTTGGCACTCGAGGGTCTCGCGTTCGATCCGCGGGTCTGTCGGCTCCGGTTGCCCGGCGAACACCGCGGCGGGCCGATGATCTACCAGGGCCTCGAGGGAGACGTTCGTCCGCCCCGCGAGGACGAACTCCCCGATCGGCGGTACCTCGCCTACGGAACCTCGATTACCGAGGGCGAGGCACCGTCGGGCGAGCACCTGACCTACGTCAGCCAGACGGCCCGGCGACTCGAGGCCGACCCGATCAACCTCGGTTCCTGTGGCACCTCCTACTGCGACGCCGCGATGGCCGACCACATCGCCGAGCGCGACGACTGGGATTTCGCGACGCTCTCGATCTCGGTGAACATGGTCGGCACCTTCTCCCCCGAAGAGTTCCGCGACCGGGCCACACGGATGATCGACCGCGTGGCGAGCGCCCACCCCGAGAAACCGGTCGTCGCGATCACCATCTTTCGGAACTCCCGGGACGTCTGTCGGAGTTCCGACCCTGATGGGTTGTGCGAGCGGTTCCGTTCGGAACTCCGGGAGATCGTACACGAGACGCCACACGAGAACGTCCACCTCCTCGAGGGACCCGAACTGCTGCCGACCATCGACGGACTCTCGACCGATCTGGTCCATCCCGGCGACAACGCCATGATCACGATGGGCGAGACCCTCGCCGCCGAACTCGAGCCGTTGCTCGAAGACTGATGGAACCGGACCACCGGTTTCGACGGTAACGCCGGTCACTCGAATCGAAGCCGACGGAAGTGCTCCGGGTGGCGATGTCGGGGTCTCGGGGTCGGTTTTCGCGACAGCACGCAGACCGACTGAGTAAGACCTTTGACCGTTCACGGTAGTGGAACCGTGTATGTCGCTGACAGTCGTCGCGGATTATCGTTGTCATACGGGTGAAGGACCCGTGTGGCACCCTGACGAAGAATTGCTCTACTGGGTCGACATCCCCAACGGTCGATTGTTCAGCTACGATCCCGCCACGGACACCCATACTCAGCGGTACGAGACGGACGTTATCGGCGGGTTCACGATCCAAGACGAGGGACTGCTGCTGTTCAGGGGTGGCGGCCGAATCGAGCGACTGATCGACGGTGAGACGACAGTCGTCGCGGAGATCGACGACGAAGGCGATTCCCGGTTCAACGACGTTATCGCCGATCCGCGCGGTCGCGTCTTCTGCGGAACGATGCCGACGGAGGAACGGGCGGGCCGGCTGTACAGACTGGACACCGATGGATCGGTAACTCGCCTCTTCGACGATGTCGCGCTTCCCAACGGTATGGGATTCTCACCCGATCAACGCTACTTCTACTTCACCGACTCGGAGGCGGGCTGCATCTACCGGTTCGACTACGAACCCGCAACCGGCGCTATTACGAACCGCGACGTAATCGTCGACGTACAGGATGAAGCCGGTGTCCCGGACGGGATGACCGTCGATACCGACGGCTATCTCTGGTCCGCTCGGTGGAACGGCGGCTGTCTCGTCAGATACGATCCAGCCGGCAACGAGGTCGATCGGATCGACATCCCCGCGCGGAAAGCGTCCTCGATCACCTTCGGCGGGCCAGCGTATACGGACGCGTACGTAACTACGGCGTTGACGGATGGGAAGCGCGAGGACGAGGGAGAACACGCCGGTGCACTGTTGCGCTTCGAACCGACGGTCGAGGTCGAAGGGAGGCCCGAATTCCGATCAGACGTGTAATCTGGACCAACAACTCGAGGCGATTCGCTCTAAGCGATGCTGGTCGGACTCGAGTCTCGATCGAACCCTCGACGTCATCCGTCCACCCCGAAGATGTCGCGCTTCACCCGCCGGAACGTCTCGCTCTCGGTGAGGGGAATTCCCTCCTGTAGGATGGGGCGCAAATCCTCGCCACGCTTACGGGCGCTCTCGGGCGATTCGACGAAGACTTCGAACTCGTACCGATCGCCGTCGATCGGTTCTTCCTCGAGATCGCGAACGATGTCCGAGACGGTTCGTCGCACCGAAACCGGATCCTCGTCCTCGTCGACGAGGACGAAGAGGTCGACATCGCTCGCGCGGTCCGCCTCGCCGCGTGCCACGCTGCCGAAGCAGAGGATTCCAGCGATCGAGGACATTTCGTCGTCCACTCGTTCGACGAATCGTCCGAGCGGTTCGCGAAACTCCGCCTGCGGGATTTCGAGAAGCGGGTCGTCGGCATCGCGAAGCCGGCGTTCGTCGATCCGATAGAGGGTTCGATTCCCGGCGTCGCGCCTGACGACGAGTCCCATCGTCTCGAGGAGGGAGAGCGCCTTCGAAACGCTGGGACCGCCGTAACCGGTCAGTCGCTGGAGATCTCGGTTCGAGAATTCCTCGGTCGGGTTGCGGGCGAGTATCTCGAGAGCCTCGTCCATCGCCCCATACCGAAAGACTTGCTCGTCAGGGAGTGGGAGTCGGACTTCGACGGTCATTCGTTACATCTCTTGTAACACGTTATATCACATATACCCATCGATCGACAGAAGGGGACTCAACGCACGAATGACGCACTCGCGAGGAACGCGCTCGGTCCGAGATCGTCGAGCGTTTTCTCCACCGACCCGGCAGGCTGTCGAGTTCGCGAGGGGCGGGGACCAACATGAGACCGTTTCGGCGAAAAACCGAGACGTCGTCGGCAAAGGACTCTCGTCTAGGCTTATCACATCGCGCCCGGGATCGCCGAGGTCGACGCGTTCCTCGGTCCCGCAGAGGACGAACGGAACCGCCGGCGCGAGCGAGTGAAAGAAGCACATCCCGAGGTGTGCTTCGTCGCGTTCGACGGTGGAGAGTTCGAGTACCCAAAACGAGCGCCGTCGGATTCGGAGAGCGGCTTTCCGCCCTCGAAAACGTGATGGACGAACCGGGCGAGACGTTCCGGCAGGGCAGTCACGAACCCGCGGAGCATGAAGGCGAGGTAGATGTCGCGGACGTCGAGGCGGACGACGTACTCGACGCGATGGCGCTGGCGATCACAGCCTGCGCTTGACTCCGAATTCTCTAATTCTCGAACGGTATTCGAAAGCGATAGTATCCTTCCTTTCTCTTCATCTAACGGATACAGCGCGAGTTCCACGGATCCGGCGATCCGTCTTGTTTACAAGCGGTCTAAGAGAATTCCCCAGGGCTTGATCCCGAGGCGATTGTAACGCTGGGCCGGCAACGAGAGGCGATAGCTGGCGGACTCAAGTCCCGATCGAACGTCGAAATGGCTATCACAGACGGGTCGCCCAATCACAACTGATCTACCACTCGGCGATCCCGCCGTCTTCGTGACGCCAGACGGGATTGTACCACTTCACGTCGGCGCGCGACTGTTCACGGACGTACGACTCGTCCACGTCGATTCCCAACCCCGGTTCGGTCGGTCGACTGACGTAGCCGTCGTCGAACTCGAACGTCTCCGGATCTTCTAAATACTGGAGCCCGACACTTTCCGCTGGGTCGTGAAGCGACAGATCCTGTTCCTGCATGACGGCGTTGTGCGAGGAAAAGACCACTTGCAGGTTCGCTGCGAAGGCGATCGGACTCAACGGACAGTGCGGAACGACGGCCACGTCGAACGCCTCGGCCATCGTCGTGATCTTCCGTAGTTCCGTGATGCCGCCGACGTGTGTCACGTCGGGTTGGATGACCGTGACCGCGCCCTCGGTGAGAAGGGGTTTGAAATCGTACCGCGAGTAGAACCGCTCGCCGGTCGCGATGGGAACGCTCGTCCGCTCGGTGAGCGTCGAGAGATACTCCGAGTGTTCCGGCAACACCGGTTGATCGACGAACATCAGCCCGTACGGTTCCAGCGCCTCGACGAGGCGGCGAGCCATTTGCTTCGAGACGCGCCCGTGAAAGTCGACGCCGAGATAGAGATCGTCGCCGACGGCGTCTCTGACGGTGGCGACGCGCCGTCGCGCCCGTTCGACCGCGTTTGGGGGCTCGAGCGAACGGAACTCGGCGGTCGCGTTCATCTTGAGCGCTTTGTACCCCTGATTGCGACGGGTGATCGCCGCTTTCGCGATCTCTTCTTCGTCCTCGCCGCCGATCCACTGGTGGACCAGCACCCGGTCCCGGACCTGTCCGCCGAGCAGTTCGTGGACCGGTGCCCCGTAGTGTTTCCCCTTGATGTCCCACAGGGCGTGGTCGATCCCGGACAGGGCGCTCATCAAGATCGGCCCGCCGCGGTAGTACCCGCCCTGATACATCGTCCGCCAGTGGCGTTCGATCTCCAACGGGTCTTTCCCGAGGAGATACCCACTGACGAACTCGTCGACGGCGGCCCTGACCGTCTCGAGTCGTCCCTGGACGATCGGCTCGCCCCAGCCGACGAGGCCGGTGCTCGTCTCGAGTTTGAGAAAGAGCCACCGCGGCGGGACAGCGAAGAGTTCGTAGTCGGTAACGCGCATGCCCTATTTCGCGACGGCGACTACTTCAAGACACCGAGTAGCCGAGGATTTCAGACGAGATC
This sequence comes from Natrinema versiforme, assembly GCF_005576615.1. Classification (NCBI taxonomy): domain Archaea; kingdom Methanobacteriati; phylum Methanobacteriota; class Halobacteria; order Halobacteriales; family Natrialbaceae; genus Natrinema; species Natrinema versiforme. The sequence goes on from NZ_CP040332.1 coordinate 164,780, forward strand.
GTTCTCAGAGCTGTCGCCGTCGAATTGACCCGTTCCTGTGACAACTACGCCGACAGGTCGCGCCAGCTGTGTTCGGGCTGCCAGTCGAGGAGTTCTCGCCCCTTCGAGAGGTCGACGATCGTGTCGCGGCCCTCGGGCGTCTCGTGTCGCTCCGCGTCGGGATAGAACTCCGCGACGAGGTCGGCCGTCGGCGCGTCGGCGGTCGTATCGCCGGCAACCGCCCAGAACGACTCGTGATCGTCGAAGTCGGCTTCGACGGCTTTTCGGGCGATAGACGCCGCGTCGTCGAGGGCGAGATACGAGAACAGCACGTCGCGGCCGGTCGCGGGGTGGACATCGTGGAGCGCCGTCAGCGAGCGGTCCCGCTCGATGAAGTGCTCGCGCATCTCCTCGTCGGTCATCACCCACGGGTACCGCAGTGACACGACGGAGAGGTCGGTCGACGGACGCCGGGCGACGCCGTCGGCGGTCACCTCCATCGCGTGCTTGGCGATGCCGTAGGGATCGTCGGGCGTCCGCGGGTGCTCCTCGTCGACCGGAACGTACCGCACGTCAGCCGGCCGCTCCTGGTGTTCGCTCCCCATGACGTTGATGCTCGAGGGGAGGACGACCGACTCGAGGCCGAGCCCGTCGGCCGCCTCTAAGACGTGCGTTGCGGACATCACGTTGCTCTCGTACACCCGGAAGTCGGGGTTGCTGTACGGGTTCGGGATCGTTCCCATGTGGACGACGGCGTCCGCGTCCGTCTTCGCGAGCGCGCCGTACGTTTCGCCCGCGTCCAAGAGATCCGTCGTGACGTATTTGTCCGACTCTTCCTCGCGCTGTCTGCCGCGGGAGACGTTGACCGTCTCGTAGCCGTGCTCGTTCAGCTGTGCGAGGATCTCCTCGCCGATCTTCCCGTTGCCTCCCGTGACTGCGATGGTCTCGAGTGTCATGTCTGATGTCTCTCTAAATCCGCAGTCGCTATTCGAGCAGTCCCTTGATGTAGCCGATGGCGAACAGCCGACCCATATCGGTGTAGCCAGCCATCGCGTCCTCGCGGTCCTGTTCGCCGACCATCCGCGGCACGTGGTCGGGACGGATGGGGCCGTCGAAGCCGACCGCCTGATAGGCTTCGATGGCGGCTTTCATATCGGTCGGTCCCTCGTCGTGCCACGTCTCGACGAAGTTCCGCTCGCCGCCCTCAACGTCGCGGAAGTGGACGAAGTGGATTCGGTCGCCGAACTCGCGGATCGTCGCTGGGATGTCGGCGTCCATCGCGGAGAAGTTCCCCTGACAGAAGGTGACACCGTGGCGCTCGCTGTCGTGGAGCTCGAGGATGCGACGATAGTCGTCGACGGACTGGACGATCCGCGGGACCCCGCGGACGGGTGAGGTCGGCGGGTCGTCCGGGTGGAGCGCGAGGTTTACGCCGTACTCCTCGGCGACGGGAACGACTTCCTCGAGGAAGTACTCCAAGTTCTCCCAGAGTGCTTCCTCGGTGATGTCGGCGGCCTCGTGCTCGGGTGCGCGTTCCGTCCACTCGTGGTCGTAACCGATGCGCTGGGAGTCGCCGCGACCCGGCAGCGAGTCCGAGGTTCGGATGACACCGAGCGGGTTCTCGGTCCACACCCAGCAGTAGGTATCGATCCCGAGCCGTCCCATGTTCTCGATCAGCGTCTTCACCGTCTCGATTTCCGCGTCGCGGCCCTCCTCACCGAGGACCGTTCGCTCCATCGGCGGGCGGTCCTCGACGACGTCCAGCGAGAGGCCGTGGTCCTCGAAGCGGGTGACGGTGCGTTGGAGCGTGTCGTACTCCCACCAGTCGTCGACGCCCCAGAAACGCACGACGGCCGTGTCGATGCCGAGTTGCTTGGCGATGGTCCACCGCCGATCGGGCTTCGGCGGGAGCAGTACGGTCGGGTCCATGTCGTCTCTATCAGTCATGTTCGTTCGCGGTCGTGAAAGGTCGTTCGTCGGGCTATCCGTTTCTGCGCGGAACGCCAGCACTCGTAGAAGGCGCTGGCGGGGTGGTAGTCGGGCTCGACGCCCGGTGGGTTGGGGGCGACAGGGTCGTCATCGCCCGCGAGACGCTTCTCGTACCAGAGGCCGGCGGAGCCGCGGTAGCGGTCGGTACATGCGAGGAACTGCCGGTTCCACTCCCGTAGCCGATCGGCCGCGTCGGTGTCCCCGTGTGTGGCGGCTCGCTCGGCGAGCGCCGCGGAGGCGCCGATGGCCTCCGCCAACGCCCACCCGTACTGGTCGGACACGATGAGCGTCCCGTCCGCCTCGTGCGTGTAGGCGAAGCCGTCCTCGGTCCAGCCGTTGTCGACGGCGGTCTCGAACAGCTCGAGCGCGCGGGCGTACCAGCCGCCTTCGGGTGCGCCCTCGTCGCCATCCGCGGCGTACCGGTCGAGCAGCGCGAGGAACTTCGCCCACTCGAGGTGGTGGCCGGGCTGGTACCCCGGCGGTCGGAACTGGTGGCGGGGGTCGTCCTCGTTGTACCCGAAGTCGTGGTCCCAGTCGTCGGTATAGTGCTCCCACAGCAGCCCGTCGGTCCCCGCGGCGAGATCGACCGTAATCGTCCGTGCGATGTGGCGCGCACGGTCGAGGTATTCGTCTGCGCCGGTCGCCTCGAAGGCGGCGAGGTACGCCTCGCAGGCGTGCATGTTCGCGTTCTGGCCGCGGTAGGCCTCCCGTTCGGTCCAATCCGGGTCGCAGTCGCTCCGGAGCATCCCGGCGTCGTCGCGGAACCGGTCCTCGAGCAGGTCGTGTGTCGCTGTGAGGCCGTTCTCAGCGCCGTCTACTCCGGCCACGGTGGCGCGTGCGTAGGCGAGGAGGACGAAGGCGTGTCCATACGCCGAGCGGGTCCGGTCGAGCGGAGTGCCGTCCGCATCGACGAGGAGGTAGTAACCGCCATCGACGGACCGGTGGACCTCCTCGAGGAACCGCAGTCCGTGCTCGGCGGCGTCGAGACACCAGTCCGGGCCGTCGACGATTGCGCCGACCGCGAAGTTCGCGATCGATCGGCACGTCGCCACGAGGTGCCGGCGGTGGCCCGTGTACGGCTCCCCGGACATCGGGTGCAACAGCCGGAAGCCGCGCTCCGCGAGCGCGTCCGGGTACTGTACCCGGAGCGTCGCGAGCAGCCGGCCGCGATGTGCGGTTGCAGGGACGTCACTCATATCGAGACACTATAGCTGGCTCGAGTTCGCGCCTGCTGTCTGTGACTGCTTGACGGCGGATGTGCCGATGTCGCTGTCGAGTTTGCGCTGGTGGAGCGTCTCGCCGGTCGCGCTATCGAAGAGGTGTGCGTCTGTGGGCGGGACGTGCGCGTACAGTGTCTGGTCTTCGGTGATCGGCTGTTGGCCGTCGACTTCGACGACGAACGTGTCGTCGGGCTCGCGGTCCTCGACCCGACAGTAGACGTACGAGATGCTCCCCATCGGTTCGACCACGTCGACGGTGACTTCGAAACTGTTCCGGTCGACCGCCTCGCCGTGCAGTTCGATGTCCTCGGGGCGGATGCCGAGTTCCAGATCCCCGTGACTGCCGAGGCTCTCCTGCATCCGTTCCGAGAGGTCGTACTCGAACCCGTCACACTGTAGCGTGCCGCCTCTCGCGGTCCCAGTAAAGAAGTTCATCGATGGCGAGCCGATAAATCCCGCAACGAACCGGTTTGCAGGTCGGTAGAAACATTCCAGTGGCGTGCCGACCTGCTGGAGTTCCCCCCGATTGAGGACGACCAACCGATCGCCCATCGTCATCGCCTCGGTCTGGTCGTGCGTGACGTAGAGCGTGGTAACTCCGAGGTCGTTCTGGAGCCGGTTGATCTCCGTCCGCATCTCCGTCCGGAGCTTCGCGTCCAGATTCGAGAGCGGTTCGTCCATTAGGAAGACGTTCGGGTCGCGAACGATCGCCCGGCCGAGCGCGACGCGCTGTTGTTGTCCGCCGGAGAGCTCGCCCGGTTTCTTGTCCAGCAAGTCCTCGATGCCCATCATTTCCGCCGTCGACGTGACGCTCTCTTTGATTTCGGCCGCGGACATGTCCGTCGACATCTTCAACCCGAACGACATGTTCTCTTGGACGGTCATGTTCGGATACAGCGCGTAGTTCTGGAACACCATCGCGATGTCCCGTGCGCGCGGCCCGAGCTGATTGACGACCGTCTCGCCGATCTCGATGTCGCCTTCCGTCTGCGTTTCGAGCCCCGCGACGGTCCGCATGAGCGTCGACTTCCCGCTGCCCGACGGTCCGACGAAGACGACGAACTCGCCGTCGTCGATCTCGAGCGAAACGTCGTCGACTGCGATCACCGAGTTCCCTTCCTCACCGAATCGTTTCGTCACGTTGTCGATCGTGATTTGCGCCATTAGTGTGTCTCCGTTGTGCAGCTGTCTGCCCCCGCTGCAGGGGTATCGTTCGTGTTCGATGCGTTCCGTTCGCGTGAGATCGTGCGCTGGATCACTCTTTTAGCACCACGCCGAAGCTGAGTCCGGCAGCCAGATACCTGTTGACCGCAACGAGGAAGATCGCGACCGGGACGATCATCGACATCGACGCGGCCGCGAGCATTCCCCATTCGATCGAGCGCGAGCCGATGAACGAGTAGACGAACAACGTCACCGGAACTGCCTCGAAACTCGTCAGCATGAGTCCGAACAACAACTCGATCCACGCGAAGATGAAGCTGATAATCGCGACCGAGAAGATCCCGGGTTTGGCCGCCGGGAGAACCACCTTTCGGAAGCCCTGGAACCGAGTCGCGCCGTCGACTCGAGCCGCTTCCTCGAGCGTCTCGGGGATGCCGTCGAAGAACGCCTTCATCACCCAGATCACGAGCGAGAGGTTGATGCTGACGTACATGAAGATCATCCCGATCCGCGTGTCGAAGAGGTTGAGTTCGCGGTAGACGATGAAAAACGGGAGCACGACGGCGATCGGCGGGAGCATCCTCGAGGAGAGGATCCACACGAGCACGTCGCGCTCCATGGGGACGTCGTACCGCGAGAGGACGTACGCCGCCGGCACCCCGATCAGCAAAACGAGGACTACCGACGCCGACACCATGACGAGGCTGTTGGTGAACGCCGCGATGAAATCCGGATTCTGAAGCAGCTGGATGTAGTTGTACACCGTCGGCAGGAAGATCCAGTCCGGCGGCAGCGCGTTCACTTCGCTCGGCGGCTTCAGCGACATCGACGCGAGCCAGTAGAGCGGGAACAGGACGATGACCGACCACGTTAGTAAGACGGCGTGCCGGACGACCGTGACGACCGTCTCGCGCGTGTCCGTATCGAGGCGCTGGGACGAGCCGGGCTCGATGTCCGTCGTTGCCATCAGTCCCACACCCCCTTGAAGCCGACTTTCGCAATGACGATGTTACAGATCGCGATGACCATGACGAGGTAGACGACCGCGATCGCGGCGGCGACGGTGGTCTGGACGTTGATAAACATCTGTTCGTAGATGTTGATACTCACCAGTTGGGTGGCCGTTCCCGGTCCGCCCTGCGTTAACCCGTAGACCACACCGAACGTCCGGAACAAGTCGATCATCCGGATGAGGGTCGCGACGAACACGACCGGCTTCATGTACGGGATGATGACGTGGACGTAGCGACGCCACAACGGGGCCCCGTCGACTCGCGAGGCCTCGAGCAGCGTTTCGGGAACTGACGAAAGGCCCGCGTAGAAGATGATGAACATAAACGGTGTCCAGTTCCACGTGTCGAGAAGTATCACCGTCAGCAGCGGCATCTCCGAGAGAAACGCCGGCGCGGCGAACGGAGTCGTCGTCTCGATCAGGTAGGGAATGATGCCGACCTCGCTGTTGAGCATGATTCGACCGATCGTCGCGAGCGAGACGGGTGCGACCGCCATCGGGATGATGAACAGGATCCGGTAAAACGACTGCAACCGGTCCGAGTCGACGCCGGCGACGAGCGCCGCGAGGCCGAATCCGAGGACGGTCTCTAAGAGCAGTGCGCTGGCGACGAGGGTGAGCGTGATGACGAGGGAGTGCGTCGCGCCGGCGAGAGTAAACGCCGCCTCGAAGTTACTCAACCCGACGAACTCGGCCTGGAAGACGTTCAGTGTCGGTTCGTCGATCAGACTGAGATAGAGGTTGTACGCACCGGGGAAGAAGGTAATCAGTACCATCACCAAAACCATCGGTGCCGTAAACCAGACCGGCAGGTATTCGTTCCACACCCCCTGAAGTCTGGCCACCCTCGTCTCTCCCGTCTCTCGCGTCGGTTCCGTTTGCGTTTGTGTTGGTGAACTCATTGGTTTTGTGAACAGTTCGTCGGTGCCTTACACACTGTAGATATCCTCTGCCACGTCCGCCGCGTGATTCATCGCGGCTTCAGCGGACTTCTGGCCGTCAATCGCCCGTTGCAGTTCCTCGGAGTACCGCTGGCCCCATCGGGGATACTGGCGGTCGAACGGGTCCGGACTCGCGGCTCGCAACGACTCGAGCGAGACCTGAGCGAACTCTTCGCCGACGCGCGAACGGAACTCGTCGTTCTCCCAAACGGACTGGCGCACGGAGAACGAGGCGCTGGTGTTGAGGTGCATCCACGTCGTGGTCGGTTCGGAAGTCGCCCACAGCATGAACAGGAAGCCCTCTTCGGTGTTGCGGGCGTTTCTCGCCATCGAGAGCTGCCACGTATACGCGTTCGGAGAGAACTCGCCGTCGGCCGGCTTGGGCACTTTCGCGATGCCGATATCGTCGGAGACCGCGGAGTCGTCTCCCGTTAGATCCGGCCAGAACAGGTTGGCGTCCGCGACGATGTGCCCGGCGCGGCGTTCCTGCATCGTCGTCAGCGCGTCGGACCAGGACTGGGAGGACGCACCGTCGGGGCCGTAATCTTGGAGCAACTCGACGTACCACTCCGCAGCGGTGATGGCTTCTTCCGTATCGAGCCCTGAGTCGCCCGAGAAATCCGTCCAGAGCTTCGCTCCGTGCTCCCGGAGGAACGCGTTCAAGACGAAAATGTTCATTCCGTATCCCTTCTGGCCCCGACCGACCGTGCCGACGACATCCGATTCGTTCTCCTGAATCGTCGCCGCGTTCTGCCGGAACTCCTCGAGCGTTTCGGCGACTTCTAGCCCGTGTTTCTCGTAGAGGTCGGTCCGATAGAACTGGGTCTGGACCTCGACAGTGATCGGGAGCCCGGTCCACTCGTCCGTAAAGGGGCCGCCTTGGGACTGCCACTTCGACGCTTCGAAGATATCGTCCGGCCGGTACCACTCCTCGTCGTATAGACTGTCGTCGTCGAAGTACTGATCGAGGGACTGCAACCAGCCCGCTTCGCGGTACTGGTTGACGACCTGATCCATGAAGAAGACATCGAACTGGCCAGCACCGGTACTGACGTCGGTCTGGCGTTTGGTCCGGAACTGGTTTTCCGGGAGGACGTTCCACTCGACCTCGATACCGGTGAGTTCCTGAAAGATCGACGTGGCGGGTCTGATCGCGTCGACCCACGGATGCTGGACCGCCCCGATATTGACCGTCGAGCCGTCGAACTGCGTCCAGTCGATGTCCGCGTTCTCGTACTCGCTGAGCGGGAGTTGATCGTTCGGGACGCTGAGCAGTTCGGGACTCTCGTCCGGACTACTACCGCGGGTACAGCCTGCCAGACCAGTGACGAGGCCGGCACTCGTCGACTTCAGCACCGTTCGTCGATCGTATGGTGTTTCGATCATCGTTGCTCTCTGTGAGCCGGCGGCTGCTGGTTGGGGTAGATCATCTTCTTCAGCCCGTCCCGGTCTTCCATCTGTTCGAAGGCCCGCTCCAGTCCGTCCAGCGAAAACTCGTCGGTGACGAGCGTGTCCGTGTCGATCCGACCGTTCTGGAGGAGTGCCACCGCCCGCGCGAACGAGTCCGGTGTCAGCGAATACGTGCCGACGATCTCCCGTTCCTCGTAAAACACGTCAAACGGCGATAATTCGACCGTTGCGTCCTCCGGCGGCACACCGAATACGAGGGTTCGACCGCCCGGGCCGGTGAGCTCGTGAGCCTGCTCGATGGTGTCAGGCAGCCCGACGGCCTCGATGGCGACGTCGACCGGGCCGACGAGCTCCGGAATCGCCGCCGTCGGGTCCACGTCAGTCGGGTCGATGACGTGGTCCGCACCCACCTCGAGTGCCACCTCGCGTCGCTGGCATTCGGGTTCGGAGACGACCACGGTTCCCGCGCCGCTGATACGGAGCAGTTGCGTGAGCAACAGACCGATCGTGCCGGCGCCGACGACGACGACCGTCTCGCCGCTCGTGAGGTCGATTTGGTCGACGCCGTTGATACAGCAGCCGAGCGGCTCCGCGAAGGCGGCCGTCCGGTAGTCGAGATCGCCGATTTCCTCGACGTTGCCGGCGGGAACCGTCACGTACTCCGCGAACGCCCCTTCGATGATGTGCGTGGCCGCACCGCCGAGCGAGGTGAGATTCCGGCAGAGGTTCTCCCGTCCGGATTTGCACGCTCGGCACTCGTTGCACGGGATCGAGGGGTTGATCGCGACGCGGTCACCCACCTCGTAGTCGTCGACATCGTTTCCGACAGCTACTACCTCCCCGGTACTCTCGTGACCGGGAGTTATCGGATAGTCGACGGTGAGTGACCCAGTGTACATGTGCACGTCCGTCGTGCAGACGCCACAGGCGTTGACTTCGACGAGCAATTCGTCGCTGCCCGTTTCCGGTCGTTGCCGCTCGTCGATCTCTACCGAGTTCGCCTCCGTGAGTGTTGCAGCGTTCATCAAGCCACCTGTTATCTCGAGTTCGAAAGCCCCTGTTAAGAGTTTCGTGCAGAAAATAAATCGCCTTCCTCACGCTCCGATAGCGGCAGAATATCCGTTTTCGAATCCGTTTTTCTCTGGAAAACGAATTTTAAACCACGGTATAAATATAAGAAACCATTCTAGTAATGAACAATCATGTATGTTGTGGTCGATTGGCAACCGGCTCTTTCGAACGTACTGTTTTCCTCTGGAGAACAATTACTATGGGACTCGAACTCCTATCGGGAACCGATCGATGTCGAGTCAGAGCCCGAAAACCGTCGAGGCAACGGTGAATTCGTTCGAAATTTTAGAGGTGCTCGTCGAGGCGGATCGTCCGATGGGCGTCACGGAACTGTCCGATGCAGTCGGACTCTCCAAAGGGGTCGTCTACAACCACCTCGGGACGCTCTCGGAACTCGGCTACGTTCGGAAACAAGATCGAAAATACTGCCCGTCACTTCGCCTCCTGTCACCCGGGGAATTGACACGCTCGAGCCACGAGATCTACCGCGTCGCACGATCACACGTCGACAACCTCGCCGAAACGACCGATGAAGTTGCGACGCTCTTCATCGAGGAGGATGGAGTCGGGATCTGCACGTACATGGCAACGGGAACGAACTCCTGGGTGCCGGAGTACGTCTGTGGCGACGCCCTCCCGCTACACATTACCGCGCCCGGAAAAGCGATTCTCGGCACGCTCGAGCCCGACCGAATCGACGAGATCGTCTCGCAACACGGTCTCCCATCAGCGACCGACAGCACTATTTCAAACAGACAGTCGCTCGATGCGGAGCTCCGATCGATCCGGGACAACGAGATCGCGTTTTCCAGAGAAGAACAGTTCGAGGGCGTCGTCGGTGTCGGAACCTCGTTCGGCCTCGACGAGCGCGCGCCAGCCGCTGCGATCGGGGTCTGTGGCCCCCTCGAGCGACTGTCCGGCCGCTACCTCCAAGAGGATATCACCGGACAGGTACTCAGTACGGCGAAATCGATACAAGTCGAACTGACGAAGTGACTGACGATCCTCGTCTGCAGAAACAGCCCCAGTCTCTGTGACAAATCATCCGAGTTGATCTTTCTCTTCCAGATTGAATCCACACCAGTCAGCCTTCGCCCCATTTCACCTGTCTGCCACTTATATCCGACGAGCGGTCACAGTGATGTCGTTCACTGGTGTTTCTCGTCGAGATTCACCGAGATGTGTTTCGTCTGGAGGGACGAGTCGAGCGCCTCGCCGATAAGGGCCTTCTCGACGGTTTCGTCGACCGTCAGCAGGTCCGTGACGCCGACCATCGCGTACCTCGAGGACAGACTCGGCTTCTTCACGGAGGGTCCGACGGCGTCCGCCGCCAAAGGAACCTCGATACCGGTGAATATCTCGGCGGGCCGATGTCTATGGCGTACGTCCCGTAATAAAACTCGTCTGCGGGAATCGTGCGCTCGCCGTCGGGGCCTGCAAGACCAGCGTCGCATCGGAGGCCAACGCGGCGTCAAGAAGATCCAAGATTCACTACTGAAATATTTGTACACGGGCCACGTATGGGTCATGTGGACGGCCGACCGTTGGTCCGACTCCCCGTCGCGATCTCGGTCGGCGAGACGATACAACACGTGAATGAAACCCGATGATTTCCCCTGTTACGGCCCCGACAGGGTCGCTGACGCGCTCGATAGAACCGATCCCCTCAAGCCGACGATCGTCGGCGTCGTCCTCGCCGGTGGGACGAGTTCTCGGTTCGGGTCGGCAAACAAGCTACTCACCGAGTTCGACGGCGAACCGCTGATCCGACACGCGACGCGAACACTCGTAGACGCGGCCCTCTCGGAGGTCGTCGTCGTACTTGGATATGAAGCGGAGGCAGTACACACCGCCCTATCCGGCGTCGACGTGCGAACCGTCCGCAATCCCGACTACGAGAAGGGGCTGTCGACGTCCGTCGAGACGGCGATCCGCGTCGTCGGAACGCCGGAAACGGATGCAGTGGTGTTCCTTCCCGGAGACATGCCGGCCGTCGATTCAGCCACTGTCGAACTCCTTAGCGACGCGTATCGAGCAGAGTTGGGGACAGCGCTAGCGGCTGCCTTCGACGGCCACCGTGGAAATCCGGTGCTGTTCGATCGCAGCCACTTCGATGCCCTTCTCGAGGTCACGGGTGACGTCGGGGGCCTCCCTGTACTGGCAGAGAGCGACGAGAGCGCTCTTATCGAGACCGACGATCTCGGCGTCCTCAGAGACATCGACACGACTACCGATCTCCGACACCAGAGGTGAGTTGGCCCTCCTTGTTTCACCGCTCCCGACTAACGGTGTTGGAGGAATCGACGCCTCGGACTGCTGAATCGATACGAGAGCGAACGCGATCCACGTCTCAATCACAACGACCCGAAAAGCCGATATGGCGCTGTGCTGTCTGCTGGTGTTCTGGACCGGCGGTGACCACACTCGAATGGACCGACGCTTTCGCCAATCAGGGCTTCTTCGAGACGAACTGACGAGGGCGCTTCGAAGCTGACGGCTTCCGACTCGAGGCCGAACAGCGAGCCGTCCTCGGAACCGTCATCCACCACCGAGCCCGCTTCTGAGAGCGTTACGGACACGGCCGGCGAACCGGAGTCTCCCACGGAAACGGGATCTGCGTTCGAATACAGCGAGGTAAAACAGAGCCGTTCTCTGTCACGTGACGCGATTCACGTCCGCCGTAACCGGTGGGATCTCTCGCTGATTAACGATCGACGACATAGAGCTCATGACCCGACGACTCAAACGCCGTTTCGAAGACGTCGAGTTCGCCCTTCTCAACGAGACCCTTGTCGACGACATCATCGAGGTTCGGATAGAGTTGCCCATGGTGGATCTCTTTCTCGCAGTAGTTCTCGAGTTCCTCTTTAATCACGAGTCCAACAAAAGTCCACCACGGGAGTTCTCCGTTCATTCTCAGAAGAGGACCGGAAGCATTCCTCGAGTATGCGCGTAGCCGATCATAACCAGGATCGCAGTGAGGAGGAGTAACCCGCCGTAGCCGGAACTTTCGTTGCTATCGTTGTATCCAAACGGAGTGAGGCTGTTCACCGTATCTTCTGATTGAAACTTTCCACTGTCGGAGTCGTGAACACGCTTCGATTTTGGATTCCGTTTCACCTGTATATCACAGTTGTTGACATCCCGCGTCGTAAATCTATTGGAGCCTGAACTTGAGTGTCTCTCGCCGAGGCCAGAGAGGGACGCTTAGGCTATTTTGGATAGGATTCAGAATTAGTGCAACCAAATTTGTATTACTACAATAAAAGTAAGACAACCACGCCACGTTTTATCAGGTATCAATGAATATCCTACCAGTGCGAACTGCCCCATTCCGGGCGTAGGCGCTTTGGGATGGAGGGTCGCGCCTATGAGATTCATCTATGATCGTTGATTTACCCACCCCAGATCCCACGGTCGTACTGCTTGCGGTGAATGTCGCCCTGAATGCTGCTGCTCTGTGGTATCAAAGTTGGGGGCGTTAGGAGTACAACGCCCCACTCCGGGCTTAGGCAAGTTGTACCCAAGAAGGGGCAGACTGTTAGTCTTTCGCTCGAGGGGAGCTGGTTGTCACTCTCCGTCGAACACTTCCGTATTGTCTTCAGCCAGTTCGCTCGCTTCGATGTGCGAGTACATCTCCGACGTCGTCTGTGGGTCGGCGTGGCGCAACGTTCGTTGCGCGGCGGCGGCCCCGCGCTCACGATAGAGTTTCTCGCCGACACCGCGGCGGGCTCCGTGCAGCGTGAGATAGTCGTCTTCGTCGAGTCCCGGCACGTCGGCGTCTGCCGAGAGTCGCTTCAACAGCGTGCGAGCGCCAGAGGTGCTCATTGACGGCGGTTCGATGCCGGTCTCGAGGACGTATCCCCACGGGTTGCCGTCGGGTTTCTCGTGTCCCGCCTCGTCGATCGCGGAGTACAGCGACGGCGGATGCCTCGAGGGGAACACCGGCCAGCCGTCGGCGGGCAGATCGAGCAGCGTCTCGAGTCGCCGGAGCGGTTCGACCGCCTGTTGAGGGAGTGCGGTCTCCTCTTTTTGCTGGCTCTTCCCGAGGACGGTTATCACGCCGTTCTCGAGGTCGACGCTGTGCCAGCGCAGGCCGTTGCGTCGCTCGTCACGAGAGTCCGCGAGGACTTCCGCGCCACGCACACCCGAATAGGCAAGCATCGTCACAAGCGCCCTGTCACGGACTTCCTCGAAGGCATCGATGCCGTCGGTGTCGATCGCCTCGCGAGCACGGTTGTCGACGTAGGAGACGATCGTCCGGCGCTGGTCTGGCTGCCAGAACTGTTGGTCGCCGCTGGTACTCGAGGTCGCTGTCGGAAGTTGTTTCTTTGCCTTCCGTTTCTCTGCCGGGTTCTCGGGAAGGTATTCGACTTCGACGGCCCACGAGAGGAACGCCGAGACGTAGTTGTAGTACGTTCGCGCCGTCGACGCCGCGATTCCCGTGTCACCGCGGGCTCGCCGCTCGAGGTAGTTCGCGTAGTGGCGCATCGTCAGCGGTGTCACATCGGTCAGCGTTTCCTCGTCACGATCGGCGAGCCAGTCATCAGTCCATTTCTCCAAGGTGTACTCGAGGTTCGATCCGTAGTTCCCTTTCTTCTCGTCAATGAACTCGTCACGGGCGGCTTTGATGGGGATTTGGTCGCGTGAACCCTCGGGGTTGTGCTGAGACATCGACTCGGCTTACCAGAGGGCGCGGCCCCTAGTAAATCCACTGTACATTATTGGTCTAATGTGCTGTGCTGTGTTGGTGTTGACTCGGCTGTAGTTGCAGGCTGTGAGAGTATAGATTTCGGGAGAATAGGATTGTAGCGAGTGGATTTAAACTGCATAGCGCTATACAGAACTGCGACCGAATGGAAGTTGAGACTACAGCGGGTTTAGCGGTGCTGTGATGCATTTTTCGGTCGGTTCGACGAACGGAACCTGCCTCAGATTACTCTCGAAGCGCGTGTTCTTGTCGAAGTGGAAACTAATTCGGAGTATTTCCGAGACATAGGATAGTGTAGCCATTCAGACGCTGCGCTAACACGTGTAGAGTCCCCTCATTATCCGATTCCCGTTTCTTTCTTCAACAGCGTCAGCGTATTGTCGGCCGTCACAATTGGCGAGTGCTCGTACTCATCGGTCAACTCGACCTGTACCAGCAGGTCCACCGCTCGCCAAATCGTTTGCAGTGAACCGTTTGTTCCAACTACGCCACAGCGTCGATTGATCTGGTACCGTCTCTAATCCCAGCTGATCGCAGAGTACAGGATAGCGGTTGAGGTACTCAACGAGTGCTGTCTCGTGGTCCCACCCGTAACAGTCTTTCAGCATGAATACCCGAAAGAGGGAGACCATCCCGTAGCTGGTCGGCCCTGCGTAGTGGTCGTGCGTGCTGAATTTAAAATACGCAAGTGGGAGCGAGCAGACGAACTGCTCGACAGAGGTGTGGTCGTCGTGTCTGAACCATGTTTGTGTAACGATCCGAACGTCTGATTCCAGCGCGGTGAGCGAGGCTCGATTATACAACGGCGTCGAATCGTATACCGGCCAGTCAGCGTCCGATTGACGAGCGATTTGTCGAAAGACAGTCCGGCGAGAGTTGAGAGTCGAAACCACTACGAGACGCTGGCAACGACACGTTCAAGAACTTATCTAGTCAATACGGAGAGGCTACCGAACACTTCTGTGGCCAAACTTGGTGAAATGAGAACCAGTTCCTGATAGTTCAAAAGGTAGAAGTGAACGTATAGAGTAGCGAGCGACATGGGTAGACCGGACGGTAAGTCAGCGAACGAGTGGAATACCGATAGTTATGACGAAGGACACTCCTTCGTCTTCGAGTACGGTGAAGGGGTGGTGGATCTTCTGGAGCCAGAGCACGGGGAGCGGATACTCGACCTCGGCTGTGGGACCGGCCACCTCACAGATCGAATTGCCGAGTCAGGAGCGGATACCGTCGGTCTTGACGCCTCCGAAGAAATGATCGAAAAGGCCCAGGATGCCTATCCCGCGTGCGAGTTCGTCAATGAGGATGCCCGCAGATTCTCGTTCGACGACCCGTTTGACGCCGTGTTTTCCAACGCGGCACTCCACTGGATTCCGGAACAGGATGCCGTTCTCGATTCGGTCACCGATACACTCGTTCCTGGTGGCCGGTTCGTTGCTGAACTGGGTGGGACAGGAAACGTCGCCGCCATCGTTAGCGCAGTTCGTGAAGAGGCGGCTGTACGCGGTTATGATGTCGAGAGTCCGTGGTACTTCCCGAGTATCGGCGAATACACCTCAAAGCTGGAAGCACACGGTCTTGAAACGCGCTACGCGACGCTCTTTGACCGACCGACCGAACTCGATAACGGTACCGACGGACTCGCTGAATGGCTCGGCATGTTCGGTGACAGTCTCTTATCTGCAATCCCAGACGACGAACAATCAGCGGTCATCTCCTCCGTTGAGGATCGACTTCGAGAAGAACAGTTCCGTGACGGGACATGGATCGCGGATTACCGACGGCTTCGCGTCGTAGCTCGGAAGATCCGCAGGTAGTCGCATTCAGTACGACCTATTGTCGCGCGACGGCTGCGTCGTCGCTAACAAAAACTCGACCAAAAGTCTGCGAGCCTCCTGATAGTCGGTTCTCAACTTCGCTTACGGCGAGTGAATCGGCGGCCGTCACGCGAATGTCTGGAGCAAACGAGTGTGACTCAGTGAGAGCGAAGTTCTCACGCTATCCCAAGTTCTTCGAACCACTCAATCGCCAACCACGTGTACCCATCGTCTGTTCAGTACGTACTTCTACTGAGCAGTTGATCCAGTCACAGCCCCTCTAAATGAAACTACAAGGAGTTCACATCGTATACATTGAGACGACCAGTCTCAACTTCCCGTGGCCGTGTGGAAGTTGAGACTACAGTGGGTATAGCGGGTCTACATGGTTTCGGCCGAACCGACGAGCGGAAACCGCTGTCGGTCATCGTCGCGAACTCGGTCGGGGCCGAGGGGACGATCTCGCCTGAACTCGAGGGCCGGATCACGACGGAGTAATGCGCCGGCCGTTGCGGTCACTCGTCCGATCGAATCGGGGTCCGTGACCGTCGAACGCCGCGAGTGGCGAGAACCGCAGGACGGCGGACGCCGCTCGACCTACCAGGACGTGATCGTCACGTCGCAGAGCGGCCGGTCGAGCGGCACCGACACGTCGCCGCCGGTGTAGTGTGAGACGTAGAAGCCGACGATTATCTCCAGCGACCGGGCGGCTTCCCGGCCGGGCGAGCGGTTCCTCGCCTCGCCGTCGAGGAGTTCGACGACGTGGTCGGCCGCGTTGCCGAACGCCGATTCGTAGTCGTCTTCCCACGTCCACGCGCCCTCGATCCCGGGCAGCGGCTCCTCGACATGCTCGCCGTCATCGAGCGTCCAGTAGCGCCACTCGCCGTCGTCGTTGTTCATGTACAGCTTCCCCTCGCTCCCGACGAACAAGAGCGTCATCGACGAGTCGTCCCGCGGGATCGTGCAGTCTATCGTGGCGAACGTCCCGTCGGCCATGAGGGCGTAGCCGCCGCCGGCGGCGTCGTCGACGTCCTGGTCGGCGTCGAGCGAGTCGACCGCCTCGTTCTCCCCGGAGATGTAGCCGGATACCCGCTCCGCGCGGGCGTCGAGCAGGTAGACGAGCGTGTCGAGCAGGTGGGTCGAGTTGCGCAGCAGTTCCATCCGGAACTGGCTTGACACCGAGTGGACCTCGCCCAGCAGGTCCTCCTCCTGCATCAGGTCGTGGAGCCGGCGGAGCTTATCAGTAAAGCGGAACGAATGGTTCACGAGCAGTTCCACGTCGGCGTCGTCACAGATGTCGATCATCTCCTCGGCGTCGGTCACCGAGGAGGCGATCGGCTTCTCGCACCAGACCACGTCCGGGTCGGCCGCAGACTGCGCGGCGTCGACGACGTGGTCGCGGTGCAGGAACGACGGCGTACACACAGACACAACGTCCAGATCCTCCGCCTCCAGCATCGCCTCGTGGCCGACGTACCGGCGCTCGGGCGAGATCTCCCAGGCCTCACCGAACGTGTCGAGCTTCTCCTCGTCGACGTCGGCGACTGCGACGAGCTCGACGCCCGCCGCCTCGTCGTACCCGCCGGCGTGGCTGGCGCGGATCTTCTCCTTTCCAATGGCTTCCTCGTCGTGCATCCCGAGGATGCCCATTCCGGCGATCCCGCCGGTGCCGATTATGCCCGCGCGATACGTCATCGTCGGACGAACTCGTTTTCGAGGGTGCCGACGCCCTCGACCTCCACCTCGACGACATCGCCGTCGGAGAGCGGGCCAACGCCGGCCGGCGTCCCGGTCGAGATCACGTCGCCCGGCTCCAGGGTCATGTACGCCGTGATCTCGGCGATCAGCTCCTCGACGCCGAAGATGAACTGGTCACGTCCGGAGTTCTGCTCGACTTCGCCGTTGACTCGGAGTTCGATGCCGGCGTCGTCGGGCACCTCGTCGGGCGTCGCCACGACCGGGCCGACCGGGGCGGCGTTGTCGAACGCCTTCCCGCGGACCCAGTTCTGCTCGATGCGCTGGTCGTCGCGGTTCGACACGTCGTTGAGGCAGGTGAACCCCCCAACGACATCCATCGCCTCGCTCTCGGAGACGTTTCGGCACTGCTCGCCGACCACGATCCCCAGTTCGGCCTCCCACTCGACGGTCTCCTTGCCCGCCGGGAGCGGGATCGTGTCGCCGTGTCCGGACACCGTGTTCGGCGGCTTTAGGAACAGCAGCGGCCGGTCGGGCAGCTCCATGCCCTCCTCCTCGGCGTGGTCGGCGTAGTTGAGGCCGACGCAGACGATCTTGCTCGGCTCTGTCGGGGGCAACACGTCGACCTCGGCGGGATCGTACGTCCGTCCGCCGAACTCGATCCCGTCGTCGGTCCAAGTGCCGTTGCGAACGCTCCCTGCGGGGTCTTCGAATCGGACTCGTCGCATACGACTAAGTCACTCCCAACCAACAAAAACATTCTGATAGGCCAGTGGTCAACCGCTCCCGTGGGGCCGTCGGCTCGGTCTCCGGGGCATCCAACTTGATTGGACACCATCGCTTCCGGAGATAGCGTGGATTCACGCTACCGTCCGCAGTGTATATCTCTATCTTTTATGCGAAATACGCCGTCGATAGGGCGATTTACAACCATAGATCTGTGATATCATTCCAACCTCTCTCAGTGAACTCTCCGCACCCTTCGTCCACCATGGGTGGACAATCGGGTCAACCGTGTAGCCCCGGGCCACGAGCCGCCTGCAATCCGTCAGTCCACCCGGTACTGCTCCGCGCCTTCGAAGGCCATCCCGTGGCCCGGCCGGTCCGGCGGCGTTATCTCACCGCCCTCGACTGGGATGGGGTCGGCGAGTAGTTCGTCCAACACGGTCGAATGATGTTCGATGTACGGCACGTTGCCGAAGGCACACGCAAGGTGGGCGTGGAGCGGTTCGATGTAGTGTGGCGAGATGGGGACGCCGGTCGCCGCCGCTTGCTCGGCCACGTTCACCCACGGCGTAATCCCACCGACGCGGCAGACATCGGGCTGTACGTAGTCGACCGCGTCCCGCCGGAGCACCTGCTGGAACTGCGTCTCGTTGTAGAAGTTCTCCCCGGTGGCGATCGGCATGTCGACGCGGCTGCGCAGGTCGGCGTACGACGCGTAGTCGCCCTTGGGAAGCGGCTCCTCCAGCCAGGTGATCGCCACGTCGTCAAGCCGGCGGGCGAGCGCCCGCGCTTCCGGCACCGAGTAGGAGCAGTTCGCGTCCAGCATCAGATCCAGACCGGCCGGGAGGGCCTCGCGGACGGCCCGGACACGCTCGACGTCGCGGTCGAGCGACGAGCCGACCTTCATCTTCATCCCGGCGAACCCGGCGTCGGCGATACCCTCGGCGTTTTCGACCAGCGCGTCGGCGTCGTACTGAAGCCAGCCGCCGTCCGTCTCGTACATCGTCACCGGCTCCCGCGCGCCGCCGAGTAGTTCGCACAGCGGCAGCCCCGCGGCCTTCCCGAGGAGGTCCCAGAGCGCGATGTCTGCGGCCGCGACGGCGAACTCGCTTATCCCCTCGCGTCCGATGAACGTGGTCTCGCCCCGGAGGTTTGTCCGCACGGTCCGCGGGGAGACCAGCTGACCCTCCAGGCGCGGGGCGAGTACGTCGTCGAGGAACCGCTTCGTCGCCGCGCCGCCGCGTCCAATAGTGTAGGTGAACCCGAGGCCGGCGTGACCGGCGTCCGACTCTGCGGTCAGCGCAACGATCTCCAGCGTGTCGAACGACTGGGTCGCATCCTCCAGTGCCTGCTCGTTCGGCACACGGTAGAGGCTAGTGTCGACGCTCCGCACGGTGTCCGTTGCTAAGTCACGCATATACGGTGAGTCGGGGCCCCGGTACAAACAGTTTGCCCACGCGGTCGGCGGTCGCCCCGTCCCCGAGCGTCATGGCGCAGTTCCGGAACGCCGAGCGGCGGTCAGCGGCCGGCGGGGTCGAGTAGTTCGACCGGGTGACGCGTCCCCGGTAACAGGAGCGCGTCGAGCTGTTCCATGCAGGAGGTGCCGCTGGCGACGACTGTCCGGTCGTCAACCTCCGGCTCGAACTGCTCGGCGAGCGTCTCGCCGACATCCATGCTCAGGTCATAGTACTCGCTCTTGTAGCCGAAGCTGCCGGCCATGCCGCAACACTCCACGTCCGAGGTCAGCACGTCGTAGCCGACCCGATCGAGCACCGTCTCGGTGTACGTCTCCAGACCGAGCGTGCGCTGCTGACAGTGGCTGTGGTACGCGACGCCGTCCCCGTCGCCGGCTGGCACCGCGTCGGCGTCCGCTCCATTCTCCAGCAGCCCGTACACGTACTCGAGTACCTCGTAGCTCCCCTCGTCGAGTTGCGCCTGGGTTTCGGCGGGAAGTAGCTTCTCGTACTCCCGGCGGAACATCGCCAGGTCGCTCGGCTCGACGACGACCACGTCGTACCCCTCCTCGACATAGGGGAGCAGCGCCGACGCGGCGTCCGCCGCCTTCGCCTCGGCCGTCGCGATCATCCCTTGGGACAGCGGCGCGCGCCCGGAGCCGCCGACATCGGGGACGACTACCTCGCAGCCGAGCGCCTCCAGCACGCGGACGGCGGCCTTGCCACGCTCGGTCTGGACGTAGTTCGTGTACACGTCCGGGTACAGCGCGACGCGACGGTCGGGATCCGCGACGCGGCTCTTGCGCTCCCCGGCCCAGTCGCGCAGCGTCGTTCGCTCGAACGCCGGCAGGTCGCGCCGGGCGTCGATGCCCAGCACCGACTCCATCGCCTTCCGGGCGATCCCGGTCGAGGCGACGGCGTTGGAGAGGGGGGCGGTCGCGCTCCCGAGCTTGGCGACGGTCTCGAAGTTCCCGAAGAACCGCTTGCGCAGCGGCGTGCCGCTCTCCTCCTCGTCGGGCACGAGGCCGTCGACGAGCAGGTCGTCGAACCCCGGGTCCTTCCCGCGGTTGATGCGGTCGCGGACGACCGTGTTGATCCACGGGATGTCAATCTTCACCGGACAGGCGTTCACGCAGCGCGAGCAGCCGGTACAGAGGTCGTTGAACTCCTCGGCGACGTCGTTTCCCTCGATCCCGGCCTCCCAGCCGGTGGCGATGCCGCCCGTGTACGTCTCGCCGCCGAACGCGTGCCCGCCAACTGACTGGAAGTTCGCACACGAGTTCGCACATGCGCCACACCGGATGCAGTACAGCGTCTCCCGGAGGTCGTCGTCCTGCCGCATCGCCCGCCGGCCGTTGTCGATGAGGACGAGGTGGAAGTCCCGCTCCTCGTCGCCGGCCCCGGAGCCCGGTTCGTCCGCCCGGTTGAAGTCGATTGTCGGCGTATCGACCGGCGGGGTCAAAAGCGACAGGTACTGCGGGATCTCCTGGCCGGTGGCCGACCGCGAGATGAGCTCCGCGAACGGCTCCAGTTCGGCGACCGACGGGATGATCTTCTCGATCCCCGCGACGGCGACGTGCGTGTCGGGGATCGACGCGCACTTGCGGGCGTTCCCTTCGTTGGTCACCAGAGCGATCGACCCGCTCTCCGCCATGACGAAGTTCGCGCCCGTGATTCCGACCTCCGCGTTGTCGATCCGGTCGCCGAGGAACTCGCGGGCGAACGCGGTCAGCTTCTGGGCGGAATCAAGCGACTCGTCGGGGTCGAACTCCCGCTCGAACAGTTCCGTTATTTCCTCTCGGGACTTGTGCAGCGAGGGGCCGACGATGTGCGACGGGGCTTCCTCGGCGACCTGGATGACGAACTCCCCGAGGTCGGTCTCCCAAATCTCCAGCCCGCCCTCCTCCAGGGCCTCGTTGAGGTCTATCTCCTCGGTCGTCATCGACTTCGACTTCACGACCGTCTCGGCGGCCTCCGCCTCGGCCACCTCGGCGATGTAGCGGTTCGCGTCGGCCGCGTCGTCGGCCACGTACACCGTCCCACCGTTCTCCTCGACGGCGTTGCGCGTCCGGTGGATGAGCTCCGGGAGGCGTTCTATCGCGTCCTCCTTTATCTCCCGCGCCCTGGTGCGGTTCCGTTCGTGGACGTCCTCCCCGACGGCCTTCACGGCGTCGTACCGGTCGGCGTTGAACAGCCGCGTGTTCGCCTTTATTTCGTCGCCCTCCAATGCTAGCAGCGTGCGGATGCGGTCGGCATCCGTTCGTTGTGAGTCACTCATTGTCCCTGATGATGACGATGTGGACCTCCTCGGGGCCGTGGACGCCCTGCACGAGTGCGCCCATGTCCCCGGTCGAACTCGGCCCCGTTGCGAGGACGAACGACCGGCGACCGGCCGCGAACTCGGCCCGCAGCCAGTCGAAAGCCTCCGAGAGGTCCGTCCTGATGTCGCTCGCCCTGATCACGACCACGTGCCGTGACGGGTACAGGCCGACGAACTCGTCGCCGTCGGCCCGCGACTCGACGGCGACCGTGCCGAGCGACGCGATCCCCATGCGCGACCCCGTCACGCCGGTCGCCGCCGCCCGGAGCTGTGACGGTGACGGGTCGAGCGTCACTGGGGCGTCCGCGAGCGAGAGGTCGTCGAACGGGAGTTCGGCCCCGACGGCGGGCGCTTCGATCACGTCCGCGAGCGTCGCCCCGAGCTCGTCGGGCGGGACGACCGTCGTCGGGGTGTCCAGGTCTGACAGTGATTGCCGGAACTCCGTCACCGACCCCGTGACCGCCCCTCCTTCAGACATCGTTCCCTCGTTCGGCGCTCGCGGTTCGGTCCATTAGGGGACGACGGCTCGTCCTCGCCGGTCGCGGTGACACCGACATGCTGGTGGAGAGAATGGTTACTCGGCCCCCGTAACCGTGACGACCGGCCGCTCTGTATTCAGGAGGATCGACTGTGTCACGCTGCCGAACAGCGCCTTCCCGGTGGGGGACCGCGACCGCCCGCCGAGGACGAGGTAGCGGGCGTCGACCTCGTCGGCGTACCCGACGACGGATTTGTTGGGGTTCCCGACCCTGCTGACGACCTCGTGGTCCCCAATGACCTCGTCAAGCCCTGCCGTCGCCTCGGCCGCCGCGGTCGCCTCGATGGACCCCGAGTCCGTCTCCCGCGTACTGGACTCCCGCTCGACACGTCTCGTGTACTCGGTCTCCTCGATGACGTGGACGAGGTGGAGTTCGTCGCCGAACGCCCTGGCCAACTCGTCCGCCTGCATCGCGACGTCTCTGGACCCGTCGGAGCCGCTGATGGCTGCCACGATAACCATATTCATTGGGGATAGCCGTTCGAACATAAATGTTCTCCCTCCGAGGCTCGACCCGCTGCTCAGTCGACTGAGATCACGCCTTTGACAACGTCCGGCTCCGCGGCCCGCTCGAACGCGTCACCGATCCGATCGAGCGGGGCCTCGAAGTCGATGATCCCCGCTGCGTCGACGACGCCGCAGTCGAGCATGGATATCGCGGTCGGGTACGTATTCGCGAAGCGGTAGCTCCCGCGGACATCCAGCTGCCTGCGGACCAACTCGAACGTGTCGACCGGCACCTCAGCCTCGGGGGCGAGGCCGACGAGCACTGCGGTGCCGCCGGCCCGCGGCACGTCGAGTGTCGCTTCGATGGCGGGCGGTGCACCGGTCGCCTCTATCGCGGCGTCGACGCCTCCCCCGAACGCCTCCCGGACCGCCGCGGTCACGTCCGCCTCGCGGCTGTCGACCGCGAGATCGGCCCCGCGGTCCACGGCCCGGTCGAGCTTCGACTCGACGACGTCGACGACCGCGACATCTCCCGCGCCGGCCGCCCGCGCGGCGTCGGCCGTGAGGAGCCCTATCGGCCCCGCGCCCATGACTAGCACCGAGTCGCCCACGCCTATCTCCGCCCGGCGGACGGCGTGGACACCGACGCTCAGCGGCTCACAGAGTGCGCCCTCCCGGGTCGGTACCGAGTCGGGGAGGGCATACACGTACTCGGCCGGCCAGGCGACGTACTCCCGGAACGCGCCGTTCGTCCCGGGCGTCGCCATGAACGCCACGTCCGGACAGAGGTTGTACGCGCCGTGCCGGCAGTGCTCACACTCCCCGCAGGGGACGCCGGGCTCGACGGTGACTGCGTCGCCGACAGCGAGGCCGTCGACGGCCGCCCCCGTCTCGACGACGGTGCCCGCACTCTCGTGTCCGAGCACCAGCGGCTCGTCGACGACGCGGTCGCCCATACGGCCGTGCTCGTACCAGTGGACGTCCGAGCCGCAAATTCCCACGTCGCTCACCTCGACGAGCACCTCGGACTCGCCGGGCGACGGTCGCTCCCGTTCGCGCAGTTCGAACAGCTTCGCCCCGACGAGCTCCGCCGCTCTCATCCCGTCCACCTCAGACGCGCCCGTGTCCCGTCGCCGCTTCGCCCCGGCCAACCGTGGCTGGCGGAGAAGCGGTCCCCTGACTGCCGTTGCTGTCCCGAACGCTTCGGTACCTGACTCATCGTCATACACTCGACGGGCCCGGCTATTAGGCTTTTGGACCCGGCGACCTCACAGCGACGGGCCGACCCGGTTTATCGCGAACGCCGTCAGCCCGTGGGCCTCGCTCGCCGTCCGGCCGCCAGCCGCGACCCGCAAAAGCTCCGACAGCAGTTCGTCGGAGTCGGCAGTGCGGGCGTCGACATCGATGTCGTCGCCAAGCGCTGCCGCCGTCGTCCCGTCACCGGTCACCTTCAGAATCGGGACGACCGGGTGGCCCGTCGTGATTCCGTCGGCCGTGACGTGGACGACGACGGACGCGCCCGCCGCCGCGAGCGCGGTCGCGGCCTCCTCGAACCGCGAGGGTGAATCCACCAGCGCCAGCCCCCCGTCGATGGTCGCCCGACCGCCGTAGGGGACGAACTCGGCTACCTCGGCGTTCCCCCACGTTCCGACCACCTCGTCGAACTCGGCTACCTCGGCGCGGCGGGCGACCCGCTTTGCGTTGCTGGGCCGCCCTGCGTCGCGGTCACCGGCCGACCGCGTCGCTTCGGCGACCGCCGGACTCGCCGCGCGGTCGGCGGCCGCGTCGCGGTGGGGCACGAGCCGCTCGGTTCCGGCGACGACGACGCGCGCGCCAGCGTCGACCAGCGCGTCGACGGTCTTGCCGACGAGCGGGTCCGCCACTTCGCTGCTCGACGGGGACAGGTCCGAACTCACGACGCCGACTGTCAGGTCCGCGAGCGCCGCGTCCGTCCGGTCCGCCGCGGCCGCGGCGTCGGCCAGGTTTCCGGTCGCCTCGACGCCCGCGTCGAGCGCCGCCTCGGTTCCGCCGGCGTCCTGAATGGCCGTCTCGCGGACCGGTACGCCGTGCTCGCCGATCCGCTCGGCAAACGGCCCGCTCTGGAGGTGTTCACAGCCCAGCCCGACGACGGTCGCGCCGGTAACGTTCGGGTTGCGGGCGAGGTTCAGAAGCGTCCGCTCGGTCTGCTCGTGGTCGGCCCCGATCTGGCCGCAGCCGTGGTCGTGCGGGACGCAGACGGCGCGGTCGCTCGCGTCCGCGACCCGCTCGGCGACGACGTGCGAACAGATCACCGACGGCACGACGAGAACCCGGTTCCGCACGCCGACGCCGCCGTCGTCGCGCCGGTAGGCGTCGAACCGCTCGCCGAGGGCCGCGGGTTCCTCGCGCCCTTCGGGGGACGACATCAGGCCACCTCCCCGTCCTCCGCGGCGCGGTCGCCCCGCCCGCGCGTGCTCTCGCAGTTGTGCGTGTGCACCCACTCGCCGGGAGTGATCGGCTCGACCGCCTCGCCAACCGTCTCGCCGTACTTCACGACGGCGTCGCCCCGCTCCAGGGGCACCAGCGCGACCTTGTGGCCGAACGGGACGGCCTCCGCGAGCTCGACCATCTCGCCGTTGTACGGTAGCTCCGCGCCTGCTTCCAGGTCATCGATGGCCGTGACGACGTTGTCCGCGTCCGCCATGTGCAGGCCGACCTCGCCGAGGACGGTCCCCTTCATGCGTCCCCCCGGAGCTCCGCCAGTTCGTTCGGCTGCAGTTCGTTGATCGCGAACTCCTCCAGCCGGCGCTGCTCGGCAGCGGTCCGCTCGCCGCTGGCCACGCGCAACAGCGTCTTATACACCCGGTCGCCAACCGACTCGATCGGCTCGCCGTCGATGACGGTGCTCGCGTCTACGTCCATGTTTGACGCGAGGCGGTCCGCAGTCTTCGGGTTCCCCGTCACCTTGATCACCGGCGCAAGCGGGTTCCCCGTCGTCGACCCGCGACCCGTCGTGAAGGCGATGACCTGCGCCCCGCCGGCGACCTTGCCGACGACGCTCTCGATATCGTACCCTGGCGTGTCCATCAGTACCAGTCCGCCGCCGACCGGGAGGCGCTCGGCGTAGTCGACGATCCCCCGGATCGGCGTCGTCCCACCCTTCGAAATAGCCCCCAGGCTCTTCTCCTCGATCGTCGTCAGCCCGCCCTCCTGGTTCCCGGGGCTCGGCTGTGCGCCGCGGAGGTCGACGCCCATCAGCTGTGCCGTCGACTCCCGGCGCTCGACCCGGTCGAGGAGCCGCTCGCGGACATCCGCGTCGGAACAGCGCTCCGCGAGGATGTGTTCTGCGCCGATGAACTCGGGCGTCTCGGAGAACGTTGCCGTGCCGCCGTCGGCGACCAGCCGATCGCAGGCTGCGCCGACGGCCGGGTTGGCAGCGATCCCGCTCGTCGCGTCGGAACCGCCACACTCCACGCCGAACACGAGTTCGCTCGCGTCGCGTTCCTCCCGACGCGCGTCGGCGATCCCTGACCAGCACTTCCGCGTCAGTTCGACGCCTGCATCGAGCGCCGCCTCGGTCCCGCCTGCCTCGCGGATCGAGAGCGTCTCTACGTGGCGGCCGGCCGCTGCGATCCCGTCCGCGACCACCTCGGCGTCGACCGTCTCCGGACCCAGACCGACGACGACCGCCGCGCCGACGTTGGGGTTTCGCCCCACGCCGGTCAGCGTTCGCTCTATCTGCTCGCGCGCGCCGTCCGGAGGGTCGATCCCCATCTGGTGGGGCGTCGCCCGGATGTGCTCACCGGCGCGGTCCGCGATCGCCTCGGCGACCGCCGACGCGGCGACCGACGTGGGTATCACTGCGACGTAATTTCGGACCCCGGCGGGGCCGCTGTCCCGTGGGTATCCCTCAAACGTTGCCATAGACAAGTCTCTACGACGTGGATAAAAAAGCGTTTCCGTCGGTGCAACCCCGATCATAGGGATCCAGGAGGCACGACTGGCGACTCGAGGACGCGGCCACTCAGATACGCAGTCGGACGACCCACCCCGAGACGACGAATGGTGCGAAAGCGACCGCGACCAGGACCCGACGCCGCCGTCAGGTGCCTAGCAGCTCGGTCGCCGGATACGTGACGATCTCCGGGACGAGGATAGTGAGAAGCAATACCAGGAGAATCGGTATGTAGTAGGGTAACACGCCCTTCATCGCCTCCTCCAGGCTCGCGTCGGTTACCTTCTCCAACACGAAGAGGATGACGCCGAACGGCGGGGTCAGCAGGCCCAGCATCAGCGTCAGGATCATCACGATGCCGAAGTGGAGCGGGTCAATCCCCGCGACGTCGAGGATCGGCATGAAGATCGGCACGAGGATTGTGATCGCGGCGATCGTCTCCATGAACGTCCCAACTACCAGCAGGAGCGCGACCAGCAGGAAGATCACGACTGACGGGTCGTTCGAGAAGTTCGTGATCGACTCCGCCATCAGGATCGGCAGCTGAAGCTGGAGCGCGACCAGCCCGTACAGCGACGCGATGCCGACGATGAATGTCAGCGAGAACGTCTCGACCATTCCGTATTGGAGTTCCTCGAACAGCCCCCGCAGTGAGAGCTCGTTGTAGACGAACATCCCAAGGAGGACGGTGTAGACGACGGCGATTGCGCCCGCCTCGGTGGCAGTGAACGTCCCGGTGAGGATCCCCCCGATGATGAGGACCGGGGCGAACAGCGGGAACACTGCTTCCTTCAAGCACTGCCACGCCTCAGAGAGATCGAAGGTGTCCTCCGTCTCGTAACCCCGTAGATAGACGAACAGGAAGACGAGCAACATCAGGAACACGCCGATGAGGATCCCCGGGAGGATCCCGCCGAGGAACAGCTGGCCAATCGACTCCTCGGCCAGCACGGCGTAGATGATGATCGGGACGCTCGGGGGAATGATTGGCCCGATGATTGCCGAGGAGCCGGTAACGCCCAGCGAGATGTCCTTTTCGTACCCCTGGTCGCGCATCGCGGTGTACTCGACGCGACCGAGTCCCGCGGCGTCCGCGACGGCGAGGCCGGACATCCCCGAGAAGATCATGCTGGCGACGATGTTGACGTGTGCGATGCCGCCCCGGAACTGACCGACGAAGGCGTTCGCCAGGGCGAAGATCCGCTGTGTCATCCCGATGCGGTTCATCAGCCGCCCTAACAGGAGATAAAACGGGATAGCGAGCAGCGTGAAGCTGTTGAGCCCGTACAGCAACTGCTGGGCTATCAGCCCGTAGTTGAGGCCGCGCCCGTACGGCGAAACCATTATCACGACGCACGTCGCTCCCATGGCGATCCCGACCGGGACGCCGAGCGCGTACAGCACCAGCAGCAACCCGAGGAACAGGGCGCCGATAATAAGCAGTTCACTCATCGGCTATCCCCTCCTCGAACTGGCCGCTGTCGGTTCCCTCGGTCCGCATCGCGAGGAGTTCGCGGGCCAGGCCCACGAAATCGATCACTGCGTAGATCAGCATCACTCCAATCCCGATACCGATACCGAGGTAGAGGTGGCCGGACGTGACGAAGCCGATCCCGCCGATCGACGTCGTCCAATCCTCGACGGTCGTGATGACCGTTCCCTCCAGTGCGATCCAGAGAAAGCCGATAATGATCAGTTTCCCGACCACCTGAACCAGGTAGCCGAGCCATGGCTTCCAGTTCGTGAGCCGGTCGAGCAGGAACCGGATCGCGATGTGTTCGTTGTTCCGGACGGCGACGGCGGCACCCAGATAGGTCGCGACGATGAGCACGAACCGCGCCGCCGGTTCGGTCCAGTGAAGGAAGCCGAACGTGGGGAGATTCAACAGCCGAATGAAGACCTGCAGTGTGGTCAAAATGATTGTGATCGTAAACAGCGCCGTCGCGCTGTACAGGACAATCTTATCGAAAAGCCGGTCGCGCTTCAGGTCAAGCGATTGGTCGATTTCCATTGTAAATGAAACGGTGGGTGTCTCGGGTGGTTATCTGTACGATTGCCGCCGTCTCACATGTTCTGGACGGTTTCCCAGTCGAAGGCCCACGTGTTCTCGAACAGCTGTTCGACCGCCGGTGCCGCCTCCTCCTGGAACGCCTCTACGTCGACGTCTTCGACAATCTCCATGCCCTCCTCGGCGAGGCCCTGGATCAGTTCCTCCTCGCGGGACTGTGACTGCTCGGCCGCCGAGGACGTCGCCGATTGGCCGACCTCCATGATCATGTCCTGATAGGTCTCGTCGATCCCCTGGTAGAACGTATCGTTGATGTAGATGTTCCCATTGGCGATTAGGTGCTCCGTGAGGCTCAGGTGGCTCTGGACCTCGTAAAGGTTGAAGGAGCTGATCTGCTCCGCCCCGCCCTCGGAGGCGTCTGCGGTTCCCTGTTCAAGCGCGCTGTACAGCTCGTCCAGCGCGACCGGTGTCGGCGACGCACCCACTTCCTCCCAGATGGCGACCCACGGGTCGAGCTCCGGCAGACGGAGATTGGTCCCGTCGACGTCGCTCGGACTGCGGATCGGTGTGTTGGACGTGAAGTTCCGCGCGCCGCGGTAGATCTGCTGGCCGATCGGGCGCTGGTCGCCGTTCTCGACGAGCGCGTCGTGGGCCTCTTGCATCTCGTCGCTTTCCAGCACCGACAGCAGCTGATCGTAGCCCGAGAGGACGAACGGGCACCCGAAGAACCAGTACTCGGGCGCGAACTGGAAGTACGGGAAGCTGCCCGCGGCGTGAGCCTCGACGCCGCCTTGGCTAACGACCTCACCGATCTCGTCCTCGGACCCGTACGACCCGCCGGGGCTGATCTCGACGGAGATGTCGCCGTCCGACTCTGACTCGATCTCCTCTTTGAACGTTTCCGCGGCCTGCACAAGGATATGGCCGGGTTCGAAGGTGCTTGCGATTGTCATCTCAACGCCGTCGCCGCTGCCGCCGCCGAGGTCCCCAACCATTGAGCAACCGGCCGTGGCCGCGACTGCGCCTGTACTGAGTCCCTTGACTAACGAACGTCTACTGAGCCATGGATTACCATCTGTCATGGTTACCTATACTGGTTCATCGTTAATTATAAAAAACTTTTCCCTAGGGCGAATGTCTCCGGATGTGACCCGGATTCCGAAGCCGTTCACCCGAGTTAGGCACGTTCCTCGTGATACCGCCAGGCGTCGGATGTCCAGCCGCCGTCGGCGCACAGCACTTCGCCGGTGACGTACGTGTCGCCCTGGGCGAGAAAGCCCACACAGTTCGCCATCTCCTGGACCGTGCCGTACCGGGCCATCGGCGTCCGCCGCCGGATGTCGTCATCGGTGTACCCCGCCGACCCCTGGGTCTGATCGGTGATGTCGGTCTTGATGAATCCAGGGGCGAGCGCGTTCACGGTGACATCCTCCGTCGCCCACTCGACGGCGAGCGTCCGGGTGAGGTTGATGACGCCCGCCTTTGCCGCGCAGTACGGCGCTCGCATGTGAAAGCCCATTTCTCCCATCATCGACGCGACGTTGACGATCGACCCGCCGTCGGGCTGTGACAGCATCTGGTGGCCCGCCGCCTGGCAGCCGATGAACACGCCGGTCAGGTCGACATCTATCACCCGCCGCCAATCGTCGAGATTTATCTCCTCGGCCGGGCCGAGCGTCGTCATGCCCGCGTTGTTCACCATCACGTCCAGCGACCCGTAACGGTCGACGGTCGCCTCGACCATCGCCGCCACGTCGTCCTCGTCGCTCACGTCGGCCTGCACGGCGACGGCCTCCCCGCCGGTGTCAGTTATCTCGTCGACGACCGCCTCGGCCCGCTCCTCAGAGGAGCGGTAGTTGACCACCACCGACGCTCCCCGGTCCGCGAGTTCGGTCGCGATGCCGCTGCCGATTCCTCTCGATGCACCCGTGACGATAGCCGCCTCTCCCTCGAACGTATCGCTCATTCGTGGTCTGTCAAAGACTCGCACGGCATGGTATTTCTATCTTCCCCTGTCCGCGCCGTTCCACGTGGTTGCCGACCCGAGCCATCAGCTGTCCGGCAGCAATCTACCCAAAAGAAAGCTATTTATTTGTGGTTCCAGTTCGTGGTCCTATGGTCGACCTAGCGGTAGTCCTACCGCCGCAACCTGACGATAGATGGAAGCTTGCCAAGCAGATGGGCGTGGACAACGCCGTGGTACACACCCTGGAGATCGGCGACGACAAAACCGACTGGAGCTACCACGAACTCCAGCATCTGAAAAACTGGTACGAGGACGCCGGGCTGGAGGTCGGCGTCATCGAGGGCAGCGTCCCCCTGACCGACCGCATCAGGCTCGGACTGGAGGGCCGCAACGAGGACATCGCCGAGTTCAAGAAGTTCATCCGGAACTGCGGGCGCCTTGACATCCCCGTGGTCTGCTACGACTGGATGGTCGGAATCCGGTGGGCGCGGACGGAGGCCCACGTCGAGGCCCGCGGCGGCTCGCTCGTGACCGCCTACTCCGATGACAGGATGCACCGGAACGGGGCGGAGCAAGCAGTCGACGCCACGCGCGAGCAGATCTGGGAGGCGCTGGAGTACTTCCTGCGGGAGGTGACCCCCGTCGCGGAGGAAGCCGGGGTGAAACTCGGCCTCCATCCCGATGATCCGCCACGTGCGTCGCTCGGCGGCGTCCCGCGGATTGTCAACAGCCCCAAGGCGTACCAGCGCGTCCTTGACGCCTACGACAGCGAATACAATGGTATCACGTTCTGCCAGGGGAACTTCGCGGCGATGGGCGTCGACATCCCCGCAACGATCCGCCGGTTCGGCGACCGAATCAATTTTGTCCACTTCAGGGACGTGGACGGAGACGCCGACGACTTCGTCGAGACGTGGCACGACGACGGACCGACGGACATGCTCGCGGCGATGGAGGCCTACCAGGACGCCGTCGACGATGACGTGGTGATGCGGCCCGACCACGTCCCGACGATGGTCGGCGAGGACAACTCGAACCCCGGCTACCACACCAAGGGCCGCCTCTTCGCGGTCGGATACATGCGCGGCCTTCTCGAACGAACCGCATAGGGCCGCGCGGCGACCCCGACCGTTCGGACCCCGTGGTGCAGCCATGCTTTTTCGTTCCTGGTCCCGAACAGCCTCGCAACCGGCATACTATAATGATTGTTCGAGTTGGTCTTGTCCAATAGTGTTGGATGGGTTTCAAAAATAATATTGTGGGGTAGTACGTCATACTCACACATGGGTAGGAACACGGGAAACAATCCGAACCGAATCGGGGCAGTCAAGAATCTCTTCGAGGTGGTCGAGGGGATGGAGGAGTTCGGCGGCTGTGGCGTCCGGGAGTTGGCCGACTACATTGATGTCCCAAAAAGCACGGTCCACATCTACCTCAAGTCGCTGGAGGATGCCGGATACGTCGTGCAGCGGGACGGCCAGTACCAGCTCAGCCTTCGGTTCCTGCAGGTTGGTGGTCAGGTCCGGCACAACAACGGGCTCTACCAAGTCGGCCGCAACGAGATTGACGAACTGGCCCAGGAGACGGGCGAGGTCGCGACTATCGGCTGCGAGGAGTGTGGTTACCGGGTGATGCTGTACCGGACAGAACCGATAGGTGCCATCTTCAACAACGCGCCGACCGGCGAGTACACTCGGATGCACTGGACGGCGCTCGGCAAGGCGATGCTGTCCCAGCAGTCCGACGAACGAATCGGTGAGATCATCGAGGAGCACGGCCTCCCGCAGGCGACGGAACACACTATCGTCGACCGCGATGCGCTCCAGGACGAAATCGAGACCGTCCGGGAGCAGGGGTACGCCATCGAGGACGAAGAGCGCGTCAACGGCGTCAGGTCGGTCGCCGTACCGGTGAGCAGCGAAGGGGTGACCGCCGACGCCGCCATCTCCGTCGCCGGGCCGAAACACGACTTCGACGAGGATCGCATCGAGAACGAGCTCGTCCCGGAGCTACAGAACACCGCGAACGTGATCGAGCTCAAGACGAAACACTACTGATCAGATCCGGCCGCTCACGCGGTCGACCCGCCGTCGATGTGGACCACCTCGCCGGTCAGGTAGTCCGACCGGTCGGCAGCGAGATACGCTGCAAGGCCGCTGATATCCTCCGGCATCCCGAGGCGGCCGGACGGGATCCCCGCCGCGCGCTCCTCGACCCACGACGGGTCCCGCTCCCTGACGGCCTCGTTCATCGACGTCTTCGTCGTCCCTGGGGCGATCCCGACTACCGAGACCCCATCCGGCCCGTAATCGACCGCGAGCTGCTGGACCGCGGCGTCGAGGCCGCCCTTGCTTGCACAGTACGTCGGCAGCTCCGGGACGCCGACCGACCCCGCCTCAGACGAGACGTGGATCAACGTTCCCTCAGTCTCCATCAGCGAGGGGAGGACGTGCTTGCTGACGCGCAATGCACCGAGGAGGTTCACGTCCACCACCCTCGTCAAGTCCGCCTCGTCTGCCTCGTGGAGCCGACTCCGGGCGATCGTCCCCGCGCTGTTGACGGCCACGTCTATCGGCCCCAGCGCATCGACGGCCGTCGTCACGGCGTCCGCGACGCTCGCGTCGTCCCGAACGTCGCACTCGACCGCGACGCAGTCGGTCGGCAGCGACTCGACGAGTGCCTCCAGGTCGCCGACGGAGCGGGCCAGCGCCGCGACGTTCGACCCCCGCTCGGCGTACTCCTCGGCGATTTTCTTCCCAATCCCGTGGCTTGCCCCGACGACGAGCGTCGTCTTGTCGTGCAGGTCTTCCGACATTACCTTCGCGTGTGTCCCCCATCCGAATAACTCCTCGGGTGGCCACGGATCCGGCTGCTGAGACGGGGTGTCCAATCATTTTAGACAGGTTTCCATAGGGCGGTTCGGCGAACGTGACGGCGCTCCGTGGGGAACGTCGACCGCGACCGATTAGTTGGTGTGGCGGACACATTTATCACCCACCCCTCGATCGATGCGGTATGAACCCGGAGAACGCCGCGAGTCACCTGTCGATACCGGCAGACATGATACTCAAAGCGTGCGGCGACCCGCCCCTGCCCGAGATGGGCGTCATCGAACAGGTGTGGGAAACGGACCCGGTCCACTCGAGGAGACGGCCGAGACGGTGTGGCAGGCGGTTCACGACCTACCGTTCGAGGGCGTCCCCGACGGCGGCGAGATCGTCCTCAGCGATGAGAGCCGCAGAATCTCGAACCTGGCGGCCATCGTCTCGGACGTCGCCGACGCCGCCTCGGCGGCCGGCTACGAGCCTTTCGTATTCCCCGCGATGGGCAACCACAGCGGCGCGACCGGCGAGGGATAACGGAAGATGTTGAACGAGCTCGGTGTGCCCGAGGACGCCACCGACTATGAGATTCGGTTGAGCATCGACGTCGTCGAAGTCGGCCGGACCTCGAACCGCGACGTCCCGGTCGTCGACGAAATCGCCATTGTCGAGAACCAGCACGACGACACGGCGTTTGTCGAGTGCGTCCTACCGAGCAGGTTCCTCGACCGCGAGGCGGAACTTCTTGGAGACGCGTACGACCGTACCCCGACGCTCCGTCGATGGGCTCGATGTCGTCGTCTTTGACCGGCAGGGCAAGGACATAACGTCACGGGGAGTACGATCCGCAGCGTGCGACTCCCGCCGGTCGTGGAGATGGACCACGCCGGCCTGGTCGCGGCGCTGTCGACGATAGGCGCCGTCCCGGATGCGGACCGAGTGCTTCGCGCGGACGATACGATGCACCTCCACCGGCTCTACGCCTCCGCCGCGCCGTCGCTTCTCGACTAGGCCGTTGTTCGAACGCCGTGTGGCAGCCGCGGCAGACCAGATTCCTGGGCGTAGATTCATCGATAACTGGAGGCTACGTAATCAGTGGGCTTGATGGCCGGCGGTTTCCGGCCTCGAACTGTGGGTGTCCGACGAGTTATTACCCGTCATGGAATCCGGTCTCCGAAGTATTCGACCCGCGGAGCGTTGTATTACATCCATATAGTTGTAAGATAGAGGAGTCTCGGTGTACAAGACAATTGGACACCAAACACGAGAAACGGATCGGTCCCGGTGGGGAAAGGAATTTGTGCACGCTCGTCCAGCATCAGGACGCACTCATGAGTACCATCGACGTACTGGTCCTT
Source organism: Natrinema versiforme (assembly GCF_005576615.1). Taxonomy (NCBI): domain Archaea; kingdom Methanobacteriati; phylum Methanobacteriota; class Halobacteria; order Halobacteriales; family Natrialbaceae; genus Natrinema; species Natrinema versiforme. The sequence continues at coordinate 199,365 of NZ_CP040332.1, forward strand.
CGAGCCGGAACCCACGGGATGCCGGCGGGAGACTACGCGGCCGAACTCCGTGACCGGCTACCGGACCACCGAATCGAGGTAGCGACGACGCCCCAGGAAGAGCGGGCGCTCGCGGTCGAGGCCAGGGTGATCACCTCGACCCACTTCGACGCCAATCTGCTTGACGACACGCCGGAACTGGAACTGTTCGCTGGCGTCGCTGCGGGGTACGACCACCTGCCGCTCGACGCGCTGGCCGGGCACGGAGTTGCCGTGACGAACGCCTCAGGGGTCCACGCCCCCAACATCGCCGAACAGGTGCTCGGCTATATTCTCATGTTCGCCCGGGGGTTAGACGAGGCCAGGCGACGACAGGAGCGACGCGAGTGGCGACATTACCAGGCCCGCGAGATCAAGGATAGCACCGTCACGATCGTCGGCCTCGGAGCGATCGGCAAAGCCGTCGCGAACCGGGTCACGGCGTTCGACGTGGACACCATCGGCATACGCTACACGCCCAAGAAGGGCGGCCCGACCGACCGGGTGATCGGGTTCGACGACGCGGACTTCCACGACGCGCTGGCCGATACCGACTACTTGGTCGTCGCCACGCCGCTGACGGAGACGACGCGCGGACTGGTCGGTACCGAGGAGTTCGAGACGCTGCCGCCGGACGCGTACCTCGTCAACGTTGGCCGCGGTCCGATCGTCGACACCGATGCGCTCATCGTCGCCCTCCGGAAGAACGCCATCGGCGGAGCAGGGCTGGACGTGACGGACCCCGAGCCGCTCCCCCACAATCACCCGCTCTGGCGGTTCGAGAACGTGACCATCACGCCGCACAACGCCGGGCACAGCCCGGCACACTGGGACCGGCTGGCGGACATCGTCGCTGGGAACGTCCGGCAGCTCGGCGACGGTACAGCCCCCGTTGACCTGGAGAACCTGGTTCGGTCCCCGGAGTGAGCCGCACCCGGACCGCCCTCTCGTCGGGGAACAGCGTCGTAGTTGGCAGCCAACGGGGGCATTCATCACCTGTCCCTGCCGGCGCATGCTCCGAGAGACTCACGGACCGTTCGGTTTAATTGATTGGGTTTGTCAGGTTTGGCGATTAATTGGAGGTACTGTCTAGTTAAGCCAGATTGAGAAGTAAGCGGGTCGTAATGTTGATTTGTTTTATGCTTTCAGACCTGCTCAACGAGAGCTATGAGGGGGGCTTAGAAGAATATTGGGAGAACGAGCGGGGTGCTGTTTCGTTAAGTGTGAAAAGTGAGGCGGCACGATTTTGTAATATCCATGCCAAAAATCGACCGCCTTAGCGGGTGTAGCGACTGATCGATTTGAGTGTTGCGGGGGTGAGAGCGGATGCCCTGCCAGCTACTGGAGCTCGGTATTCGGCTCCATCTTGCATACCTCTCGCTTTCGAATACCGTTCGAGAATTAGAGATGTTCGGTGTCGAACGCAGTCGAAAGGTAGTCCACGATTGGGTTCACAAGTGCGATCTCCAGCCGGAAGATGACGCGAAGCCAAATCACGTCGCGCTCGATGAGACAGTGATTCAACTCGACGAACATCGGTATTGGGTGTACACTGCTGTTGATCCGGAAACGAACAAAATTCTCCATATACTGCTGTATTCGACGACTACGACCGCGTTGACAGAACGGTTTCTGCAGGAACTCACTGAGAAACATGTCCTCGACGATACCGTGTTTCCCATCGATGGAGCAACACATCTCCAGACTGCACTCCGTCGCTCTGGACTCCGATTTCGATACGAGGAACATGGAAATTGGACCGCTTCTGAACGTGTCTTTCGTGAGACAAAACAACGAAATTCTTCGTTCTCAAACTGCTTCAGTCACGCAAAACCATCAACAGCAGAGTCGTGGCTCCAAGCCTTCGCCGTCTGGCAGAATGCTACAAACTAAATACGACCACGAGCGGACGGCGACGCCTGTTAGGGCGTTCGCCGTCCACCTCCACCAAACCGGTTTTTGCTTCAGGAGACAACAATGATTCTTGCTGAATTAGGTGTTGAACGCTCTCACGGAGCGGTCTGGAACTGGGTTCATCGGCTGGCTGACAGCGGACGCGACCCGCCGACGTCCACGAGAGCGGAGCTCTCGTGCGGCCCATCAGACTTCGCGTTCTGAGGACGGCATCGCCGTCGCGGGTCGCTGTCGACGAAACCGCTGTCAAGATCAATGGTGAGTGGTCTTGGTTGTACACTGCAATAGACATCGAGTCAAAGTTGAGTCTTGACGTTGCATTGTTTAGTCGTCATGGGACTGATCCGGCGGCTGCGTTTCTGCAGAAACTCCGCGAGAAACACGGTCTCTCCGATGCTGAGTTTCTCGTCGATCCATTCGGCTATCGGACTGCCCTCTCTCGAGTCGAACTAAGCGGTCGGGACAACTATACCGACCGATACCTCATCGAAAAGTGGTCTCACACCCTCAAAATGTGTATCGACCGCTTCCATAATTCGTGGGTGGGCAGTCGGCCGAGCGTCCGCGAGTGACTTGAACAGTTCGTGCACTACTACCATCAAAGACCGCATCAAGCTCTCGACGGAAACGTGCCAATCGAGGAGGTTCAGAACTATACAGTGTCCTCTCCGAGATGGTCTCATAATTCTGGTTCCAAATCCAATTAAATAAGATTTTTAATAAAATGGGATTGTTCCGCACGGACACGACACAGAATGATGACGGACCCGTAATGAACCGCCTGCTAGAGAGCGCAGAGACAGTTCATGTGCTGGACCTATGGACCATCAGTCGTCTAAGAATAGATCGAAACGACGGTCAAACGACTCTGAGCAGTACATGAGGATCACTTGAAGACCAATCCGAGATCAGTTGAGTTCGATAATCGGCAGGAGAAACTCTCTGAAATCAAAGAGAGCAGCACTGAGTACCGGAAGACCTAGCAGTGTTTCGAGACAACTAGCGACGACGTGCGTCGGAGCGATCTAATCGGATAATTGATATATGGAAAGAAAACTCTCACCGACGAAATCGACGATTTGAGACCGAAGAATACAGTGATATTCTCGAACGGCACAAGGAGATCAATAAAATTGATCACCAGGTGTACAAACGTGACGAAATCGAGGCGGAAATTGTGACTATCGAGAACCGACTCAGCGACCGCGACGATTTCGAAAACCGTCATGAGGACGTTACCAACGAACTGATCGAGTTCCGAACGTGGACGATCAGATCGAAGCAAATGTAGTTGAAGCATTTAATAAATATCTAGAAAATCTCTGTGAGACGCCCGGTTACGGCAACTTCGATCGGATTTAGATAGAACGGTCCACCCGCGAGGGGCACTGAACGGTCTCGCAGTCATCATTCGCAGCACTGGCGATGTCGCGGCCTATGAGGACACAATCGAGCACCTGAGCAAAGGTAATGAAGTGATTAGCCTCGTATTCGCGTTAGTGAGGTATATCGTTCACGATGTCTACAAGATGGTTCCGTTCCTACTCCCCGACTCTCTCGAGGCGATCAACTCGGAACGGATCACAGCGCTCATCGTGTACTTCGGATCATACGTTTCCTAATTTGTCGTCGCGTTGCTGAATGAAGACGTGCAGGTGATCGACGAAGACCACAGCCTCGTCACAAACATCTGATCGGCAGAGCCGCGACTGATGCTGTTTCTGCCAACGCGCTATTCTGACCACGAGACATAGATATATGATAAACTTACTTCCAACTCGTGTAATCACTCTGGTTTCGATATCCAGTAGAATAAGGCTTTTACAACGGTATGGATGTAAATAGAGTCCTACTGTAGTTGAGAGGGTTCAAGCAGAGAATTGATTCTGATACCTCGTAAAAGAGGCAAGTGAATTCCCGAGGAGGGAACGACTCTTTTGATTTCCCTATCACAGTCGAACCCCGATTTCTGATTCCGTATTCAGTATGTTACCATCCCCCACTGTTTCATCCATGGATTAATCATGATTTCACCAATGCTTTATCTATTTTATATGAAAACGAACCTGTTCTCGTAACCTGTCTTACTCACGGGGAGAGTTACCCGTTCCCCTATCGGGAACTCTGTCAGCCCTCGGAGCGTTTCGTCTTACCGTATTTGCTCCTAAATCTTCCTCAATCGAAATTCATAGGGTAGTCAAGCCGAAGGTGGGACATGTGAACTCGCGTCATGCACACCGATCGCTGGCTCTCTGTACGTTAGCCTTCATGGTAACGATGGTCGCGCGACTGGCGATCAGTCCTCTGGTTCCAGCGATCACTGACGAATTTTCCGTCTCGAACGGTGCTGTCGGCTTAGCATTGTCACTTATGTGGGCGATGTACGCGCTCATGCAGTTTCCAAGCGGCGTCCTCGGCGAGCGGCTCGGAGAGCGGAAGGTGATTCTGTCCGCGATCGGGCTTACCGGCGTATCGAGTCTCTGTATCGCGATCGCACCGGCATACGGTTTCTTCGTGCTCTTCGTCAGTGTTCTCGGCGTCGGCGCCGGCCTCCACTACACGGCCGCGACGACTTTTCTAGCGAAACAGTATGACGACATCGGCAGTGTAATCGGGATCCACGTCGCTGGAAGTCCAGCTGCGGGGCTTATCGCACCCGCTGCAGCAACGGGAATTGCCGTTCGGTATGGATGGCGGGCCGGAATTTTACTCGGAACCGTAATGGCTGTGCCAGTTTTTTTCCTCTTTGCGAGCCGAATTCGGCCGACCAGCCCGGAACGACCCGACGAGCCACTGTGGAACCGGTTTACGTTCTCGACCGTCAGCGACCTTCTTGCGAAACCGTCTGTCGCTTTCACAACGAGTCTCGCGTTCCTCTGTGCGTTCACATGGCAGGCCACCGCGTCTTTCTTACCCACTTTCTTTACCGAGGGACAGGAACTCTCACCGGAAATCGCGAGCGGATTGTTTTCTCTGTACTTCCTCGTCCACGGGATAACACAGCCGGTGCTAGGATCTCTTTCGGATTATGCAGGGAGGAAACCGACTACTGCACTCTCAATGGCTGCGGGGGTAATCGGTTACGGCAGTATACTCGTCGGAGATGGCCTCCCCGTCTACGCCATCGGTGTCTCCTCCATTGGTCTCGCTATGAGTTGGGGTGCGCCACTCCAGTCACGGCTCATAGACCTCTTCACAGAAGCCGATCGTGGCGCAGGATTCGGTCTCGTCCGAACGGTGTACATGGTAACGGGAGCATCTGGTAGCCTGGTCATCGGCCTGCTCGCCGACCTCTACGGCTGGACCGTCTCATTCTCACTTCTCGCTGCAATCATGGGAGTGGTCCTCATCGCGCTCGGCAGTAATCGTCTGTTCAAACTCGGTCTCTAACAGCTCTTGAGGTCTTCTTCCTCGAAGCACCGTCGACGATGTGTGTGATTTGATTCCCCACTCGGGAACGGCACTTCATCGGTAGTGAAGAGGACCTCACACGATTCGATTACGCATCTCCTCCCATTTATCAGCGGTGAACCGGTCGTAATTCTCTGCGAAGATCTCCGCACATCGATCCCAGTAGTGAGGCGTCGCACCGGCCATGTGAGGTGTGATGATTACATTCGAAAGGTTCCAGAGCGGAGAATCGGTGGGGAGGGGCTCCTCGGCCTGTACATCGAGTGCGGCACCGCCGATCTGTCCTTTTCGGAGGGCGTAGAGAAGTGCGTCTTCGTCGACGACCTTTCCCCGTCCGACGTTGACGAGCACGGCGTCGGGTTTCATCGAATCCAGCGCTCGCCCGTCGATAAGTCCTTCTGTTTCCGCCGTGAGCGGGCAGGCGATAACGACGTAGTCGGCCTTTCCGACAACCGTTAGCGTCTCGTCGGGACCGTAAACCTCCCGAACGTGCGATAGCTCCTCTGGGGTTCGTTTCGTTCCGATAGCGGTCATTCCGAGCGCGTCAGTAACCCTCGCAATCTCCTGTCCGATTTCACCGAGCCCGATGATTCCCACCGTTTTGCCCCGTAGCTCCCCTGCCCGATAGTGGCGCCATTCCCGTGCGTTCTGTCGTCGGATTCCTTCGTGGAGGTTCCGTTCAAATGTGAGCATGTATCCGAGCACCTGTTCGGCTATCGGCACCGAATGGACACCGGATGCATTCGTGAGCACGATATCTTCCCGCTGGAGCTGATCGAGATCGTAGCTCCCGACGCCAGCACTCAGCGCCTGGACCCAACGGAGTTTCTCCGCCGACTCTAGCAACGTCGAATCGAGTCGACGAGACACGACAATATCTGCCCTCGATATTCGGTCGAGAGCGTCGTTATAGTCGTTCGCTGTCTCGATTTCGATTGATTCGATGCGATCGCTGATCGCCGACGCGACATCGGACGGCGACCCCTGATGCGGAACCTGGTGGAGAACTAATACGTTGTGTTCGTTCGTCATAGGTTATATTGAAGTGCCGTGTCTGTCTCGCTCGCATGCGATACCGTCTCGAGCACTCCAGGTAGCCTTTTCTGAGTACGACGACAAAATATTTTGGTTCGGTAGGGCTCCCGACAACCCTTCTGTGCGGTTCGTTCAACGCTCCGGTTCGGGCGACTCGCGTCGACTATCCGCCGGTCAGCCGATCAACGACGTCACCGGGCCGTCGAAGTTCAAAAGAACCGACTGAGTGGTGTCCCCGAACAGTACCTTGCCGGTCGGCGATCGCTTTTCGCCCGCGATAAAGACGTGATCACAGCCCAGTTCGTCGGCCTTCGCTAACACGTCGTCTGGGAGATCTCCGAACAGAACCTCGACCGTGTACGAGACGTCTTCGCCGAGGACCTCGTCTCCCAGTTCGGCCGTCGCCTCTCTCGCCCGCTTCGTCAGTTCGTCCACACTGTCGACGTCTCCCATGGAAGTCTGTGCTTTCCGCTGGAGGTCGCGTCCGTACTCCGACTCGTCGATCACGCGAAGGAGCACGAGTTCCGCACCGGAACCGGCAGCCATCTCCCCGGCAATTTCAACCAATTCACGCCCTCTATCGGTCGGTTCAGCGATTATCAGCGCTCGGTCCATATCAACTCCTTGTTCGTAATCCCATAAACAATTTGTGTCCCGTGGGACCTATTCGGTATCGGCAACGCGGAACTCGCGCTCAATCGGGTCCGCAGGTAGCATTCGAACTAGCCAGTTTCTCCCGAAACCGGATATTCGTCTGCATAGTTCGCCTTCACACGTACATTTCTATAAAAATAATATTGCATAATGGTCGTAATATTCTCTGCTGTCCAAAAACTATAAGTGACATCACCAATACCGTCGATCTGTATGAGTTTGGATAACATCCAGCGCAGGACAGTGCTCAAGAGGTCGGTGCTCGGTGCGGGGGTAGTCGGACTCAGCTCGCTTGCGGGTTGCATCGGTGGCGGCAACGGCGGTGGTGGAAACACGATCACAATCGCGAGTTCGTACGAGTCGGACCACGTGACGGTACAGGCCGCCGATCGGTTCAAGGAGATTGTCGAAGATGAGGCCGATGAGCTCACAGTCGAAGTCGTTCCCGGGGGGTCCTACGGTGGAGAGGGTGAAATCGCCGAACAGGTCAGGGAAGGAGCGATCCAGGCGCACGCAGACTCACGGTGGCCGTTCACACAGTACGCTCCCGAATACGAGTTCGTCAACATCCCGATCGTCTTCGACGACTTCGAACACCTGACCCGCGTTACCGAGAGCGAGGAGTTCCAGCCTGGTCTGGAACAGATCATCTCTGAGGGCAACCAACGAATGATCGGACAGTGGATCGACCGTGGGCTTCGACACTTTACCTCTAATGAACCGGTCCGGGAACCGGCGGACGTTGAGGGAGTCGACCTCCGGCTGCCACCGTTAGACAACTGGGTCGCGATCTGGGAAGAGATCGGTGCCAATCCCACTACGGTCGCCCTCGACGAACTGTACAGCGCACTCCAGACTGGCACGGTCGGCGCTTCGGAGGGGGACATCCCACAGATCCACTCGTTCAACCTGAACGAAGTCCAGGATTACCTGAGCTACACTGGCCACCACGTTCAGGTCGGCGCGCTGTACATGAACGAGGACTTCTATCAGGGTCTCGATGAATCCCATCAGGATCTCGTCGACGAAGCATCGAATCAAGCGACCCAAGAAATCTCTGAGAGCGTTCGGGATCAGATCAGTGAGATGGAGTCCGAACTCCAAGAGGGCGGAATGGAACTCATCGAAGACGTCAATCGAGAAGCGTTCAAGGACGCTGCCAGGCCAGTCGTCGAAAGTATGTTCGATGATTTCGCCGGTTCGTTAGATCAATGGCAAAGTATATAAGAAAAATTCAATAAGATAGAATACGAACGAACCCAACCAGTTTATTATGGAAATTGACCAATCATTAGGGCTACGTCGAGAGTCACTGGTAGATCGTCTCGCCCTAGCGATAGCCGTCACTTTCTTTTTGGTGACTGTGGTGCTAGTAACGGTACAGGTAGTCCTTCGTCTGATAGATCTATCAGTGACACTGGCGTGGACGGAACCGGCGGCCAGACTGGCCCTCGTGATCGGGACCTACTTCGGTGCGGCCGTCGCATCCCGGAATAACGAACATATAAGCATGGATATCGTGCTTCGGAAACTCGAGGAGAAGTATCCGAGAGTGAAAGCCGTCTTCGATCTCCTCGTTCGATTCATCGTCATTATCACGCTTTCTATCGTCGTGTTCGGACTGCTCCAGGGCGCACAGAGCTCGTGGAACAGTAACTGGGCGGACATCGATGCCGTGAACATCGGAATGGTGTATCTCGCGATCGGTCTCGGGCTCACGTGGATGTTAGGGTACGAGCTATTCAAACTCAAAGAGTTGCTCTCCACGGTCTCGTTCGACCGAAAGACTCCACTCGAGGTGATTCAGAATGATAAGTAGAAGTTCGACGCAGAGAGCGATATCGACCGTCGGAGTCTCACCCGTGAGAAGACGCGAAACGCTGACGGGTACCGCTGAGGAGGAAAGAGCGAAATGATTACGATTCCGCTCCTCGACCCGGTGGTACTCGCAGTGTTGTTCCTCGGCATTCTGTTAGTACTGTACGGGATTGGGACGCCGATCGCGATTGCGATGCTCGCGACCAGTATCATTATGATGGCGCTCCCAACGGGGATCAATTTCAACTCGGTCATCATCAATAGCCGGCTGTTTAACGGAATCAACAGCTTCGGTATGCTCGCGTTCCCATTCTACGTGTTACTTGGTCGGTTGATGAACACGAGCGGAATGACTGAGCGGTTGTTCGACTTCGCGTCCGCACTTGTCAGTCAGTTCCGAGGCGGGATCGTCTACGTTAACATCCTGGCCAGTATCATCTTCGCGGGAATGTCCGGCCTAGCTCTCGCCGACGCGGCAGGTCTCGGTCGCATTGAGTACGCGGTGATGCGCGATCACGGGTACGACAAAGATATCGCGATCGGGGTCACGGGATCCTCGTCGATGATTGGACCGATTATCCCACCTAGCGTTCCGATCATCCTCTATGCGATTCTGGCGGAACAATCGATTGGACAGTTGTTCCTCGGCGGAATCTTACCCGGACTCCTTCTGGGACTGCTGTTGATGGTATTCGTGACCGTCATCATCTTCAAGCGGGGATACGAACGCGGCGATCCGTTCTCGCTGACACAAGTGATGTCGACGTTTAAAGAGGCGATACTGGCGATTTTCATTCCGGTACTCATAATCGGTGGTATCCTCGGCGGCTACTTCACGGCGACAGAGGCCGGTGCGATAGCGGTGGTATACGTCACGGTTCTGGCCTGCGTATTCGGCGAACTGAACCTGGGTGACTTTCTGGACGAGGCCCGAGACAGCATGGTCGAGACGTTCTCGCTCACCTTCATTATCGCATCGGCAACGGTCTACGGGTTGGTCGCCCTGCAACTTCGATTGCCGATGCTGCTCACGGACTGGGTGACATCCGTCTCGACCGACCCGACGACGGTCCTGTTTCTCATCTGCGCCCTGCTCCTCGTGATCGGGACCTTCATGAGCGTCACCGCTTCGATCACGATTCTCACGCCGTTGTTGATCCCAGTGATCGAGACCGTCGGAATCGATCCGATTCACTTCGGGATCGTGATGGTGTTCACGCTGATGATCGGCGTCGTCACCCCGCCGTTCGGAGCGATCCTCTTCGTCCTCGAGAAAGTGACTGACGCGTCCCTTGAAGAGGTCATCCGCTCGATCATCCCCTACTACATTCCAATGGTCCTCGCAGTAATCATTCTCATCCTATTCCCTGAACTGGTCACGTATATCCCGAACAACATCATGGGATAGGGAGCCATACCCTTCTCTCCGGAGACGCTGAGCGACCGACCCGGCCAGCCGCGGATATCCGTCACCGAGATGGTGGCCGCGAGTGAGCCGAGAGAACCAGCGATGGCGGGACCGTCCTCAGACTTCACTGACGCTCCGACGGAGAAAATTCATTTCCCGTTCTCGATTACGAGCGGAGTTAAACGACGGGTATAGTCGGACTAAGCCGTTAGCGAAACGCCGGTGGAAGCGCGTCCTCGACGTCACGGTCGGTCGCGACCGTTTCCAAGTTGTCCGCCACTGCGTCTTCTATCGGAATCCCCTGATCACGGCGCTCTCGAGCGGTTCGGTGCTCCGGTTCTCCGGGGAGAATCACCTCACCGTCGTCGGCGATCGGTTCCGCCGACCGAAGGTACTCGATCAGCGCTTCGACCCGAATACTGATCGCTTCCCGGGTAGTAAACACCGATGGGTCGATCGCGAGGAACGCCGCTCCGTTACCAGCCCAGTCCTGTGATTCTTTGGTGGAAACGGGACCGTCGCCGACGAGCGATGCGAACAACTCAGCCATGATGGCGAGCCCGAATCCCTTGTGTCCGGATTCCGTCCCGCCAAGCGGCAGGAGAGCTCCTACTTGGTCTTCGAAATCAGCGGCGTATTCGACCGGTTCGCCCGACTCTGTGATCGTCCACGCCGGCGGGAGCGTCTCCCCCGATCCGTCCCGTTCTATGATCTTTCCGTGGGCGACCTGGCTAGTCGCCCCGTCGTAGAGCAGATTGAAATCGAGAGCGTCGAACGTCGGCACGGCGAAGGTAATCGGATTCGTGCCTAAGCGTCTGTCCGCGGTCCCAGGCGGTGCTATCCGCTGGGCCCCGCCCTGAAGGTTGACCCACGAGGAGAAGAGCAATCCCTCGTCAGCGATCCGATCCGCCCACTCACCGATGCGACCGAGGTGGCCCGAGTTACGGATACCGACGACGCCGACGCCATGCTCGTTCGTAGTCTCGAGTAGCAGTTCGACGGCTCGGCGACCGGTCACTTGCCCGAACGCGCCGCTTCCGTCGATCTGGTGAAACAGTCCCGTCTGTTCAATGCTCGGCATCGCCGTCGGGTCGACCGTACCGGCGGCGATCTGATCAGCGTAGTATGGAAGCCGCACCACACCGTGCGAGGAGTGACCGACTAAGTCCGACGACACGAGCGAACGAGCGACGGTTTCCGCGATTTCAGGGGTCGCACCGGACGCCTCAATCGTGGCTCGAGCGAACGATTCGAGTGAATCTGGTTCAACAGTGAGCATCCGTCTTGTCCAATCAATCGGAGAGTATTAATTATACCGCCGCGCTCCGATAGCGTCCACAAATATAGAGATTAAAATAGCGTTTTAGTATGTTGATCTATAGTAAGGGGTCCAGAGAAGAGGACTCAACACGCGTGCTGGCCCCTTTTCACGGCTGTCGATCGGACGATCCTACCAAATATTTATAATCCGGCCTTCCGAACCACTGTCTGTGCCGTATCAACAGCTTAAGTCCGACCTCCGAGGTGTCGCCTTTACAAATCCGACACCGTTCGACGAGGATGGAGACGAAATTCGACACGACGAACTGGCCGAAAACATTGATCACATCGTAGACGCCGGCGGATCGCTGGTGATTCCGTGTGGCAATACGGGCGAGTACTACTCGTTGACGAACGACGAACGAGTGGCAGTCGTCGAGACCACAGTCGATGCAGTCGATGATCAGGGGTCCGTCGTCGGTGGCGTCGGCGGCAGTACGAAAACGGCGATCGAACTGACGAACGCCTACGAAGCCGTCGGCGCCGATGCGGTGATGATCATGCATCCGGTACACACGTATCAGCACCAGCGCGGGCTCATCGACTACTATCGCGAGATCATCGAATCGACCGACCTCGGCGTGGTGATCTACAAGCGAGGGCCGGAGGTCACGCTCGATCTGATTCGGGAACTCGCGACCTACGAGAACGTAGTCGGCGTTAAATACGCCGTCAACGACATCAACGGGTTCTCGAAGGCCGTCTCGACAACGGACGCAGACATCGTCTGGTCAAACGGGATCGCGGAACGGTTCGCACCGTCATTTGCAATCGAAGGGGCGGAAGGGCTCACGACCGGGATCGGGAACTTCCTCCCCGAGGAAGTACTCGCGGTGATGGACGCGATCAGGGACGAAGACTGGGAGCGAGTTCGTTCGCTGCGAGACTGTTTGCGCCCGTACGAGGACCTGCGAGAAGAGACCGGGAAGGACAACGACCTCGATGCGGCCAATAACGTGCCCGTCGTCAAATACGGAATGGAACTGGCCGGTCTCTACGGCGGCCCGATCCGCGAACCGATCGTGGAGCTAACCGAAGACGACAAACAGCGTGCCGAGCGCTACTACAGGAGCGTAAAAGACGAAATCGACAGCGGAATCGTCGCCCGCTGATAGTCCGATCGGTCGGGTCCAAGCGAGCGCGGAAGTCGTGGCGAGCGGACGATCGTGTGCCTGAAAGACTGCTACCGCCGCATGCCATCCGTGTGAGTTACCGCGACCCGTTAGCACGCAGTCTGCGGACTTCGGCCGAAGACCGGCCTCAAGAATCATTTGACGCCGGTCTCGAACGATCTAAATCGGGTGAAAGCGGAAATCCGGAAAGAGACCGGCTGTTACCGAGCAGGGCAAGCGACGGAGACGGCAAACAAACCCCGAATATCGGACGGGACGAGAACGCTCTTTGTTGCCGATGGGTTTATGCGGATTGACGAGACAAACGATCAACATGGCATTGTCAGCCAGTCAGGTGCAGGAGCACCTTCGAGGAGTAGCGGCGGGTCTTCTCACACCATTGAACGGTGAGTTAGAGATCGAGCACGGAAAGCTCAGTGAAAACGCCGAAACACTCTATCAAGAGGGGATCAGAACGTTCCTCGCGACCGCGAACATAAGCGAATATCATTCCCTCTCGCAGAGAGAGCGAATCGACGCCGCGGAGACGGCGGTCGATGCTCTCCCCGAGGACACCTGCGTGCTCGCCGGCGTCGGCGGAAGCACGAGCAACGCCACCGAACTCATCCGTGAATACGAGCGGATCGGCGTCGACGCCATGATGATCATGCCGCCGGATCACACCTACCTTCACGAAGAGGGGTTGCTGGAGTATTACCGCAAACTCGCTGCAGCTACTGATCGGCCACTCGTACCGTACGTCCGCGGCTTCGATCCCTCGATCGAATATCTCGGCAAACTCACGCGGGTCGACGGTATCGTCGGAATCAAATACGCGCTTCCGGATGCCGTGAAGTTGGGTGCTGGCGTTGCAGCCGGTGACGACGATGTCGTGTGGGTCAACGGCCTCGCCGAACCGTTCGCGGTCGCGTTCTGGGCCGAAGGGGCGGAAGGGTTCTCTGCCGGTGTGAGCAACTTCCGCCCGGAGGTCGGCCTCGAGCTGTTCGATGCCCTGACGAACGGGGAGTGGGAACGGGCTCGGGAACTGCGGAACATCTGTCTCCCGTATCAAAACTTCCGTGACCAGACCGGGACGGAAAACGAGATTCCGGGGGCGATCAGTATTCCGGCCGTCAAAAAAGGACTCGAGCTCGCCGGACTCCACGGCGGCGAAGTCCGCGAGCCGATTCGCTCTCTCTCGGAGGAGGACGAGCGACGCGCCGAAGAGCTGTACGGCGAACTCGACGACGATATCGCTCGCCTCGTCGAGTAAAGACGGTTCGGTTCGAACGGGACAGCGCGGAAGCGACCGAGACGAGTTTTTCGACCGCGAACGCCGAGGCGTTTCGAGTCGATCGGTTGCGGACGGAGTTACGAGGACACCGACCGACCGCCCGAAAGCTTTAGCAGTCTGAAATAGCATGGGAAGATATGACGGTTGGAAGCGCAATAATCGATTGTCTCGTCGATGAAGGGATCACGACGCTGTTCGGAATTCCGGGGAAGCAAACGCTACCGATGAACGAGGCAGTCAGCGACCGAGACGATGTCGAGTTCGTGATGGCGCGCCACGAGACGGTCGTTTCCCACAACGCGTGGGGATACGCGGAGTCGAGCAGTGAGATGGCTGCAACCGTGGTCATCCCCGGCCCGGGGGACATGAACGCGATGAACGGGCTGAAGAACGCGCTCAACGACTGTACGCCGCTGATCCATATTTCGGTCGAAACGGAACCGGAGGTCCGCGGCGGCGACGGCATTCACGAGACGCCGCCCGACACGTACGACAACGTCGTCAAGGAGAACGTACTCGTCGAGACGCCACAGAGTACGATCGCGGAACTCCGACGCGCGATCCGGATCGCCAGGACTCCGCCGAAGGGTCCCGTTCGAATCGGCGTTCCGAAGAACTTCCTCCCGAGGGCGGTCGAACTGGCCGCGGCCGGTGAGATCGAGCCCGCCGAGGCCCCCGCGGCTCCCGACGAGAAGGTATCGGAAGCGGCGTCGCTGCTCGCCGACGCCGATGCACCCGTCATCGTCGCCGGCGGCGGTGTTCGAGCCGCGGCGGCGTCGGCCGACCTCCGAGACGTCGCCGAGCGACTCGACGCGCCGGTTGTGACGACGTACAAGGGAAAGGGAACGTTCCCGGAGGACCATCCCCTCTCGGCGGGCGTTCTCTGTGGCGGATCGAGCGCGGAACTGCGGGCGCTGCTGGGAGACGCCGACGCCGCGCTCGGCGTCGGCACCGACTTCGACGCCGTGAGTACGAGCAAGTGGGCCGTGGATCTCCCCGAATCGATCGTTCACGTGACGCTCGACGCCTCCGACATCGGCACCAGCTACGACCCGGCGGTGAGTATCGCGGCGGACGCCGCGCGGACGCTCGCTGCGCTCGACGACTCGTTGGCCGATCACACGGTCTCGAGCGGGTCGGGGGTCGATCGCGCGCGATCGGTCCGCGAGTCCGATCGGAATCGAATAGCCGAGCTCTTGGAGACGGACGAAGCGCCGCTCCCGTCCGTCGCCGCGCTCGACGCCATCCGTACGGCAGCGCCGAGAGACGCTATCGTAACGGCGGACGCCGGTGGGTCGCGCGTCTGGACCGTTGTGACGTTCCCCGCGTACGGTCCCAGGAACTACGTCAACCCCGGCTCGTGGGCGACGATGGGGACCGGACTCCCGTCGGCGATCGGTGCCCGCGCCGCGAATCCTGATCGGCCGGTACTCACCATCGTCGGCGACGGCGGATTGATGATGAGCGTCCACGAACTCCATACGCTCGTCGACGAGGGTATCGACGTCACCGTCGTCGTCCTCAACAACAGCGACTACGCCATCATCTCCGAAGAGGCCGAACGCAGTTATCGGATGTCCACGAGCGAGTACGGCTGGACCGACGCGCCCCTCGACTTCCAGACGATCGCCCGGGGTATCGGTCTCGAGGCGCACGCTGCCGAGACGCCGGCGCAACTCAAGTCGGCCGTCGCCGACGCGCTCGAGAGCGACGGCCCGACCCTCATCGAAGTCCCGACCGACCCGACCGAGCCGCAGGCCGGCGTTCACATGACGGACTGACCGTTCTGCAGCATCGGCAGGGAACTGAACGGACCGTCGAACGGTCCAGAGGCTGCATTCGGTTGTCGTGGTTCGTGGAGTTATTTCAGTTCGTTCGATTACACGTTCCGCGATTCCTGTTCCCCACTGAGGAACACCGAGTGGTGCTTCGATTGCTGATCCGGCTCGATTCCGGGAGAATCGGTCAGCCGACGGGATCGGGGAGCCGGTTCGGTCGCACTGCGATCACGATTGATTCCCGATAGGGGAACGGTGGCCAGCCATGAACTTACAAACGTATAGATGTAAACCAAGGGCAAACAGCTCTCGATCTACAATGGTACCGTTGTATATTCGTAGACACGATGGCCACCGTACCACCGGGTCATCCGACGAGAGCGCAGCCCCTATGCCATATTATTCCCCTATAGGGAACGAAATGGGTCCCGTCTCGGTCCGAGACCGCGATGGGGTTTGATCAGCGATGGCGATAGCCGTCGTCAGACAACGGATTACCACTTGCAGAGACATTCGTCCACGACGCCCTCTCGTGAAGGGGAGGAACAGGCTTATCAATTGAGACGAAGAGATCGGTACCATGTACTCCGACTTCGCCGATCGGTTGGCGACGACCATGTGGCAGGACTTCGATCGCACGCCGTCACGAGAAGACAATCCCGCCGAAATTACTGATGTTTCCACCGTCGTTGTCGACGGCAATTTCCCGTGGACGATCGTAACGGTCGAAACTGATACCGGTGTGACCGGGGTCGGCGAAGCGTATCCGTCACCGGGAGTCCACGAGGTGATCACGGACTATTTCGAGCCCGTCCTGCGGGGAGAGAACCCGCTGGACGTCGAACGACTGTACAACCTCATGCGGGCCAGTCTCTCCGGTCGAGGGTCCCAGCAGGGGATCGGGACCATTGCGATCAGCGGTATTGAACTCGCGCTCTGGGATACCGCCGGAAAGCTCCTCGATCAGCCGGTCTATCAACTCCTGGGCGGGAAGATGCGGGACGAGGTTCGGATGTACGCCGACTGCCACGGCGGAGAGGGAATGGTCGCGGCCGCCCGCAACGACCAACGAACCGAGACCTACGAAGCGGAGGCGTATGCGCGTTCGGCGCGCGACGCGGTCGACGACGGCTACGAAATCGTGAAGTTCGATCTCGACGTGCCGTCCGGCCGAGACATCGACACCCTCTCTCGTCACCTCGACAAACCGGAACTGGAACACAAGCGGCGCCTCGTCGAGGCCGTCACCGACGAAGTCGGCGACGAGGCCGAAGTCACGGTCGACCTCCACTGGAACCTCAGCGTCGAGGCGGCCGAACGGCTCTGTGCGATCCTCGAACCGTACGACCTCGCGTGGATCGAAGACCCGATCCCGCCGGAGAACGAGTCGGCGATGACGAGGTTGAACCGGAGCGTCGATCAACAACTGCTCACCGGCGAGAATCGCTACGGCCGACACGGGTTCCGCGACCTCGTCGAACGGCAATCGGTCGCCTTCGTCGCACCCGATATCCCGAAGACGGGCGGTATCGCCGAGACGAAGAAAATCGCCGAACTCGCGGAAACGTCCTACATGACGCTCGCTCCGCACAACATCGGGAGCCCCGTCGCAACGATGGCGGGCGTCCACGTCGGCGCGTCGGTCCCGAACTTCCTCGGGCTGGAGTTTCACGCCCGCGACGTTCCGTGGTGGGACGACCTGGTCGACACCGATGAACCGCTCATTCGGAACGGATATATCGACGTTCCGGACGATCCCGGGCTCGGCATCGAACTCGACTGGGATGTCGTCGAGACCCACCGCAAGCGATAGTCACACGCCGAGAGATGCCGGACGAGGTCGAGCAAACGACAGAAGATATATGTCACCACATATCACATCGGAGAACGAATGCCACCGACTATTACGCGCATCGAATCGATAGAGTTCGCGTACGAACTGACCGACGTCGGATACAGTCCGAACGGCTTTAGCGTCGTCTACGAACCGGGGTCCTCGACCGAGCGACGGTTGTTCGCACTCCGCATTCACACGGACGAGGGGATCACCGGCGAGTACGTCGGTGGGAACTCGCCCGCGGCCGCACAGATAAACATGGTCGCCGACTACCTGATCGGCGAAAATCCGCTCGAGCGTGAGCGCCACTGGAGCGCGATGAAACGCGCCCTGCGAAAGTACGACTGGATGGGACTGGGGCCGCTGGATATCGCGCTCTGGGATTTCGCCGGAAAGTACCGAAACGCTCCGATCCACGAGCTACTCGGAACGTACCGCGAATCGTTTCCCGGCTACGCCTCGACGTATCAGGGAGACAAGAACGGTGGCCTGGATTCTCCGGCGGCGTTCGCCGATTTCGCCGAGGAGTGTCTCGAGATGGGGTATCCGGCGTTCAAGATACACGATTGGGGCGGCAACTGGACCGACCCAGCGGAGACGGCCGAGGCGGTCAGGGCGGTCGGGGACAGGGTCGGCGACCGGATGGACCTGATGCTCGACCCCGCCTGCGAGCCGTCGACTTTCGCCGACGCGCTGAAGATGGGGAAGGCCTGCGACGACGCGAACTTCCTCTGGTACGAGGATCCGTACCGCGACGGCGGCGTTTCGCAGCACGCTCATCGGAAACTCAGACAGAAACTCGAGACACCGCTGCTACAGACGGAACACGTCCGAGGCGTGGAACCGCACGCGGACTTCGTCGCTGCCGAGGCGACCGATTTCGTCCGCGCCGACCCCGAATACGATGGGGGAATTACCGGTGCGATGAAGATCGCTCGCATCGCCGAGGGGTTTGGCCTGGACGTGGAATACCACGCGCCCGGCCCCGCCCACCGGCAGTGCCTCGCGGCGACGCGAAACAGCAACTACTACGAGGTCGCGTTGGTTCATCCGGACTGTCAGAATACCCAGCCGCCGGTGTACGCGAACGGTTACTCCGACTCGATCGATACGATCGACGGCGACGGCTTCGTTACCGTTCCGGACGGACCGGGGCTCGGAGTCGAATACGATTGGGACGAGATCCTCTCGCGCGAAACCGGACGACGAGTGTACGAATAGGTTCCTATCGGGACGGACCGGTAATTCGGGGACAACCGTCGTGTAGACGCCCGGAAGGACACTGGATTCGAGACCCGGGACCGGTCAGTGGGGCTCGTCCCTGAATTACCGGACCGGCGCGAATTGCACGGTCACGACGGCAATCTCCCCGTCGTGGGATGAGTATGCTCCCGAAAAGCTTTAGGTCGCCTGTGAGTGGTACGACGTATGAGCACTGAAGAGCGTCTGGGAGACGTTCGAGTCGGTGTCCGAACACGATCCCTTTCGGAGTCGCGGTTACAGTACGTCCGTCAGCTCGGTGCGACGGACATCTTCGTCGACCACGCCGATACGGAAGAAGAGCCCGACGCGTTCAACGATCGCGACGGATCCGATACCATCGCGGTCGGCCCGGATCAGATCCCGTCAGTCAGCGAACTGACTGCCGCCCGCGAACGGGTGGAAGACGCCGGACTCTCGTTGACCGGCGTTCACTCGCTCCCGTACTCGATGTACGGCGATATCATGTTCGACCGAGACGGGGCGGACGAAGCGATCGACCAGATCTCGACGCTCATCCGGAACCTCGGGGAAGCGGACATTCCGATACTGGGGTATCAGTGGAACCCCCGGAGCGTCGTTCCCATGCGGACATCCCCGGTCGAAATCCGCGGCGAGGCCGAGGGAACCGCGTTCGACCTGGACGAACTCGACGACCCGCACGAGCTCGCACCGGGCCTCGACCGAGAGTACACCGAAGAGGAGTTCTGGGACAATTACCGGTACTTCCTTGAGTCGGTGCTCCCGGTCGCGGAGGAGGCCGGGGTCGACCTCGCCCTCCATCCGGTAGACCCGCCGGTTCTCGAATCCCTCGCTGGCATTCCGCGGTTGTTCCGCAGCGTCGAGAACTTCGAACGGGGAATGGAACTCGTCCCGAGCGATAACCACGGGTTGAAGCTCTGTCTCGGATGCTTCTCTCAGATGGGAGAAGACATCACTGACGTAATCCAGCGGTTCGGTAAGCGGGATCAGATCGTCTTCGTCCACTTCCGCGACGTCGTCGGAACGGTACCGGAGTTCCACGAAACGTTCGTCGATAGCGGGAACTTCGATCCAGCCGAAGCCGTTCGAGCGCTCAACGACATCGGCTTCGAGGGAGCAGTCCTTCCGGATCACGTTCCGGAGATGGTCGGCGACGATGACTGGCGACACCGCGCTCGCGGGTTCACCGTCGGATATCTCCGCGGCGTCATCGATACGGTTCGATCCGAACGGATTGGGCAGAGAGCCGAGACGGAGTAATACCAAGCACATCTGGACGGTCCGGTCGACCAGCACGGCTCGCGGCAGCGTCCGGAAGCGAAACCGTCAAAGAACTCGAGATGTGGCGACTTACGTCCCATCGGTCGAATACGCGTACGGCGCAGGTGCGACAATTGCCGTACCAAACTTTATTAGATATCGTGCAGTGTATTGACACTACCCATGGCATGCCCTCGATGTGACGTGAGTCAGAATAGGCCGTACGAACACCCCCAGTACCAGTGTGACGAGTGCGGTTACGTCCCGGTGCAGGGTGCAGATTAAATCAGTGATACGTCCAACGATTACGTTGGTGAAACCCCACTACATCACGCCGCTATGCGGAGAAATGATCCGTAACTATTTAATAGATGTCCGAAGGTGTGTCACGTATGGACATCGCCCATGTAGATAGCTATGCATTATCATCGCCGATCGATCCACCGCAAGACCGCTCGTTCCACGGCGGCACCCGACGGTTGAACAAGCGAGACGTCGTTCTCGTCGTTCTGGAAACGCGTGACGGGGAACAGGGATTCGCTACCGCTGGTGCGAGTAGCTCCGCGATGCGCGAGTACTTCGAAGGCGACTCACAGGGAACGTTCGCCGACGTTCTCGGTGGTACCGTCGCCGACGCGCTCGAGGGAGAGACGATCACCGAGGTGACCGACGCCCACGATCTGATCTCCGATACGAACCTTCCGGCACACCTCCAGACGGAGGCGATCTCGGCGGTCGACGTCGCATTGTGGGACCTCCGAGGAAAGGAACTTGGCACGCCCGTTTACGACCTGCTCACCGACGAATACGAGACGGAGCCGGCTGAGGAAATGCCGCTCTACGCCAGCGGCGGGATGTACATGGAGCCCGAAGGCTACGTCGAGCAAGCCGAGGTCCTCGAGGAGGAGGGGTTCTTCGGCTACAAGTATCGTCCCGGGATCGGACCGGACGGGGATCGGCGGACGGTCGAGCAGCTCGCCGCGGCGACCGACGAGATGGCGTTCATGCTCGACGTCCACACGTGGTGGAAGCTCCGGAGCTCGTACGGGGACGATACCGTTCAGAATCTCGTCGAACACGCTGCACGTGAAGGTGCGTTCTGGATCGAAGAACCGGTGGAGCCGGACGATCACGAGGGGTATACCTCATTAGCGGAGCACGGTGCACCGCTCGCGGGCGGCGAAAGCAAAGAGTCCCCGTCCGGGCTCGTCGAACTGGGAGAGACCGGTGCCGTCGACTTCCTTCAGGGCGACGTGCGGCATCACGAGGGGTTCTCGGGTTGTCGTCCTGCGATCGAGTTCTGTCGCGGTCGTGACGTCGAGTTCGTTCCCCATAACTTCGGCACGTGGCTCGGACTGATCGCCAACGCCCATCTCGTCGCCGCAGCCCCGGAAGTGCGGCTGCTGGAGTATCCGGTCTTCGAAAACGATCCGACGATTGACGGTCGACCCGATCCCGGCATGTATCCGTTCGAGCTCGCGTTCGATATTATCGACGGCGAACCGGACATCGATAACGGGATGCTGACCGTACCGGACGGACCCGGCCTCGGAGTCGATGTGAACCTCGACGTGATCCGGGACTACCCGTTCGCCGACGGACCGTGGACGGAGTTCCACTACGACGAGGACGAGTAACCGCCTCGAGGCGGCGGCGGTCAAACCGAAGGCTGTCGACTACTGGCCTACAGTTCTTCGCGGACCTGCTCGGCAACGTGCTCACCGAACGGAAGGGAACACGTCAGCCCAGGTGAGACGGCGTTGAGCACGTGGAGGGAGCGTGGTCCGTCTTGGACCATCGGATCCTTCACCAGTTCGCCGTTTCCGTCGACGAGCTGAGCGCGTACACCGGCGTAACTGCGGACGAAATCCTGAGCGCGCGCCTCGGGGACGAGGTTCCGGGAGGCCTCGACGAACGCCTTCTTTTTGTATGATTTGTTCAACTCCTCCCACGCGACCTTCATCATTTTCGGCTCCATCATCAGCTTCCAAAACCCGCCGTAGCTGAGCACGTCGCGAAGTTCGCCGAGATCGAACTCCGTATTCCGGTACGCCTCACGAGCGAACGCGAGCACTGCATTGGGACCGACGATGACCTTTCCGTCGGTTCGGCGCGTATAGTGGACGCCGAGAAACGGCAATTCGGGGTCCGGCGTCGGATATATCATCGTGTTACAGAGGTGCCGGCGTTCGGGAACGAGTTCGTAGTAGTCGCCTCGGAAGGGGATAATCTGGTACCCCGTTCCCACTCCGACTTCCGCGGCGAGCTTGTCGGCATAGAGACCGGCCGCGTTAACGAAGTAGTCGCCGTTGATCGCTCCCTTATCGGTCCGGACCCGGACGTCGGAGGACGAGGCGGACACCGATTCCACGGTATGCCCCATGTAGAAGTCGACACCGGCGTTCTTGGCCTCTTTGGCGAGTTCATAGACGTACTGCTGGGAATCGACGGACGCGGCCTCCGGACAGTACAATGCGGCGCGACCCTGCGCGTGAGGCTCGCGCTCCTCAAGCTCTTCCGAGCCGATGATTTCGGTCTCGACTCCATTGGCGTCGGCCTGTTGCTGAATCGACGATAGCCGGCGCTCTTCGGCGGCGGTAGTAGCGACGACGACGACGCCGAACTCCCGAAGGGGGATATCTCGTTCGTTCGCGTACGCTTTCATCCGAGTCGTCCCTTCGGTAGCGAACCGCGCCTTCGTGGACCCCGGTTCATAGTTGAAACCGGGGTGAAGAACACCGGAGTTCCGCCCGCTTTGATGTGCGGCGAGCCGGTGTTCCTTTTCGACCAGAGCGATGTCCAGTTCGCGGTCTTCCGCGAGATGTTTCGCGGTCGAACAGCCGACACAGCCGCCGCCGACGATAACGATATCGTACTTGGGCATACCACACGATTGCCGTTCTAAGTAGTAAAACTGACGACTGTCTCGCGATAGGCAATCCGTGACTCGTACAGCTCGAATTCGGCGCGAATAGTTTCGGATGCCGCTCCGGAAACGCGCCCACCGTTTCTGGACGCACCCCTCTCCCTACCGGCGATGATCGGTCTAGTTCCCGTCTACCGAATGCGTACAACCATATGATTGTAATTTATTCTCGAGGGCGCGGGTAAGTATTACGCCAAGCAGGGATTTGTGAGATCAGATAGCGGCGATAAGTATCGTTGCTGAGAACGGGCGAATGATCCGGAGAAATCCGCGCTCATGCCTAATCTCGAGCGGGAATACGAGGTCCCAGTGGGTCCGTGTCAGCCCGAGAAGTTCCCCTACCGGGAACAGATTTATATGAATGAACCACAATCATTGTTAGTATGGCAAACGTTCCCAACGAACGCCCCGGACGCAGGATACGGTCGGTGGAAATAGCGTTCACCATCCTCAAAACGATCCGAAAGCGGGATCGGATCACCGTCACGGAACTGGCGAACGAGCTCGGCCATTCGAAAAGCACCGTTCACAGCCACCTCCGAACGCTCGAGGATCAGGAGATCATCGTCCGTGAGGGGAACGGATACCGGTTGGGACTGCAGATCCTCGATATGGCCAACGACGTCCGAGAGCAGGCGTGTAACTACAACGTCATCGTCGAGAAGGTCGACGAACTGGCGAACGAAACGGGAGAGATTGCTCAGTTCGGGCTCGAAGAGCACGGTCAGTTAGCGTATCTGTACAAAGCGAGGGGGGAGCACGCAGTCGAGACGGCGTCGCGTATCGGTCAGAAACAACCGATCTACTCGACATCGCTTGGAAAGGCCATCCTCGCACACCTGCCGTCCGACCGGACCGAAGAAATCGTCTCCACTGCCGAATTCACGCCGCGCGGTCCGAACACGATTACGAACGAACGGGAACTCTACGAGAATCTCGAGACGATCGCCGAGCGGGGCTATGCGATCGATGACGAAGAGAACATCGAGGGGCTCCGATGCGTCGCCGCTCCGATCAAAAACGACGAGATAATACACGGGGCCATCAGCGTCACTGGACCGGCCAGTCGAATCACCGACGAGCGCCTGCACGGCGAAATCGCCGAAAGTGTTCAACGGGCCGCGAACGTGATCGAACTCAACACGAAATTTTCCTAGGGGAAACCGGATTTTCGGACCGATACCCGGTCACAGTCGTCAGTAATTCATATACACCGTCTTCGTCGCGGTAAAGAAGTCGAGACCCGCGTCACCTTGCTCGCGATACGTGTTCGTCGACGAGTCCTTGTATCCGCCGAAGGGAACGTGGAGTTCGAGCCCGGTCGTCTTCTCGTTGACCTTCGCGACGCCCGCTTCCACCGCATCGACGAAGCGGTTCGCTTCGGTGAGATCCTGCGTCACGATGCTCGCCGAGAGCCCGTAATCGACGTCGTTCGCGACCGCGACCGCCTCCTCGAAGTCGCTGACCTTCACTACGGCGAGAACCGGTCCGAACACCTCCTCCTGTGCGATTCGCATCTCGCTTTCGACCTCGGTAACGACGGTCGGTTCGACGAAGAACCCACCGTCGTACTCGTCGCCGGTGCATTCGTTGCCACCGGTCTGCAGAGTCGCGCCGTCGTCGCGAGCGATGTCGACGTACTCGAGCGTCGAATCGAGTTCACCGCGACTGACGTGTGGACCCATGTCCGGATCATTCAGTCCGGGCCCGATCTCGAGCGACTCCGCGTAGTCGGTGATCGCCTCGACGAATTCGTCGTATACGTCCTCGTGGACGATCGCGCGGGAACAGGCGGTACAGGACTGACCAGTCGTTCCGAACGCCCCGACGCCGACGATATCGACGGCGCTGTCGATGTCGGCGCTGGGCATGACGACCGTAGGGTTCTTGCCGCCCATTTCGCACTGGACTCGCTTCAGGTCGTCCGCTGCTGACTGCGCGACCGCCGTGCCGACCGACGTGCTTCCGGTGAACGAGACGCCGTCGATCTCATCGTGGGCAGCCAGGGGCGCACCGACCTCACTTCCGGATCCCGTGACGAGATTCGCGACTCCGGACGGGAGTCCGGCCTTGTCGAGACATTCGAAAATGATTCGAGTCATGCTCGGCGCCTGCGAAGCCGGCTTGATGACGACCGTGTTTCCGGCCGCAAGCGCAGGGGCCAGTTTCCAGGCAGGAATCGCGATCGGGTAATTCCACGGTGTGATGAGTCCAACGGTGCCGAGCGGTTCTCGCTTCGTGTACAGTTCGGAGGCCGGCGCGCTTGATGCCTTCGACGTTCCGCCGAGGTCGCGGGATTTCTCCGCGTAATAACGGAAGATGTCGATCGCGCGCTGGACTTCGCCGGCGGCCTCGCTCCGAGTCTTGCCCTCCTCTCGGACGAGCGTTTCCGTTGCCTCGTCCTTGCGTACGGCCAGTGCCTCGCCCGTATCCCTGAGAATTCGACCGCGCTCCGGCCCAGGAGTACCGGCCCAGTCGCCCTGAGTGGCGACCGCCGTTTCGATCGCGTCTTCGACATCCGCCTCCGTTGAGGCCTGATAGGTCCCGATGACTTCGTCGGTATCTGCAGGATTTCGAACGTCGAACGTGTCTCCGCGTTCCGATTCGGTCCACTGTCCGCCAACGTAATTCGTGTACTCTGTCGGCATTCCACTCGCGGATTATCGCTTCTAATATACGGGAATTGGGGTACCGGCTAACATTCGGAAGAAATAATCGGCGGTCGAGCGAAATAGACTCCGGAGTCACCCACTGCACCCTACCTCTCGTATCCCGACTTCCGGTCATGATGTTATCTGAACAATGGCGCGGTGACGGGCGCTGTTCAGATACGGTCTGAAAAGCGAGGCGGTCAGAATTCTAGGTGTCCATGCCAGAACTCAGCCGCCTCAACGGCTCTAGTAGCGGCATTCAATTAGATTTTGTGGAGCGCGAGGCGACACCGCGCGAACTGATGCGACTGAGTATCCAGCTCCATCTGGCCGGATTATCACTTTCGGATACTGTTTCTGCCTTAGAGAGATTCGGTGTCGAACGGGCAAGATCGACGATCCATAATTGGGTGCAAAAAGCCGATTTACAGCTGGCAGCTGGCAAACAGCCGGATCACGTTGCGCTCGACGAAACCGTGATCCAACTCGACGATCAACGCTACTGGCTGTACGCTGCTATCGATCCCAAAACACACGAATTCCGCCACGTCAAGCTCTATTCAACGCGTACAACCGCACTCACTGAGATGTTTCTCGTCGATTCAGCACCCTGGCTCAAAGCTGCACTCCATCATCTTAGGCTCCGATTTCGATACGAAAAACATGGAAATCGGAACGCTGTCGAACGTCTCTTCCAAGAGATAAAGCGACGTACCTCCCAGTTTGGAAACTGTTTCAGAAACGCCAATCCAGCAACTGCTGAAACATGGTTGCAGAGCTACGCATACTGCTGGAACCAGCTAATCTGAACAATGCCACTTCGAGGAGGCGACACGCTTTCGTCAGCTGTGTCTTCCAGTCTGCGTCGGCACTAATTCCGTGTTCGAACTCTGTCCGACCTCGTCCGACCATCTCAAAGGCGTCCTGTGCACGCTCGAGTGCAGTGAGGACAGCAGTTGGATCTGAGCCGTTACTCATCGTCGCCTGCCTCCTCCATAAGGAGGTTTTCGACGGTTTCGAAGTCACTCGTCTTGTAGACCGGAATTCCCGAAATAACGATTTCCCGAATGTTCTCAGTGTAGGCTGGAATCGCCTGGACGGCCTCAACGTCGATATCGTACGCATATCGGTCACCATCGAATTCCATTTCTTCGAGGTCGCGTGCGATGGTGTTCGCCTCTCGTTGGCTTTCAGCCCGCCCAGAGCGAGTGAGTACCCAGAGATCGATATCACTTCGTCGGTCAGCCTCGCCCCGAGCCACACTCCCATAGAGGATGATGCCGACCACATCGGTGATGTTCTCACGGAGCTCCGTAACCGCGGCTTTGACGGGTTGGTGATACTCTGGTTGGGGAATCCGGAGGATCGGATCGTCTGGAATTGACAGACGCTGTCTGTTGATCTGGACGAGTCGCTGATTGCTTTCGGGCGATTCGACGACCAGGTCGTTCGCGCTGAGAACGTTCACTGCCCGCCGGGCGGACTGGTGTGAGTGACCGATCTGTGTCGCGAGTTCTCGCAGTGAGAAGTCGCTGAATCGGTGATTTGTTAAAAAGAGCAGGACGTCGCTCGTCGCCTTATGTTTGAACAAAGTCGGATCTAAAGGGGGTATTGAAAGAGAAATAGCTGCCCCAGACGAATTCGTACTATCCGTCTCGCGGTTCATATGCCGTATCATGGACCACTACTATAAAAACATTATACGTGATTCGGAATAGGCCTAAATATTCATCTGGCAGCAATGGACGTGTGGAGAACGAGGTCCGTCACCTCCGGGCCCCGCCACGTTCGGTCCCTGGGGCTAGGAAGTCCCACTCTCGGATAGCAAAACCCACAATTTCGATTCGCCGCTGGAGCTGTTCCCACTCACGCGCAACCTCTCGGCGACGGTCCTCTTCGGTGACGTCGAGTACCTGGTCAGCGATCGTCCCGCGAAGTTGGTTCGGTGACTCGACATCAAACTCGTCCTTCCATCCTCGGATCTGAGCGTTCATCTCGGTGAGCCGTTGGGTGAGGTCTTCGACGGTGTGGTCGCTGTCCCGAAGGCGTATAGCCTCCTTAATCGCTTGACGACGATAATCGGGGAAGTATGTCGTGTGGTCCCCGGTGTCGTTACGGTGGAGGATGCCGTCGTCGACGAGCCGTTCGAGGACGCGCTTAGTCGGCTCGTGTGACCAGTCCGCTTCAGAGACGATCCAGTTTGCTGTCCGCGGCTCTGAAACCTGCCGGGCGACCATTCGTACCCGGTCTTCACCCGTGGGTTGGTGTTCTATCGGGTCCTCGGAGCTCGATTCACCTCCAGTCATAGAACACCGTTCGTACTTTGTCGTAATATAGGAAAGGCATCTGGTCTAGCACGAAAACGGCCCTCGCCATCTCTACGGACTCGACTGAGGCGCCTAGAGAAATCTCGAACCCCGTTCTTGGCGGCTCTACCCCGGCAAGCGGCGTTGTGAGGGGGTTGTAGCATTAGTGCTTCACCGACAGCGTCGGGGTACTTCAAAGTGGCCGTGATTATTGGCATAATCATGACCAGCAGTGCAGTTAGAGAATTATTCGATATTCAGTGGTTAGAGGAGTGCTAGAGCGGATTTCTATGCTATTAGATTTTTATATATCATATTCCGCTATACAGAATGGCTTTCCTGAAGTGCACAACTTCGGGATGTGGATTGCTACAAACCACTAGCCTACTAACTTTCGACCCACGGGAAGATAACCGCCACGCCGATACGGTCGCGATAAGACCGTCGACCACTCTGCTACCAGGCGTGCAAAACGATGACGTGAGCAGAAAGTATTTGCACTTGACACGTTGTTATCCGGATGATGCCCTCCAGACATCGCACCCTCGTGTCTCTCGCAACTGGCCTTTGTGCCGCGTTCGCCGGGTGTAGTATGGATCCGACCGGCGTCCTGCAGATGTCTGATGCCACGACGGATGAGATCCTCAAACCAGCGACGTTCGACGTCCGCTCAAACGATGGAGGGAATGATGACGGGATCGACGAAATGCGCGAACTCGTCGCTGAGGTCCTCGAAACTGGATCGGCAACTGCGTCGGGCGAGCATCCGCCGCTCCACGTTACGTACCCGATTCGCTTCGAAGACGAGGTGGTCGCACTCGACCGAGCCGAACTAACCACCGAAACGGGCAATAATTATCACCTCCTGCTCGAAAGTGAAGGAGGGCGTGCGCGTACTCGTGGATCAGCGTCCGTGCGAGATCAGCATCGTTCCTTTTTCGAAAACTATCTGAACCATCACACCGAGTTCGTCAGCGGTCTCAGTCAACTGGGCGACGAGGTCGCCGGCGTCACCAGTCGCTTCCGTCTCGAGGCCGGGGAGCGGCTCGCCCTCGGTCTGGGAGACATCGAACACCGGCGCGGACTTGAACCCGACAAGGCCTTTCGACCACTCCTCAGGTGGTGTCTCATTGTAGTCACACTTGGTATCATCGTGATAACTCGGCGAATTCTCGCATTCCAGGCACTGCTTCGTGATGATCGGTGCCCAGATCCAGATGGCCGACTCGCCTTCTTGGACGTGGCGGTCGAACTCTTCCTGCCACGTCTGGTAGCCTGCAACGCGGGTTGCCTCAGGACACTGGCGCTTAATGAGGAGCGTATTTCGATACGAGTCGTCATGGAAGCGACTCTGGATGTTTAGCCGTTCCTGGAACTCTGCGCTGGCCTGCGCGTCGTCGATGCCGTCGACGAGCTCATCGATCCATTGTTCGATGGTGCTGTTCATCTCGTCCGATCGCGTGTCGGTCTGATCGAAGGAGACTGACGAATCACTGGTCGTAGCCATTGTGTTCACCGAATCGAGTTCACGGCGAGTGCGTCAGTTCAGGACGCCACACCCCTCAGGGGCATACAAAAACTTGCGGCGGGGGTCACCAAAGGACTGCTTTCTCGCCAGCGAAGCCGACCGTGACAAGGTACTCGAGGAACTCGTCGAATCGCTCGACATCGCTGGGCGTATCGGTCGTAAGATGACGCGCCCATTCGATGGCCCACGGAAAGCGAATCCGTTCCGCCCTTGCCGTGAATGTACCACCAGCGAGTCGCTTTGAGAACGACCAGCAGATTCGTTGGTGGGTGCTCGCCAACAAGCCCACGGGTGATCGACTCGATTTCGTCGGGGGCATCGGTGGGATCAACGACACCTGTTTGCGTGTTCGCGATATCCACCGGAATGTTGCCGATTGAAACGTTGTCGGTACTCTGTTGTTGACTCACAGGAAGTCACCTCTGGTGGAGGATCTCGATGGAGCCCTCGCCCTCTCTTCGGCACGAAAAACGTGGGACTCTACTCTTTGGTACAGGGGATGACCTTCGACTGCTGAATGGATCTCTTGGACTTGGTCGTCAGTGAGGTCATCGAACGTGGCTTCCAGAAAGGTCCGGGTTTCGTTACGCGTGTAGAGGTTGAGATGGATTTCCTCGACATCGGTATCCTGAGAGATCGAGATTTGGCCTGCGGTGACCATCGTGTTCAGATAAGCTGGTTCCATGCAAAGGCGAACAATCTAAGCCACTGATCAGCAGTTTCTGCGTAGGCGTTGCTAAAGCAGTTTGAGATGGATGAAGTTCGACGTTTTATCTCACGAAAGATACGTTCGACACTGTTCCGATTTCCATGTCGTTCGTATCTGAAATCGAGGCCATGTCGTTGACAGGCATAGTTCAGTGATTTATCTCCATCGACGAGAAACACCGCATCATAGATGTCATGTTTCTTGCGTAATTCCGTGAAGAATCCACTAGCGATAACCTTATTTCTAGTCGGTTCAAGCTTTGTATAGAGCGATTCTTTGACTCTGGATCGACAGCTGCGTACAGCCAATACTGTTCATCGCTGAGCCGGATCACCGTCTCGTCAACTGCGACGTGATCCGGAGTTCGACAGGAATTGGGCTGTAAATTTGCCTTGTGAACCTAGTTATGAACAGTCGACCGAGCCCGTTCAACACCGGATATATCGATAATTCGAACAGTATTCGAAAGCGAGAGTCCAGCAAGATGGAGCTGGATACTGAGCTTCATCAACAGCCGCGGTGTTGCCTCGCGCTCCACAAAATCCAAGTCAATCTGGCCGATACTAGAACTGAGGCGTGCGTTTTCGGGCATGGATCACTTTGAAAACGCTACGTCTCACTCCTTCAACCTTATCTGAACATCACCAAATTCACACAGCTAATTACATAACAGCGATGCGATCAGCGTGTAATCCGTTTCAGTGACTGCTATAGGTCCAACCCGAACAGTGAGTTGAGGGCGAGGAGCCCGAGTCCGACTCCCAGTAACGCGATGAGAACGGCGAACGAGATCGCCCAGCCGTAGCGGTCGGCGACCAGCCCGGTGACGACCGAACCCGTCGATGCGACGATCATGTACACCGTCCGGATGAAGCCGAATCCGACGCCGCGTTCGTCGCCGGAAAGATGATCCATGAACCGTGGCATTACAGCAGCGCCCCACCCCATACTCAGTCCGAGCAAGACGATGCTGAGCGCGATCAGAGCGAATCGGGTCGTCGCAACAAGTAGCCCAAGCGCAGCGATTCCCGAGAGCAGGCAGAGCGCCGTCGCGCTATCGCGTCCATATCGGTCAGAGAGCGACCCGACACCGATCTGCAGAACTCCCTGAACGAGAAAGTACGCGGCGAAAAGCGTTCCCGCAACCGTTGGCGAGTAGTCCTGGTACTGAATGAGAAACGTTGGCAAGAACGACGCGATTCCTTGCCACGTGAAGTCACAGATGATGGCTACGAGGACAGTGAACGAAATCGTCGGTCTCGAGAGGATCTCGAGCAGCGGCACCAACTTCAATTTCTCACGGATCCGCTGGTTTGGATAGCGGGGTTCCGTCGGTCGAATATACCGGAAGAAGAGGACGAACACGGGTATCGAGATGACCGTCGTTAGACCGAGCGCGAGTCGCCAGCCATAGGTAGCGGCGATCCAGGTGACGACGACCGGCGTGACGAGTCCCGCGGCAGGTGCACCGCTATTGTGGATGCCGACCGCCGTTCCCAGATCGGTATACGTCCGCGTCAGCAGCGTCGTCGCGACACTGTAGTGGAGCCCAGCCGCCGCACCGAGTAACACGGTTCCGACGAAGAAGATCGCGAAGTGCGGTGCGACCACTAGACAGAGACCGAACACTCCCGTTCCACCCACGGAAACGAGGATGACGAGGCGCTCGCCGTACCGATCGGCAAGTAATCCGCTCGGAAACTGCGTCAGGGCGTACGCCAGCCACATACCCGTCAGAGCGGTCCCGACGACGGCGTTCGATACGCCGAGTTCGGCGGTTATGTCTGGAACGACGGGGCTGATCGCGAGCCGGCCCGCCATCGTCACGAAGAACGCGACCGTACACAGACTGAGAACGGTGTTTCGATAGGACCAGTTCATACGAAGCGAACGTCAGAGCTACCGTCGGTTTCGATGGCTCGTTGCAGG
This sequence comes from Natrinema versiforme, assembly GCF_005576615.1. Lineage (NCBI taxonomy): Archaea > Methanobacteriati > Methanobacteriota > Halobacteria > Halobacteriales > Natrialbaceae > Natrinema > Natrinema versiforme. Next base: position 231,515 of record NZ_CP040332.1, read on the forward strand.
ACTCGTCGCCGGATTCCGCCACCAGTTTCGAGGAAAGCGCGACCGTGACTGAAAACGCGGCCGCTTGTTGGAGATCTGAGAGACGAAGCACTTCGCATACTACCTAATACCGGACTCGGCGCACGCTTTCTGCGCTCATTGTGCGTTCCTGAACCGGTTCTGGTTGCGGAGATACTGCATAGTTGGATCTCTGCATGACCGCGCTATCTATTCGTAATCCGTATTGGACTCTCTCTTAGGTTACTATAAATATTCTGGATCTACGACACATTCGTCCCGATCCGCCCGGTACCGCTCTCATCCGGCCCGGCGACATCACCCGGTAGCGACTGGGGTGGTGGGTGTATCGACCGGTTCACGGAGTATGGGACCCCTGACGAACGGACCGTCTTGAGGCCGTCTGTCTCACTCGTGCCAGGGACAGTTGTCGATCGGATACGTTTCGTACACCGGACAGACGTCGCTGAACTGCCGCATGAATACGCTGATCAGGATTTCGTGTTCTCTGTACGTGCACGTGTTTCGGTCAGGGTATATGTGCGGACAGTCGAAGCACTCGTCATCGTGGGTCGGATCAGATTCGACCATACTTCCGGATTTCACACCCAGCGAGGAGATAGCTTTCGCGAACATGTTTTCCCGTCCCGAAACTCGAACGCTCACTCAAGTTCTCGGGATGTGCGCCCCGACGCATGCAGGTCGCGACGAAACGCGAACAGCCCAGACTTAGTAGTCCGCTGCACAGCGTTCTACCGCACGAGGGACACGGTGATTACGGTTTCGTGTCTGCTGCGGCGTACTCCGCTGCGTTCTCGGCCGCAATTATACCCGTTACGAGGCTCTGTCCGAGACCGCTCTGGTAGGTGCGGTTGCTCACGTTCCCCACGTCGACCCCCGCTGCGAATAGTCCGGGGATCGAATTTGAGTACATCTCGTCCGTTTCGAGTGGCGTGTATCCCGCATCGAAGTTCGCCGCCGAGTTACTTTGTCGAAGGACCCGCATATCCGAATCGACATCCAGGCCTCCCGTCGTAAACGTGATCGCGGGTTGGACTTCGACCGCGTAGAACGGCGGCGTCTCGATCGTGTACTGGTTGTCCGACCGCGGGGGATCTAATAGGTGCGCCTCGTCCTCTCGAATGGCCTCGTTGTACGATCGAATGGTCTCGACCGTTTGCCTCCCGTTGCCACCCCAGTCGGTAATCGTCTCCCCCAATTCGTCCAGGGTCGCACACTCCGCGACGCGTCCGTCCATCTCCCTAGCGAGTTCGACGTCTTCCCCAGCGTGACCGGCCAACGACGGACTGTCGTAGACGTCCTGGTCTAGAATGTAGTACGCGCGACCGCCCGCGTCTTTTATCGTGTCCTGCGGAAGCGCTTCTTCGATCTCGGAGTCTGTTTCGTCAGCGAAACGGTTTCCGTCGACGCCGAGCGCGAGCGCCATCGGACCGTAGTACTGTGCCGCCTCTCGGAAGTCACTCGCCGATATCGATGCAGGCGGTGCCGGGAGGTTGTGTCCGTAGAACTTACTCATCCCCTTCGTGGTCTTCGCACCGATGTCTACTGCCGCTTCGAGTCCATCCCCCGTGCTCCACGGGTTCGCTCGCAGCCAGAGGTTCTCGGTGTGTTCTGTGATGAACTGCTCGACCAGCCGCTCGTTGCCCTGGAACCCGCCGGTCGCCAGCACGACCGCTTCGGTTTCGATCTTGAGCGGTTCGTTGTCGGAGCCCATGGCGACAACGCTCTCGATCTTCCCATCACGAGTACGCAGTTCGCTCACCGGGGTACCGAGCCGGATCTCGCTCTCGTTATCCTCGACGATGTCGACCATTCGACTCGTGAACGCCTCCGGTTCAATCTTCTTGCCACTCCCGGGGATGTCGGAGGGGATGGGGTCAAGCTCCACGCCTAACTCCTCGAGCCACTCGTGTCCGTCCTCGATCGATTCGACGATGAGTTCCTGCAACACGGGATCGCCGTTCGGGATGTCCGCTCGAACTTCCTCGATCGAGTCGTACGCCCACACTTCTCCCCCTGAGAGATACATCGAACCGCCGGCTCTCGTTCCCTTCTCCAGCACGATCACGTCCGCGCCACATTGCTGTGCCCTCACTGCCGTGACCAGCCCAGCCATACCGGCACCGGCAATGACGATATCAGCTTCTGTGTCTCGTATGCTCACACACCTCAAATCGGATCCATGCGCAATAAGTTTTCCTCCACTCGGTCTCAGTTCCGCCGATAGAAATCGTGATCGCTGTGCGAGAAATAGCGCGAGCTCCCGTTCGAAGCGGGTTCAAGTGGCGGATCGGTTCCGAAACGTTATCGGGAACACGTTCGATCGAGACTGCTACGATTCTCACGCCGCTCGTCCGGTCGGCGGTTCGATGGGGCCGATACTCTCATCGGTGGTTCGGTGCCGAACTGTGGGCGAATCAAAGCGCACCGTCCGTCTATTGGTGACGCCGTACTACTGGACCGAATCCTCGGGACCGACGACATCCATCTCCTCGTATAACTCGTTATAACCGCTAATTTCGAAGAGGTACTCTCCGGCCTCGGCCCGCTCCCGGAGATCGCTTTCGGCGGTGAGTTTCTCCTTAGAATCTTCGAGCACACGTTCGGCGCTGTCCGCCGGCACCGCCGTCACACCCTCGTCGTCTCCCACCACGATGTCGCCCGGTTTGATGCTGACATCTCCGCAGGAGACGGTGACGTTGATCGATCCGGGGTCCTGTTTGAGCGGCCCCTGGGGATGAACGCCACGCGCGTAGACAGGGAATTCCATTTCTTCGATGTCCCGCCGATCTCGGATCGCGCCGTCAATGACGATTCCGGCGAGACCCTGTGCTTTACACGATGCACACATGAGTTCGCCGAGATGTCCTGTCTCGAGGTACCCGTTGGCATCGATGACGAGGACGTCTCCCGGTTTCGCCATTGTAATCGCTTTGTGAATGATGAGGTTATCTCCCGGAGCAGCTTTCACGGTCACTGCGCTTCCCGCCATTTCGGCGCCCTCGTAAATCGGTTTGATTCCGGAATCCATCGCAAAACCGACGTTACCAGTGACGTCCGACACGATAGAGCTCGGGATGCCCTCGAATTCCGAAACAATATCGCGATCTACCCGCTCCTCGAGCGGTTCTACCGTATGCATATAGGCAAAATCTGAACGGAAAGCCCTTAATCTATCGGTTCACCATCGACGAGCCACTCACGGACTGTATGGGAAGTATCGATCCCTTCGGAAGTCGTGAACGCAGTTCTTGTCGGACAATCGGACGAATCGCTGGCATCACACAGCCTGAAACGCGGCAGGTATAGTAGCCACTGAAAGCCCATGCATACCTATTGCACGACGGGTTGTGATCGGTATGTAATTCGTTTTCTACTATAGGATCACCGATTCCGTCGTGAACGTGACTTGGCTCTCGAGCTTCCGGAAGCTGGTCAAACGGGTTGGTGACGATTTCGACTGATCCCGTTATTCGGCTATCGCATTCGGGTTACTGATTTGGGGTATTAGCTTCTTCGTCAACGTTCGGCGGTCCCTCCCACTCCGACGCGTCGTCTTTCGGATCGTAGTCGATGACAGCCTTCGCGTGCTCGAGATCGAACCAGCGTGCCTTGTTGTTACTGACGGCGTAGAACACGTCGAACGTAACCGAGTCGTTTTCGAGGCAACACTCCAGCATGTGTGCGAAGTCGCGCTGTGAGGTCCAGCTCGCGTGCATTCGCTTGACCATCTCCTGATACTCGTCGCTTCCTCGTTCCCACGAGCCCGTCTGCGACTGGTCCCACACTTCGTCCTCCGATCCGAGTTCGTGCTCCCGGCTGCGATCGACTCCCCGTTCGGCGTCGCCGTAGGGGTGATCGTACTCCTTCGTTCGAACGCTGGAAATACGGAGGCCGAACGCCTGCGAGAGGGGCCCGTCGCGTCTGACGGCCGACCGGGCGATGTTCTCCGCGAATACTTTCGTGGCGCCGTAATAGCTGTCCGGTTTAGGGAGGTCCTTGTGATCGAGCCTGAGCGGATCGTACTCACTGGGGTAGTCCTCCTCGAAGAGTTCGGGCGAATGATCCTCTTCGTAGAGACCCATGACTCGCATCGACGAGGCGAAAATCAGCTTTTCGACGCCGGCGTCCTCCATCGCCTGGATCACGTTGTACGTGCCGACGATGTTCGGTTCGATTACTTCCTCGAACTCGGCACCGGCATCCGATTGAGCGGCCAGATGGATGACTGCATCTTGGCCGTCAAATGCCGGCCGAATCTCGTCGTAGTCCGCGATGTCCGCGACGACGGTTTCGTAATCGGGGTGGTCCTGCATATCGAGAAGGGTGAATTCATATTTATCCTTCTCGACGAGATGCTCTAAAATCGCTTCCCCTGCTTCACCATACGGTCCCGTAACGAGTACATTTTGCTTGCTCATCTTCGATCGAGAGTATACAGGACTAGTACTTAAAACATTCTGTCAGCTGGCCTGGTGCTGGCAAAAAGCTCCGGTATCATCGGAATCAAAATTACCCTGCTCATTTACACGCCCATGCCACTCGATTTCGAGTCGTTCACCCTGGCAGCAGCGACGGCGGACCTCGCCGAGGAACCGGACGCCCGCGAACACGCCGACGCGGTCGAATTTCGGATGGATCTTGCGGATTCTCCAGTCGCTGCATTCGAGGAGTACGACGGCGAACTTCCGCTCATCGCCACGAATCGTGCCGAGTGGGAGGGCGGCGAGGCGTCGAACGAAGGCCGTATCGACGCGTTGGAGACAGCAGTCGGTTATGACGCGGTCGAGGCAGTCGATATCGAACTCGCGTCGCTGAACGAAGGCGACGGCCGCGACCTCCTCAACGCGGCGGCCGATCACGACGTCTCCGTCATCGTCTCGACCCACGACTTTGAGGAGACCCCCTCGAAAGCGGAACTGGATCGGCTGCTCACGGAAGCGAGAGAATACGGCGACGTGGCCAAACTCGCCGTCACGGCCCACGACCCCGATGATACGCTCGCCCTCCTAGAGACGACTCGTCGACACGCAGCGCAGGGAGATCCGGTTGCCACCATGTCGATGGGGCCGGTCGGCGGTCACACCCGCGCAGTGGCCGTCGTGTACGGTTCGCGTATCGGATACGCACCGGTCGACCCAGAAAAGGCGACTGCACCTGGCCAGTATGATGTCGAGACGCTCCGACAGCTCGTCGAACAGCTCTCCTGATCGACGTTTCTCCCGATCGATCGGACGAAAGATCCGTCACGGACGGGAAACAGGCAAATAGGATCCCACTCGTCCTCACCGACATCTCTCGAACGCTCGACCGCCAAGCAGCGAATCCTTCGACACGGTGGCGGACAGTCCGAAAACGGACTGCGGACGCGTTGCTGTCGAACCGTAACGCTATCGGTGCCACTGAACGTCACTGCATACCTGATCGTACGGCCGCGTTTCGATTTATGTAACTCATTTTAGTGGCTACTATAACTCGCCGACGTGCACGTCGCGGGCGGATCCTTCTCGTTCGAGAAAGAGAATCGAATGCCACCGAGTGGTGCGATCGTCGACCTTCAGCTGAACTACACGTGGTCTCAGCCTCGTGCACTCGCGGTCGGTCACGAATGTGGATTGTTGAACGCAGCGGTGAGCGCTGTGAACCCGCTCAAGCGGGTCCACTCGCTCGGACGGTGGCTCCTTCGGCGCATCAGGGTGTCTCAACGGATGAACTGACCAGTCTCTCAGACCGTCTTACCTTCGGCGACGGAACCTCCGCAATCCTGGGCGAAAGAGACACTGACGCGTGACCGGACTGCGTCGCAGCGGCTATCGTCACTCACGTAGGGATAGGTTCAATATCGTTGAATCGAGGCATCACAAACATATGATTGTAAACGATGGTGACTATAATGGAGAATCAGAGAATCTACCCGCGAATCGGAGCGTTACCTCTGAACGTGTGGGATCTCGAGGTTGCCCTGGTGGGACAATCACCTAAGTACTGTCTTCAAGAATGTGGAATTCGTGTCTTACGTCCATATGGATGTAAAGATACTATCGTGAGTGGTCTCAGCGTGATCGATCAAACGGAAACAAGGGAAAGAACACCTTTTTTCGAATATGGTGATTTATCTGTCCTCGTATTGCTTGATTTTGAGCTCGATAATGTTCTTCTTGTCGGACAGTGCCGGCGCAAACTCCTCTTCAATACGTTCGGAATCGATACGGCTACGCGGGCCGCTAATACAGATCGCACCGATCGCTTCGTTTTCTCCCGACAGTATCGGGGACGCTACCGCACAGACGCCGGAGAAGTCTTCCCCGCGATTTATCGCGTAGCCTCGCTCCCGGACCACTTCGAGATCTTCTTCCAATGCATCACGCTCCGTGATCGTATTCGTCGTCAACTGTGGCATTCCGCGTTTTTCGATAGCTCGATCGATCTCCTCCGTGGAGAGATGGGCGAGAATCGCTTTTCCCATCGCGGTCGAATGGAGGTGGAGGTGCGAGCCGAGCGGCGATTTGTCGTCGATTGACTTGGAGCTCTCGGACTTATACAGTTGCACCAGATAGCCGTCCTCCATAGTCCCGATATTGGCGATCTCTCCCGTCTTCTCCTGGAGATCGTCGATCTCCGTCTTCGACACCTGGAAGAGCGTCATCTGATCCCGTAACTCTCCGCCAGTACGCAGGAATCGGAGGCCACACCGATACTCGTTATCTTCCTTGATCACGTAGCCGTTCTCCACGAGCGTAGAGAGGTGGATGTGAGCCGTGCTCATCGGCATTCCGAAATCAGTGGCGATCTCGGTGAGCGTGGCCGAATCCCCTTCTCGGAGATATTCGATTATATCGAACGCCTGATCGACGCTCTTTAGCCGCCGACCCTCGTCCACTTTCTCATCTCCCATGTATCATCCGTACTCGTAGGAGCTATTAAACACTTGGAATGATTTCGACTATTTTGAACCGAAAGTGAGATGCGTTCACACTTGAGGTCGGCGGGCATACACAGAAAACCGCTAAATCAGTACCGTTCGATGGGGCTACCGTTAGTTTTATTTGGCACGATTGACCATCTGTGCCCGTATGAGTCTGCAATCGGTCATCAACGATATCTACGCGATTCAGTTCGAACATGTCCGTACGTATGTCCTCGAGAACCAGCCGGAAGGGACGATCACCCTCATCGATACGGCGTTCGAGGAGAACGGTGAGGAACTCGTCGAGACAATCGAAAACGAGTTCGGCTCGATCGACCGCGTTATCATCACCCATGGAGACCACGGTCACCACGGCGGCCTAGACCACGTGATGGAGGCGTTCGATCCCGAACTTGTTGCCGCGGACAACGAGTCGAAGCTCCACGAGGCGATCGACTACGAACCGGATGTGCGCTTCGAAGACGACGACGTCTTGGACGGAAACATCCGTGTCATCCAGATCCCCGGTCACACCGATGCCACGTCCGCCCTGCTCCTCCAAGATCGAGACATCCTCATTTCAGGAGACGCCCTAGACGGCGCAGATCGAGCCGGGTTACCGGAGGGATATCTCCTTCCGCCACCGGCGTTGTTCAACGAGGATCACGAGGCCGCAGAGATCAACCTCTATGATCTACTCCAGTACGACTTCGACACCGTGCTCGTGTTCCACGGTTCCAACGTCTTCGAGAATCCGAAGCAGAAATTGGACGACTTCCTGGTCGAACGCGAGTGGGATCCGCGACCGTAACCCGCTGCACGAATATTCTCTCACCGGGATTCCAACTGATCTGTCCTTCAGACGGCCGTTATCCCGCTAGACCACAGCTTTCGTCACTATGGGCGCGACGTTCCTCGAGAACCAACTTTGTCACTACTGTTTTCATCTGGAATGAAGATAGGACTGATACCGTACTCTCGAACTCGCGGGGAGCGTTCCACGTGCCGGTATCGGTACTGTTATGGCCAATCCCGGTTGCCCTAACTGTAATGGAGACGCGATACGACTGGACAGCGATCATCTTCCTGTTCGTCGTGGCTGAAGCGATCACGATGCAGATGCGTGGCCCGCTTCTGACGAGCTTTCAGACGTCGTTCAGCCTCTCGGAAGGATAACTTGGACTGATCAGTCCGGCCGCGACGATCGGTTTCCTCCTCGCTATTCTGGCGGTCGGTTTCAAGACTGGACAGATGAACCTCAAGCGGTTACTGCTGATCGGTGCTATCGGCACGGCGGTGAGCACGTTCCTCGTGAGCCAAGCGTTCTCCTTTCCAATCTTGCTCGTATTACTGTTTTTCCAGGGCGCGACAGCTGGGATCTTTCGTGCAATTGATCGTCCTGTACTGAGCCACCTTTTTCCGGTTAACCGCGGAGAGGTATTCAACACGTATACTGCCGTTTGGGCCATCGGAGCGGCTTCCGAACCGATTTTCGTAAACGGGATGCTGTCGATCGGGGACTGGCGGATAGCCTATCTCGTCCTGGCAGTCGCGTTCATCGCACCGTTTGCGTTGTTGATTTCGATGGATCGACCGGACCAGTTAGATAACGAGGAACGCCTCTCGCTGACCTCGTTATGGGACGTGCTGAAGCGACCCGCGGTCTTCAGTATGGCTCTCGGCCTGATGGCATCTGGTGCGATAGAGGGCGTTATATTCACGTGGCTCCCGTACTACGCAACACGGCATTTTCCGACCGCGACGGCGAATCTTCTCCTCTCCGTGCACCTCGCTTCCTATATCCCCGGCCGCATGCTGTCCGGATACTTGGCCGGGAGAGTTCGGTATCTGTTGTTGCTATTCGTCCTTGTGGGCAGTACGATACCCGCCTACGCCGCCTTTCTTCTGACTACCGGACGAGTAATGGTGGCGAGCGTCGCCGTCGTAGGGTTTCTGATGGCGGGAGTGTTTCCGACACTGTTCGCCTTTGGCGTCGAATCCACGCCGGAATATAGCGGACCCGTAAACGCTATCGCGACGGCCGTGAATTTCGCAGGCATTTCGATCTCTCCCCCTCCTCGTGGGGATCCTCGCCAGTACTTTCGGAATCGAGATCGCCATGTCGCTTCCGCTCCTGTTGTTGGCGGTACTGCTCGTCGAGATTCTCGCTGTGACCCGTTCCAACGTCGCAAATCACACTTAAAGCGTCCCGGAATGATGACTGGTTGACCGAAGATCGCAGAGCCAATCCGCGCGGTTTCGCTCCATCTTTTATGCGGGTCGGCGAATAGCGAACCGACGCGACAGTAGACGGACGAAGTGATATTTGAGGATCACCTCTATGACAGTAGTAAAATACGCTTCGTCAGACTATGCGCAATAAACTATATATATAATAAACTCAAATAGGTGATTGGATATGCGAGACAATAGCAATGGTCCATCATCAAACAGTGGCATGAATAGACGTGATTTCGCGAAGGGGATCGGTGTAACGGGCGCCGTCGGACTTGCAGGCTGTATCGGTGATCTATCCGGGGATAACGGCGGCGAATGGCCGTCTCAACAGGTTGAAATCGTGTCACCGTGGGCCGCTGGAGGGAGTGCCGACCAAACTTCCAGAGCAATCGCCGACGCCGGTGAACGGCTCTCCGATGTCGCCTGGGTCGTTAGCAATCAGACCGGTGGATCCGGCTCCGTTGGGATGAACGCGGCCGCCAACGCCACTCCAAACGGACACACGATCGGCCTCGCAGCGGGCGAAATCTGCATGTTCCAGCACCTCGGAATCTCCGATCTCGGACCGGACTCGATCAAACCGATCATGCAGTACACCGTGACGCCGTCAACCGTTACCGTCCACGAGGACTCCGGGTGGGACACCCTTGAGGACTTCGTCTCGTACGCGGAGGACAACAGCGTCACGATGTCGAACTCCGGTACTGGAGGAACGTATCACATCGCGGGCGCCGGATTCGCGTTGGAAGCCGGAATTGATGGCAACGTCGAGCACGTTCCGTACGACGGCGGTGACCCGGCTATCACGGCAGTCGTAAACGGCGAAGCGGACGTGACCGCATCGGGCGCGCCCGAAGTCGCACCGCAGGTGAACGACGGACCACTCGAGTGTCTCGGTGTGATGGCCGATAGCGAGCACTCCGCACTCCCGGACGTCCCCACCCTCGCCGATGAGGGCTACGATCTACAGCTGGGGTCGTGGTTGGCCAACTTCGTTTCCACGGATGTCGACGACGAAACGTACGAGCAAATCGTCGAAACGTGGGAAGAGATCTACGAAGACGACGATTTCGTCAGTTTCATGGAGGACGGCGGCTACGAAATGAAGCAACGCACGGGCGACGAGTTGGATGAATTTATGAGCACCCAGTACGAGAAGTACGGAGAGATCATCTCGGAACTCGGTCTGGACGGATAACTTTCGGACCGAGGATGAGTACTTGTGTTCATCCTCTTCATACCAGTGAGAACCGACACGCTCGCCGGGGTTCCGGTTTTAAATGAGGATTTTAACCGACGGATTTACAACCCCGCATTCGGCATACGTATGTATGAAGTTTCCAGATGATAATAATGAAACTACGCAGCTGTGTTCAGTGCAGGTTGACCGTCGTCAGTAAGGGTCCGGAACGTAGCAACCACTCCAATACAAAAAATGAATATTAAGCAAAACCCAATCACGAAAAATCCGATCGCCGTCGGGTTCATACTCCTGTCCCTGTTCGTCATCAATACCGCACAGGGATTCCCCGATAGGGGACAAGTCGGAGCTGGATTTTTCCCCATCTTTCTCAGCGTCAGCATAATCGTATTCTCGATCGCCGTCATCATTCGAGACGAAGAGATGGAGCCAGGATTCGATATCGATCGGTCGGGGTTGAAGTCAGTTCTCTTGGTCTTTGGCCTCTTGGTCACGTATCTCGTCGCGCTCCCGGTACTCGGGTTCTTAGTCGCATCGATACTCTTTCTCTTCGCTATCTCGTACTACTCGGGTCTTACCTCGAAACCGCTCCTCATCCCGTTTGCAGTCGGTAGCCCGCTCGTTCTCTATTACATCTTCGACGTCATATTCCTCATTCGACTTCCGAAGGGCATTATTCCCATTTCGAACCTTCTCCCGAACATTCCACTGGTGATCTAAATGATTGATGCACTACTCACGGCGTTGCAGACCGTTTTGCAACCACTGCCGCTATTCTTGATTCTCGCCGGCATTCTCACCGGTATCATCATGGGATCGATTCCGGGAATGACGGCGACGATGACGATTGCCGTCCTCCTCTCATTTACGTTCGGGATGGATCCCGGGAATGGAATGATGTTACTGCTCGGGGTCTACGGCGGTGCAGTCTTCGCCGGATCGATTCCCGCGATTCTCATTCGAACGCCGGGGACGCCGGCAGCGGCGGCGACGATTTTCGATGGCTACCCGCTATCGCAGAAGGGCGAGGCTGGCCGAGCGATTCGGATCAGCGTCATTTCCTCGTTTATCGGCGGCATGATAAGCGTCTTCGCGTTGATTTTCCTCTCACCCGTGATCGCGGATTTCGCCCTAGAATTCAGATCGCCCGAATTTTTCGCCCTCGCACTGTTTGGACTGACGATAATTGCGAGCGTCAGCGGAAACTCGGTGGCCAAGGGGATGATCTCGGGACTGATGGGGATGCTCCTCGCGACCATCGGTCTCGACCCGATCACGGCACATCAGCGATTCACGTACGATATCCCGCAACTGTACCAAGGCGTCGAATTTATCGCTGTGATGATCGGCCTGTTCGGGATCGCCGAAGGACTCCATAGGTACTCCGAGGGAATCACGACTAACCGGCAGGTTGAACAGGAGATAAACGGCTATCTGCCCTCTCTCAGCGATGTGAAATCGGTCCTCCCGATTTCGCTGGGAACGGGTGTCCTCGGGACGTTAGTCGGCTCCATCCCAGGCGCTGGCGGCGACATCGCTTCGTTCCTCACGTACAACGAAGCGAAACGATGGTTCGACTCCGATAAAAACCCGTTCGGTGAAGGGAACATTCTGGGCGTCGCCTCGGCCGAATCTGGGAACAATGCGAGTACCGGTGGTGCGCTAGTCCCGACGTTCACGCTCGGTATCCCCGGTGACACGGTGTCGGCCGTTCTCATCGGTGCGCTACTCATCCACAACATTCAGCCCGGTCCCGAGCTCTACACCGACCACATGGATCTGCTCTACACGATATTCGTCGGGTTCGGTGTGATCTACGTTCTCATCCTTATACTCGGTCTGGCTGGCGTCCACTACTGGGTTCGGATTATTAGCATTCCGTCTCACTATCTGTGGCCGGGGATCCTAGTACTCTGTGTCATCGGATCGATCGCCCTGCGATCCGCAGTGTTCGACGCATGGGTGATGCTCATCGCCGGTATCGTCGGCTTTCTACTCCGCCAGCGGGCATATCCGCTGGCTCCGATGGTGCTCGGCCTCATTCTCGGTCCGATCGCCGAGACGAACTTCCGACGATCTCTGACGATCTCGGATGGGTCGTATATGATCTTCCTCGAGAGCCACATCGCGCTCTTCTTCTTGATGCTCTGTGCGCTCGCTCTGGCGAGACCAGCGTACCAGAGTATGAGCGGGTTCACCGACTCGTCCTGATCGTTCCCACTCGTCGGCCTGGTTATTGATTCGCGATTGTAACGGTGTACCGATAATCTACTCGTTCCACTCGGCTGCCGGCACTGATTTGGTCGATCCGCGAAGGGAGCGAAACGCCGACAGAAAACAACAGGCCGAGGAAACCCCTGTCTCACCTATCGGGCTGTTCAGGGAAGATTTTTGTAGCTTCGGATGATACTTATCGTATGGATGTTGCATTAGTCGCAATACTGGGAGAGAAAGTCGATACCCGATTGTTGAATTTAGCAAATCAGTTTGCAACGGGAACCGAGACCGAGATCGTCGTCTGTAAATTCATTAATGAAGAGAACTATCAAAACGATGTTAAGGAGGCATCGAGGAAGGGCCACCAAGCACCGAGTTCCGAGTCGATCAAAGAGGAAGCGGAGAAGACGGCACGCGAGGCCGCGGAACGCGTTTTTGATGCGGATGTCAATTACTCGGCACGCGGTGCCGTCGGGCCGCTCCCCAAAGAGGTTCTCGAGACCGCGGCTGACCTCTCCTGTGATCACCTCTTCATCACCGCGAAGCGCCGATCGCCCGCCGGAAAAGTGCTCTTCCGCGACGCGGCGCAATCTCTCATGCTCAAGTTCGACGGATCCGTGACCGTGAACTTTAATCACGAGTGAATCGTTTGACCAACTGACGCAGCCATACATGTCGCTATCGTGAGACCCGGGTACATCAGCTACCAATGAAAGCAATCATTCAAACAGACGAGCGAGAACTGTCCGTACAGGATGTCGAACAACCGACCATCACGAACGAGCAGGTCCTCATCGAAGTGACGCATGCTGGGTTGTGCGGCAGTGACGTGCATGCATACCTTCAGAAGGGCTTTGATTGGGTAAAGATGCCCCGTATCATGGGTCACGAGTATACCGGTGAAGTAGTCGAGACTGGAACTGATGTCTCGAACGTCGAAGTCGGTGCGCAGGTCGTCGAAAAACCGATTCATACATGTGGCCGTTGCTTCCAGTGCCAGCAGGGACTCGAGAATATCTGTCAGGACACAGTGAAGCGGGGGTTCGAAACCGACGGCGGATTCGCGGAGTATGTCGCCGTCGACGCGGACTACGTGAAAGAGATTCCCGAGACGATCCCGTCCAGACACGCGGCGATAACGGAACCATTGAGCGTCTCTACCCGCGCTGTCTACGATCGTTCCTCAGTGAAACCGGGGAACACTGTCCTCGTCCAGGGTCCCGGTCCGATCGGAATACTGTGTGCGTCCCTCCTCGATTCGATGGGGACGGAAGTGATCGCGACGGGCTTAGCAAACGACACGAAGTGCCGATTGCCGGCCTTGGAATTGCTCGGAATCGAGACGCTCAATATCGAATCCGACTCCGTGCGCGACTATGTGGACGAAACGACAGATGGGCTAGGCGTTGACGCCGTGTTCGATACGACGGGTCACAAGAGCGGACTCGAGTCGGCAACGGAATACGTGCGAAAGGGCGGAGAAATCATCGAGGTCGGTATTCCCTCCGAACCGAGCGAGATAGAGACGGCTCCGCTAGTCAGAGGGGAAATCAATATCAAAACGTCGTACAGTGCGCTGTGGTCGAACTTCGAGCAGTCTATACGCGTCCTTGAGAACGCTAGTCTCGACCTCGACGAACTCATCACAATCTACAACATCGACTCTGCTGAGAACGCATTTGAGGACGCCCACAGCGGAGAAGTGTGCAAACCCGTCTTTGTGTTCTGATCGAGCATGACCTGTCGGATGATCAGTGTGTGTGTGTCAATACGGCGGCGCTCCGAAACGGAAGCGAATACTTGCGCCCGTACAGGTTTGTGTGGCTCGAACGGAGAGTGGTGTTTGAAAGGCGACTGCAGAGACTGACTCTAACGGCGAGGCGTTCCGTCAGCTGTCGTGGCCACCAACAATTACTCTATAGCCTTCCTACAGTCTGTAATTCTCGCTCACGGTGTGCTTTGAACCGCGCTGCTGTCGTGGGATCGATGTAAGATCCGTTTAGTTGGCGCTATAGATGGCAATTCCCGTCGGGAATATCTCGACGAGGCCGGAACTACGATTCTTCTCGCTCTAACCGCCGCACGTCAGAGAGAACTGCACTCGCGGTTTCAGGCCCACCTGCGCCTTGACCGGAGAGGTTTAGCGTACCGGAATGTTCCGTTTCTAACTGAACGGTGTTGACCGTCCCGGACACGGCGAGTGAACTGTTCTTGGTGACGAGTCGTGGCCCGACACGAATCGTCCCCTCGGTGGAAACCTCTCCGAGGAGCCGAATGGTTCGGTCGTCCTGTGCGGTGACCTCGAGTGCGCTCCCAGGTAAGCTTTCGATTCCGTTTACTTCCGCGTCGGCGAGCGTATAATCACCGTCTTTGAGAACGTTTGCAAGGATGACACATTTCAGCGCCGTGTCCGTCCCCTGGACGTCGAAGGACGGATCGGCCTCGGCGACACCGAGATCTTGGGCTTCTGCCAGAATGTGCTCGTAATCGAGTCCTTCGGTTCCCATCCGACTCAGGATGAAGTTCGCCGTTCCGTTGAGAACGCCGCGAACGGAGGTCACCTCGCCGCTGTGATCCGCAATCGTAGACAGGACGGGGATAGCGCCGCCAACAGTGGCCTCGAATAGCATCGTCCCGTCGCTACTCCGTTCGATTTCGCGCAGTTCGGCGTATCGCTGTGCGACTGGGCCTTTATTCGCGAGCACGGCGTGACGGTCGCGTTCGAGCGCAGTTCGGACGTGCGAGAATCCGGGCTCGGCGTCATCGAGCGTCGTCGGCGTCGCTTCGATTAGCACGTCGTAGTTCGCCGCGAGTGCGTCCTCGATCGCCTCGCTACCAACCTGGTCTCGATAGCTTTTGCGAGAGAGCGCTTTCTCGACGGCAATGCCATCCGCGTCTACCGCAGCACTTGTCGAATCTGCAATAGCAACGATCTCGTGATCGTCTTTGCTCGCGAGTTTCAGGACCGATTCTCCAACTGCGCCGACGCCGAATACTGCGAGTTTCATTGGTCTTCCTCCATTGCCGGTTCGATGAGTTGTAGGTCTTTCTCGTCGGCGATCGACCGAATGGCTTTGAGGATCTGTTCCGAATCTCCTTCCCGTGCAGATAGCCGCAATTGCGCGCTCGAAATGTCCCCCTTTTCCAGTGGCGTGGAAAGAGCGATATCGGTGATCGATGCACCGCCGCTCTCTTGGATCCGCTGTAGCGTATCAGATAAATCGGTATCGACGAGATGGCCTACGAGAACCACCCTCAACTCCCCCTTGTATTGATCTGATCCCGCTTCGATGACATTAACACCGGCGGATCGAAGTGAATCGACGATAGATGTAAACTGGGTCGGAGTTGCTTCCATATCGACCTCGACAGGAATGTGTCCTCGAGGCGTAATATTCCCTCGCTCATGGAAAATAGACAGTAAATTACCTCCCTTATTTGAAATAGGTCGGAGTGCTCGTAACAACTCCCCTGGCTTATCAGCGAGTTCAAGACGAAGCGTATATGGGCTAACCTCATTTTCGGTATCACTCATCGACAAACACCTGATCTATCGTTCACAGACCTAATACTACTATGCGGAAGGTGTACGTTCTGATGCCCACAAATATTGCCTTTTCTAACTACGGCTACACTATATCTATTTTATGAAGATTAGTATAATGTTAACTTTAATCATATGTGTGAATATTATAGTAACAACTGAAACCCTTCCCGCCGATTGCACGATAGCTGTGCGATCGGGTGTACAGTGACTTCCAGTGGCTACTATACCAGATCCGTTCGGCGGAGACCATCGTTTTCCATCGGCAGGGGTCTGAAGTGAGTATCGAGGTTGTTCCCACCGGTATCGGCTGCCCATGTGTGGGCAAAACACTCACGAACCGCTACCCCTTTATATTTGCTTTTCATACTGGCCGGCAATGAAGGGCCACGCCGCTGCTCCCGCTGCGGGAACAATACTCTGTGCTTTTGCGACAGGATACGGGGCTGCATTCGGTATCGACAAATACGGCACTGCAACCGTGGAACTCGATGATTCCGGGGATATTTATGGGGAAGTAGCGGATAAGCCAGACATGGATACACGTCTCATCGAGCGATGCGTCGAACGATGTGTGGAGCGGTTCGGAGATAACGAAGGCGGTGTCGTTCGAACTGATAGCGATATTCCAATGGCCGCCGGCCTCAAATCATCGAGCGTCGTCGCGAATGCGGCGGTGTTAGCGACGTTAGACGCTCTCGATGTCTCTATCATAGACACGACTGATCAAAATGCCATGTATAGCGATGGAGGTCAACGACTCATTTCCGGTCAGGATGGGACTGTTGACGATCTCGAGCAGGACGGACAGGCAGTCTCGCTCCTGACAGCGACTCGCATCGGTGTCGAAGCAGCACGCGATGCGAACGTGACGACGACGGGGGCATTCGACGATGCAACGGCGTCGATGTTCGGTGGTGTGACAGTTACGGATAATTTAGAGGACGAACTCATTACGAGGGATACCGTCGATTGGGATGTTCTCGTCTGGACTCCCCCCAAGCAAGCGTTCAGTTCCGAAGTTGATCACGACCGCTGTAAGCAACTCGCTCCGCTCGCGGACGAAATTCTCGACCTCGTCTCGAGAGAAAAATACCAGGATGCAATGATGATCAACGGGTTCGGGTTCTGTTCGGCACTTCGATTCACCTGTGAACCGATCGTCGAGGCGCTTCCTGCGACGAAGGGCGTTTCACTGTCTGGTTCGGGTCCAAGTTTCGTCGCTGTTGGAAAACGGGACGACCTTGAAGAGGTGAAAGAA
Source organism: Natrinema versiforme (assembly GCF_005576615.1). Taxonomy (NCBI): domain Archaea; kingdom Methanobacteriati; phylum Methanobacteriota; class Halobacteria; order Halobacteriales; family Natrialbaceae; genus Natrinema; species Natrinema versiforme. The sequence goes on from NZ_CP040332.1 coordinate 248,901, forward strand.
AAATGGGAACTTCGGGAAGGATCAGTTTGGTTTACGAAAACTGTCGAGAGGGGAGCGCATATTCTCGATAGCGCATGAGGAGTTAGTCGGTCGTTCCGGGGTTGAAACAGCCAGCTGATGGAATGTCGTTTTTCAGTTCGTCGAGGCGGGCATCGGCCCACGTTCCGTTGTACCACAGCTTCCTGTGGAGACCGTGTTTGCCACGGGGAGTACTACAGTCAGGACAGAGCTTCAGATGCGGATAGAAATCGACCTCTCCGGTCCATCCACAGTTAGCACATTCGTGATGCCTGTGGAACACTTCTTCGTCATCGTAATATACCCGAATCAGTTGTCCCTCCTTATCGCGGATCACTTTCTCCTCCTCCTCGTTATGGTACTGCATTGTTTCATATTACGCCAGATACCACAATAAATCGTTTGGTGTGTAATCCAATAGGTATTCATTCGATCCGATGAGGAGACAAATATTAGATAGTGTACTATATAACTAGCAGCTAACTGATTCCCCGGATACTAACGGACTCCGCGCGATTATTTCCGTAGCGGCATGACAGTGAACGATTCGTTCGGAAAGCGCGCCACCGATGGTACAGCCTTGCTCACTTGCGTCTCAGTCGGCCACAGTTCATCAAACGATTTGCGCCCCATCACGTACTGCTGCCGTCTCCACAACAGATCCTTTGCGGAGTTCCCAATACTGTCGGACCTTCTCTAACGTGCTCGTTTTCCCGACCGCAATATAACTTGGTCCCGTTCCAGAGACAGTAACGCCGTTCGTGAGCGGAAGCGCCTCGACGATCGGTTGGCTGGGGAATCGGAGCGCGGAGCTAAAGGCGAACCCGTTGAGCATCATCGCATCCGTGTATCTCTCCTTTTGGATCAGTTCGAGAATTTGGTCCGCGATAATCGTTAACCGTTTGCAACGTTCGTAGTCTATCTCCCCACTCATTAGCTTTGCAGGAAGCCAAACGAGGACGTCCCACTCCGCTTGATCGCGTTGAATAATCTCATTCTCGATATTATCCGTAACAGTAATTCCCCCGAATAGCGAGGCCGTTGCACTGTCGAACGTACTCGGTATAATAACGTCCGAATCTTCGGTCGCCGTTACTGCAAGCTTTGCTACGTCAATCAGCGGGAGCGAATCGCGTGATTCGTGCGACCCCGAAGTATCAGACGTATCCTGAGCCGAACCCTCTCCAATTGACATACCGAGCGCATCCACTGTTGCTAATACGACCGCGTTAGCAGTTGCACTGGTCGCGTTCAGACCGGAGTTCAACGGGACTTCAGTTTCAACATACACGGATCCACCCTGGTTATCGCCAACGGTTTCAATACATGCCTCCAGACATCTTTCAGAGAGATTCGATAGGCTTTCCGAGCCGTTTTCAGTAGTGGAGACTTCGCTAGAAATCGAGCCAGAATCGTTAAGTTCCACCGTTGCAGTACTGTACATATCGATCGCAAACGCAGATCCGAAACCGTTGGCAAGTGGACTGAGTATCGTCCCGGCAGCGGGTGCGGTCGCGTGACCCTTCATTGCTATTCTATTTTGTTACCACGCATAAAGATATACTGGTTCAAACGGTCCGTACGTTAGAGTTACAGATCGCGGAAATATTCGGCTTCCGTTCTCCAGCGTAGTAACTGTGGCCGCCATCCGTTTGACGTATTTTGGTGTTCCTGGGATTGTAACGGACCAGAGCGCGACGAAACTCGGTTCTCAGACGATCATTGTGATCGCTTCGCCGTCGAATGTCAATGGATGGCGAGCGGCAGGAATAGGGCAACGAGGTCTCCACGTCTCGGAAACGTCTTCACGATCACCTTCGAGGTCTTCGGCTCAACGTCGTTGATATCTCGATGACAAGTCGATATTCCTATAAAAGAAACGGAATTTATCGTCAGTAGCTCTATTCCTCAACTGGTCTCAACATCGGCTGTTTGTTTTCGGCGGCAATATCGCTCCAGGCGACAGTCTCTGATTCGACAATCGCCTCCGCCACGAGCGCAGGATCGCCGAGCACAGAGCCGGCGGTGTACTCCGGCGGCCGTGACTGCTCATTCCCAGGTGCCTCGCCGACGGGATTTGCGCAGGGGCCACTCGCCGATCCGACAACGATCCGGCCGACCATCCCGAACAGTTCGAGAGGTGTACACATGATATCGTGGACGCCCTCTTGTTCAAATGTATAGTACCACGCATCGCCACCTGGTAGAACGGTGCCAAGTAGGCAGGTGTCTTGTCAGGTACCCGCTGGTTGTACCCGAATGCAGGATGGTAGGCGTTGACGTTGTGATGTGGCGTCGCCATGTTAAACTTGACCGTGTCGCCAGGTTCAATGTACAGCCCTGTCGGCTCGAAATAGAATTCTGGAATCGGGGGGTTCTCTCGCGGTTGGAACAGCAGATCAACAATATGGTCGACGTCAATCGATGCTGATTCGTCAGCAGTTACCGTCGCTCCAAAGCGTGCGTCAATAGTCATTTCTGAATTGTCCTCAGTTCCATTTCCATTTCCGTTGCCGTTCCTACCATCGCCATTGCCACCAGAGCTAGCACATCCGACAGTTTCCACTATGCTACCGATACCGAGTGCAGCAAGGAATCGACGGCGATTCGAGTGTTGATCGTAGTTCGCTTCCCCATCTTCGTCTGACAGTAAATGTTTGTTCGCAACGACCTCATGCCCATTGAGGAGACGAAAAACTCAGTGCCGTCCGAGTGAGAGATCCAGAGAGTAAAGAAAACGTATCTAGATGATCAGCGATCGACAGCGAGTTGACCTAGTTCTCGTTTGTCAGCTCACGTTCCGTGGCACCGTCTAGTTAGCGCGGTTTGAGAAGTGAGCAGGTCGTAGAGTTAGTTTGGAATGATGCTTGCAGACCCGCTCAGCGAGAGCTACGCGGCGGAATTTGATGAATGTTGGGAGCGTGAACGGACGGTGACGCCCGTCAGGGCGTTCGCCGTCCGACTCCACGCGACCGGTTGTTCGCTTCGAGAGATACAATCGGCTCTTCGCTTGATCGGTGTAGAACGCTCTCATCAAACAATCTGGCAGTGGGTACATCGGCTGGCTGACAGCGGGTGCGACCCGCCGACGTCCACGAGAGCGGAGCTCTCGTGCGGCCCATCAGAACGCTTCGCGTTCTGAGGACGGCAAAGCCGTCAAGGGTCGCGGTTGACGAGACCGCTGTCAAAATCAATGACGAGTGGTCTTGGTTGGATGCTGCAATAGACATCGAGACAAAGTTGATTCTCGACGTCGCTCTGTTTGGTTGGCACGGCACCGATCCAGCGGCTGCGTTTCTGCATCAACTCAAAGAGAAACACGATCTTTCGGAGGCTATGTTTCTCGTCGTCAATTCGGCTATCGGACTACCCTTTCTCGATTAGGTTCGAGCGGTCAGGTCAGCTATACCGAGCAAAACCTTCTCGAAAAGTGGTTTCGATCGACATAGTCGAGGCGGACACTTAATCCTAATCGAGAGAGGATAGCCAAACAGCTAGTACCATCAACAAGAAACTCAGCGTCGGAGAGACGTGTTTTTCGACGAATCCATGCAGAAACGCAGCAGTTGATCGGTGTCTCGTCGTCCAAAAAGTGCTACATCAAGGATGAGTTTCGCATCAATATTTATTGAGTATGCATCCAAGATCGGTCGCCGTTAGTCTTGACAGCGGTTTCATCAACCGCGATCCGCGACGGCTTCGCCGTCGGCAGGTCTGGCACGCTGCAGCCAGCGATATACCCAGTGCCAGATTGCTTGATGAGACCGTTCAACGCTGAGTGTGCAAAGAATTGCTTGTGTTTCTCAAAGCGAACAACCGGTTGCATGAAGCTGGACGGCGAACGCCCTGATGGGCGTCGCCGTCCGTTCCCGTTCTCAATATTCATCTAATTCCGCCGCGTAGCACTCGCTGCGCAGGTCTGCGAGCATAGTTCTAACCTCACTCTCTGACCTGCTTGTTCCTCAAACTGGGCTAACTAGAGGGTGCCGCTGTCTAGATTATTTCAGATGTCTTTCGATTTCCTGGAAAGCGGTTCTCCTGTTCCTGAGTTAAGTACATTGAACTCCTGTGATTGCTGTGGAAGACTAAAGCCGTTGTCTCTGTCGATAAGCCAGTAGGTGATAACGATCCCTGGGTCGGCGTCCGTCCTGTGGGATACCAAATATTTACGGGGTTACCATCGACGAAATAGTGGTTCTAGACATTTGTGAACGGCTTTCCCTTCTTAACGATGTAATTTAGCAGTCGTCAGTACAAGTCGATTGATTTACTAAGTCCAATCATTGAGATGGGAGCTAGACAGGTCATAGCGTCAGTTCTAGTTCATACTCATTAACAATACCTTTCAGTACCTTTGGTAACTCTTCTCGGAACTCTTCGTCAGGCATACTGTTCTTCGGGCCAGAAATACTGAACGAACCAATTACCTCGCCACTAGGGGCTCTCGCAGGAACGCCGATAGCTCGGATCCCCTCGACGTTCTCGCAATCGTTGAAGGCGACTCCTGTTTCTCGAACCTCCTCTAGTTCGTCTAGGAATTCATTCGGTGAAGTGATCGTGTTCTCGGTTTTACGTGGCATTCCCTGCTCACGGAGGATTTCCAGCACCGTTGATTCCGGATAGAATGCAAGAATTGCTTTTCCTGCAGCCAATGGATGCAAGTGCGCGCGTTGGCCAGCGTCAGTGTGCATCCACGGCGGGTGATCACCTGAGTACATATGAATAAATACGCCTTGACCATGCTCTTCGACAAAAAAGATAGCACGATACCCGGTCTCTTCAACAAGCTTTTCTGTATATTCGTCAGCAAGGACGTATCCTTCTCGTCGTCGCTGGGCATATTTACCGAGTTGGAGGAAGCGCATACCAAGGTGATACTCGTCTCCCTCTGTGACGACGAGCTCATTTGCCTCCAACGTGGCGAGATGAGAGTGAACTGTACTCGTAGACATTTCTAAATGGTCAGCCAGTTCCGAAACCCGAGCCCCATCGAGTTCTCTGACCGCATAGATGATTTGTACTGTCTTATCAATAGTTGACAAGGTTGACGTTGAACTCATGGTCGATATGCAACATCTTAGTATATAAGATACAGTATTATAGGATTAGCGCTTACTACTCTATCCCCCATCCCTTATTATAATCAATGATATTGCCGTGCAGATCCCTTCTACAATATAAATTCCAATATTACCGGATGAATACACGAGATCGAGAATACGCCACGCATCAGGGTAAGATCGCTATATTGTAGCCTTTCACCGATTATTTGGTATGCCAAAACGGTACACAGGATCGCGCCTGGAAATCGGTATTATAAAATTGTAATTCATACGGCTCGAATTCGTTGAGCTTACCGCGCGCTGAAGCATGAGCGCAATCAGAGCACATATAAGATCCACTTATCTTGGATAAGATTGTTGAAGTGCTCGAAAGATCCATATCGAATTATTTCGCTAAATAGCACGCAGACTGGCCTGAATTCCGCTATTCCCCCAGCTAGTCTACTACTTAAGTGTATATAATATCCAATATTAGCGTATCTACCCTCTCACTTTATCCTCTCTAATATCAGGGATACAGGAGACATACCCTCTAATCCATAATATCCCGTAAAACAAGTGTACAATCTTGAGCAACATTTATATGGAATAGTCCTGGATGGGCGATTGTGAGGTATGAAAGACCACAACACGGCTGACGGTACGATTAACCACAGCCGACGTAACATGCTACGGACGACTGCAGCAGTCGGTGCAGCAGGATCGCTTAGCATACTGGGTGGCTGCTCATCTCTCGTTCAGTCTGGAAACGGTGGACAGCTCCAGATCTACGGGAGCGAAGGTGCACTGTACATCCCAGTCTACGACTACGGGATGGATAATGGCGTCTGGGAAGAACACGATGTCAACATTAACCAGAACGTCGTTGGCTTCGGACAGTTCACACGCTCGTTCACGGCAAACCAGACATCGGCCACGAGCTTTCCGACGCTCAGTAGTATCCAGAATATAAACGACAGTGAGGACTTGGTCGTCATCGGGCCCCACATGAACATCATCTCCCAGACGTTTGTCCGAGAAGACTCTGACATTGAATCCGTTAACGATATCGAAGGACGGACTCTCGGCATTCCACCCTGGGGTTCCACAAATACACTTACTAACCAAGCAATGTGGGGGAGTGTCCTCGACTTCGATATGGAGGAGGACCCAGAGGAGGTAATTTCCACAGATCCGCCAGCACTGTGGAATCTACTCGTTGAAGACGAGGAAATCGATGCCATGGTGAATTTCACCGGCTTCGGTATCCGCGGGCTGGCCAATCCAGATGTTCGACCTATCTTCGATCCAGTCGAGGTCTGGCAGGACGAAACAGGTTACGCCCCGCCAGTAACGAGTATGGTCTGTGAACGGGAGTGGGTGGAGTCGAACCCCGACGAAGCTCGTGGCCTTGTAGCTGGCTGGAAAGACGCTGTTGACCTCTTCCGAGACAACGTTGAGGAGGCAATCAACGAGTATGGCGAATTGGCTGGGCTCCAAGACGAGGACGAGATAGAGGTCGTCATCGATCAGGTCGAACAAGAACGGGTCTTTGAGCAGGAGTGGAGCGAGGATTACATTGACAGCAAGTGGCAGCTCATTGAGTACGTCCATGAACACGGTGGCGTTGAATCCGTCCCTGACATCGATGAGCATGCCTACACCAATGAGGACCTTGAGGCCCTGTAATCCACAATGGCGAACTGGACAACTACACTGACGAACTGGACAAACGATCATGAGGTGATAGCCTCACGGATCGGCAACAGAACCATGTTCGCCCGGCTTGGAGGTCTTGGCTTGGTTCTAATAGGATGGCAACTGCTTTCGCTAGCATTTAATCCGAACCAGTTTCCAGGCCTCGGTCTACTGGCGACCAACGTGTACGAAGTCGTTTCCGGAAGCGGTCGATACGATCCCATCGCGAACTACGGGATCACCATCGCGCGAATCCTCCTTGGATTCGGTGCCGCGATGACTGTTGGAACCACCGTTGGTATCCTGATGGGTACGAACAAATTCCTCGATGAGTACCTGACGACGCCAGTCATGATCTTCATGTCGTTCCCAGCGCTCATCTGGGCATTTCTGGGTGTGCTCTGGTTCGGCTTGACGACGTACTTGGTTCCCGCGTTCACGATCTTCATGATCGTCACCCCATACGTGATTGTCAACGTCTGGGAGGGCGCAAAAGACGTCGATGCCGAACTCGTAGAGATGGCGACTACGTTCGATGCATCGACGGCACAAGTCTGGCAAGAGGTTTATCTGCCTCATCTACGGCCGTACCTCTTGTCAACGGCCCGCATCGCATTCTCCCTTTCTTGGAAGATTTCACTCGTCGCAGAAATCTTCGGGACAACTTCCGGCGTCGGTCTCATCGTGGACTACTACTACCAGACCTTCCAGGCCAATATGATCATTGCATGGGCGCTCCCGATAATGTGGCTGATATTCGGTGCTGAGCGCCTGCTCCGACTGTACGAACAGCGCCTCTTCGAGTGGCGCCCCGCGACCGAATCCGAAACGATGGAGGAACCAGGCGTATGACAATTGAGATCCAAAATCTCTCGAAACAATTCGAGCAACCCGATGGCGGACAGCTTGAGGTCCTACAAGATGTTGATCTGGTCGTCGAAGAAGAATCGTTCACAACCATTATGGGGCCGTCTGGCTGTGGGAAGTCGACGTTGTTGAACATCCTCGCGGGTCTCGTTTCACGCGATAGCGGAACGATAACCCGTGATGGGGAGCCAGTTAACCCAGCCTCATTATCGTACGCTTATATCTTTCAAGATCCGCGGCTACTCAAATGGCGGACAGTCCGGCAGAACATCTCGTTTGCACTGACAGCCAAGGGCATCCCTGAATCCGAACACGACACCAGAATCGAAGAGAGTCTGGAGATGGTTGGCTTGCTCGAGAACAAGGACAGCTACCCTCTCCAGCTTTCTGGCGGACAGCGACAGCGTGTCGGTATTGCTCGTGCGCTCGCAGTTGATCCCGATGTTTTGCTGATGGACGAACCGTTCAGCGCGCTCGATGAACTCACAGCGCGACAGCTCCGCAGAGACGTCCTCGACCTCTGGCAAGAGACCGGAAAGACGGTTCTGTTCGTGACTCACAACATCAGTGAAGCCGTCTATCTATCAGACAAAATATTGTTCATTGATAACGATGGACAGATCTTCAATCGCGCGACTATCGACGTTGAGCGCCCGCGCGAATTCGAGGCTCCAGAACTGGTCGAGCTCGAGACAGAGCTGATGAATCAGTTCTTCGGCCATCTCGAAGGAAGCACGGAGGAAGAATCTGAGGAGTTACTGGAGGAGATGGAATGATGCGAAAGGTCGTTGCCGCGGGATGGATCTCCCAAATAGCGATCCCCATCGCTGCCTTCGTCGCTATGTGGCAACTCGCTGCAATGGCGATCGCCAATCCAGCGACTCTACCAACGCCAGCACACGTCTTTTCACTGGCGATCGAATTCTCACTCCAGCCCGGCCCACGCGGCTATACGGCTATCTATCATCTAGAACGGACGTTCCTCCGGGTCCTAATTGCGACAGTCATCGCGCTGTCGCTCAGCGTCGTCTTCGGCATCCTCATGTGGCGTTCGGAGACAGTTGAGGCAGTCCTCTCGGACTGGCTTCCGTTCTGGATGACGATCCCGACGGTCATCCTGATCCTGATCTGCATGATCCTCTTCCAGTTTAGCACGATGTCGGTTATCGTCGCTGTACTGGTTGCAGCGACGCCATTCGGCATCGTAAATCTCTGGGAGGGGATGAAAAGCGTCGACACTGGCCTACTTGAGATGACAGCCGCATTCGACGCCTCGTCGTTTCAGGTCTGGAAAGACGTCTATGTCCCGCACCTCTCACCGTACATCTTCGGCACATTCCGATACATCCTCGGAATGGTCTGGAAGATCGTCGCATTAGCAGAGGTGTTCGGCATCCAGTCAGGAATCGGCTCAATGTTCCGATACTGGTACTCCCAAGGTAGGATTGACGCGCTGCTAGCCTACTTACTGGTATTTGTCCTAGTAATGTTAACCATCGAGTATGGTGTATTGAAGCCGGTCGAATGGCGGACGTTCAAATGGAGGGATTCCAATGTGAGCTAACGATTTTATCGGTCACTCACTAGAGACCGAGCTCGCCACTCATGCATCGAGGAGTACAGTCTACGTAGAAATACCCGCAAGATACGCGATCCAACGATACAATGACAGCAAACACGGCAGATGCGAACGGAATCGAGAACGAAATCGAACTCAACGGCGTCTTCGTCCCCCACGTAACACCGCTCACGTCCGAAGGCGACATCGACGAACAGAGCCTCCGACGACTGATCCAATACTTCAATGGTGTCGACGGTCTCGGCGGTCTTATCTCCTGTACGCGCGTCGGTGAAGGACCAGTGCTAACGTTCGAAGAGAAGCGTCGCGTCTTCGAAATCGTCACGGAGGAAATCGACGACGACCTGCCATACGTCAGTACGATCGCTCCGCGGTCAACCGATGAGGCGGTCGAAAAGGCCATCGCCGCTCAGGAGGCAGGTACCGACGCAGTAATGGTGATTCCACCTCTACTCTTCGCCTGGGGGAACACCTCGCCGGAGATGCGCTATCGCTTCTTCCAGGAACTCGACGAACGTGCCGGCGTCCCTATCGTTCTCTTCCAGGTCCCCATCGAGTCCTACTGGTACGAACCGGAGACGCTCGGACGCATCTCCCAGCTTGAGTCCGTCATCGGAATCAAGGAGGCTAGCTTCAATGTTAGTCTCTTCACCGACGTCGTTCACACGCTCAAGAACGACGGTGGCGAAATAGACATCCTCTCTGGGAACGACCGCTTCCTTGCCCAGTCATTCATGCTCGGCATTGACGGCGCACTCGTCGGTGTTGCCAACGTTCTTCCTGAACGATGGGTCGAAATGTACGACCTCGCTCGGCAGCATCGCTACGCCGAGGCGCTTGAGATCCAAGAAGAGCTACTTGAGGTCAAAGAATTGCTATTCAGGCAGCCCATCGTCACAGCGACCTCGCGAATCAAGTATTGCCTCAAGCTTCAAGGAATTATTGAGGACGACTACGTCCGCAGTCCGCAACCGGTCGTCGCCGACGATGAACGGGCTGACCTGCGTGATCAACTGATCACTCACGGGGCGCTCGAGGGTGATAGCCAATGAAGTTCGGCCTACGTCCGATGGAGGGAGGCAATGATTTCACGCCGACGCTCGAACAGATCGAAGCTGCCGAGGAACTCGGCTTCGATTCGGTCTGGTTCGCTGAACATTACACACCGGACGAACAGTGGTGGCCAACATCGCTGCTCAACCTTGCTGCGGTCGCCAGTCGCACGACCGAGATCGAGCTCGGGTCTAATATTATTGTAGCCCCGTTTTACAATCCGGTCTGGCTAGCTAATGCAGTCGCAATGCTCGATGTCATCAGCGAAGGACGATTCACCTGTGGACTCGGCGTCGGCTATGATCCGACTGAGTTCGAGGCCTTTGACGTCTCTCTCGATGATCGGGTCGGCCGAACAATTGAAACGACGATCCTGTTAAAGAAACTCTGGACCCAAGACCGGGTCTCGTTCGATGGAAAGCACTTTTCTGTCGACGATTACGGGATTGCTCCCCAGCCTCAGCAGGAGCCGCGTCCAGAGATCTGGTACGGCGTCTGGGGGAATTACTTGCTTGAGCAAGCGGCCAAACGTGCCGATGCTTGGATACCGGGCGCCGTCGCCAGCCTCGACGTTCTTGAAGAAAAGCAAGCACTCTATGACGAGCATCTAGACGGTACACCGGCATCACGCCCACTACTTCGAGACATCGTCGTTGGTGAAACGCGCACTAAAGCGATGGAGCGCGCAAAGGAGCATCTCGATGAGAAGTACCAAATCTACGCCGGACGGGGGCACCAATTCTTCGAGGACTATGAGTCCGATCGGTTCGAGGAGTTCGCTCGCGAGCGCATAATCGTGGGGACTCCCGAGGAGTGCACCGAAGGAATTGAGACCTACCGGGATGCCCTCGATCTCGACCACCTGATCTTCCGGTTTACATATCCGGATATGGATACTGAAGAGACGATGGAGACGATGGAAACGATCGCAACAGAGGTTCTATCCGCGTTCAACTGATAAATGTCAGCTACCTTCGTCGGGATCGGGCTTGCCATGGCGGGAGCGATCTGTCTTGCCCTGCAAGCTATCTTCATTCGTATCGGCACCGACGAAGGCGGCGTCATTGATGCATTGCTCGTCGTACTAGCGAGCAACATTCTATTTGTGGTTGTCCCAGTCACGATCTACTATTACCCTGCCTATCAAGTGACGGTATTCTCACTGATCGTCTTCATTGCAGCAGGCATCACCGGGACAGTTCTCGCACGGTCGCTCTACTACCTAAGTATCGAACGAATTGGTGCTAGTCGGACTGAGCCAATTAAATCGTCTCAACCACTGCACGCGACGATTGTAGCGATCTTTGTACTTTCAGAGCCTGTAACATTTGAACACTTTCTTGGAATTGTGCTTATCACTACTGGTATTATACTAGTCTCAACCGAAATAACTAGTAGCCAGGCAAAAGTAAGCGATACCTCATCTGCAATGATCCTCATAGTACCATTAACTTCTGCATTCTTCTTTGGCATCGAGCCTAGCTTTGTCAAACTAGGGTTCCAAGAAGGAACTCCCGTCTACGTCGGATTAGCAATTAAGGTTCTCGCAGCAAGTATTGGTTTCCTCGGATACCTCTGGTTTGTGGACCGACTACCAACACTCCGATCAGTACTACAGGCCTCTGGCCGCTGGTATATCGCAGCGGGTCTCGTGAATACGGGTTTTCTTTATGCGTATTACATGGCATTGGAGCGGACAGCCGTCTCGATCGTTGTTCCGATCGTCCAAACGAGTCCACTGCTCGTCGCGTTTGTCGCCTATCTTGCGCTCTCACACAGAGAGCAAGTAACGAGGCAGACAATGGCCGCTGCAGGGGTTATTGTGGTCGGTGCTATTATTATTACTCTATACGGTTCCACATGATCGGCATCAACCAAACAAACTAATCGGTCAAACCTCTACACCTATATTTGGACCATCTATATTACATCAGTTCATCAATAATAATTCCCCTTGTAACAGAACTTTGGATCGATGCCTCAAACAGTCAGACACGAACTCTCTGGACTTACTGAAGCAAACGAAGAAGAAGGAGTTGATGACAGGGACTCCCTGATCTAATCTCTTTCTTGAGCTGGGTTCTCACCTGCTCTTTGAAGATCTGGAACCGGGTTTCAAGCTCACTGAACTGCTGATTCAACTGTTCTTGTTTTCAGAGGCGCGATTTACTGGATGCCGGTAGTGATCGGTGGTGCGTCGGTGTCCGTGTTTGGTGTTCGAGTACTTCAGTAGTACCGACAAGAGATACGGGGAATCGCGTACAAGCCAGAGAAGGATTTTCATGCTCATACTGGCAGCTAAAATACATAAAGATCTAATCTGTATACTGAGTTAGTGGCTCTGGTTAACGTTTTGACCGACTACCTCCGCCAGCACCTGGCGGAGGTTGACGATGCAGCCGCAACAGAGCGGCTCATGGCTGCAATCACGTACAAAGAGATCGATGAGGTAACGCAAGAGGACGCAACCGAACTGTGCAGATATTCTGAAGGATGGGCGTCAAAGTGGTCCAGCCGACTCAAGCGGTCGCCGATGAGCCGTTCGAAGAAGTTGTCTACGACGAGCCACGACCAGGGGGCCATCCAAACTTTGACGCGCCCGCGTGGACCGTTCCACTGGTTCGTCAGTATCTCCGTGAAGAGTTCAGATCAGAACGGCAGCGAGGACAGGTTACACCGTCACGTCAGCGAACCTGTTGGAACAGGTCCGCTGCGACTGATTCCGACCCAAACACATCGAGCGGAATCATCCGTGTCGGGCATCGCTGACGCAGTGCCCTTGTCCTCTTCGACTCTACAGCGACCGCTCAACAGTATCAACAATTTTCTACGTAAGAGTGAACTCCAAATATATTCGCGTACTTATGTCCATAAGTATGAACTCCACCGTGACCTGCTGTCCCGGTAGACCGATTTGGTGAAGAAAATTCTATACTCCTGTAGTAGTTTAGGTGAACCGGACGCCGATATCGTGCATATTGTCGTTGTAGCGGGCAATGTTGATAACTAGTGGCGTAACACTTTCGACTTCAGCCGCATTTGCTAGCGGCCCGGCACTCAGGGCCCGTATCCCGGCCAGTTCGTTTACGAGGTCGATGACCTGCTGACGTACCTCTTCGTCGTTGGCCACTACGAGTGTATCGACGTCAAGGTCAGCGTTGAGGTCGGCAAGGCGGTCGGCAGCGAGATTGTGAAACGCTCCTGCGATAGCCGTCGATGCAGGTGCACGCTTGGCGACTAGTTCGGTTACGCACCCCACGGACGGCGGATTAAAATGGAGACCTGACTCATCTCCCTGCATTCCTACTGCAGGGCGACTCCTCGAGACGGGCCTCACGTTCCTTGTGCTCGGCTAGCGCTTCGGCGTGCGTAGCAACGTCTCGGAGCCGTTCCGGGTCCGACTCGTTGAGCGTGTTAACGATCTCCGTCGGGAGGTTCGCCGGTGGGGTCGGGGGTTCGTAGGACATCGGCTACTCTCGTGTTAACCAACACAACCCACTAATCCATAGTTTTGTTGGTTAAGACAACTTGAGCGGTTCTTGTATCTGCTGACTGTAACACTACTCGAAACTTACCCGGGTACGGGAAAGCGCGCCTCGCGCCTTTCGGCGTAGACAAACATGCTGCGGTATAGACATGGGCAACCCGTCAGGCAGCCAAGAGTTCTCGAGTTGGTGGAGGTAGGACGGGTGGACAGTCGAGATTCATCGACTCCTTCGAGTGTTAACCAACAATCTTGCGCGTACGACCATTGTGTTGGTTAAGAATGCGACGAAGTCCACTGGAGTTCGTGTGTCAATTTCGCTGTGAAAATGTCTGATTCAACTGTCCTCCTCTCACCAGTCGGTTCAATGCTACCGACGGTGACCGCGTGATCCGGGTGACACTTTTGGAAGAAGATCCTCTGCCTTTATACAGGGCTGTGGTTAATGTAGATAAAACGCATGCGTGTCTCCTATCAACATGCAAATATCAACAGCGGCAACGAATCGACGCTGCTACGGTTTACAGCTGCGGATGGCACGCGTGCTTGTATTCTCGTCGACGCAGGAGATGGCGTCAATCTCGACACACTACTTGCAGACGATGAGTATCTGAACGCAATCCTACTCACACACCCGCATATCGATCATTATCGCACGCTCGCAACGAACGTCCGACACAATGCTCCGGTCTATACGGCAGACACAACCGCCGCTATCCTCGAGCAGTCTCTCCCGGAAGCCACACAGGACAACGACCTTGGGGATATCTCCGCCGCTCTCGACGCCCTCGAACCGATCGACGACTGGACGTCGATTCTCAATGGACTCGAGGTCCGGCCGGTTGCCGCTGGCCATACACCTGGTGGGGCAGGGTTCCTGGTCCGGTTTCGTGATGAGACTGCGACTGACGACCCCCTCAACAGCGAGCAACACATTCTCATCTCGGGGGACTTCACGACGCGACCATGTGCGGGATTCCCGGGTCTGGAAACATCCTACCCGTTCGATGTCGACTGTCTATTGCTAAACGTCGCGAGCAACGATTCCTACACGACATCACTGAATGAGTCACTTCGGTCGACCCTCGAGCACGCGTATGCTGGCTCACGAGTGGTTGTCGCAGCGAGTTCGTTAACGGGCGTTCACTACGCGACACTGCTGGGTCACTGTACGGAAATACTCGAGCGCGAGGTTCCGATCACGCTCGTCGGTCAGGCCGCGAAACTCTACGACACCCTCGAGTACGATGTGTCTGGGGTCGAACCAACAGCGGTCTTCGACCGGACGAACGAGGTACTGGCAGATGGCGGGATCACGATTGCCGGACCGGAGATGCCGACGACCGGCAGTACACAGCGACTCCTGCAGGCGATCGGCGACGATCCTGTTGCTGCGTTCGTTCAATTGACGACGGGAGACGAGGTCGACCCAGCAGACACCCGCTGTACCACACAGGCGTTTTCACTGTCGAACCATCCCAGTAGCGAGACGATCACCGACATTGTCCGCAACATCGCTCCGAAAGAGGTCGTCATCAAACACGCGAGCGGACGGATGCTCAAGGAATTTCAGCGGCGCTTCGATTGCTGTTTTACGTGGGGAACGAACGATACAGGGATCCACTGCCTCTACGAGAACGGCGAGTGGCAGGTCCCCGATTGGATCACCGACTCGACTGCAAGTCGAATTCAAAGCCGACAGTGGGAAGCGATCCAAGAGCAGTCACTCGAGATTGACGCCTCACTACCTCGCTGTCGACATGGGTCGATCGATCTTGAGGCAGAAGGTGTCGATCTCGATGCCCTCGAAGAGACGTTTTCAGGAGCTATCGAGGACCCATATTCCGGTACCGATCCTGAGAACAACAGTTCGAAACCAGCTGAAAGTGACGAGGACGACCGACAGCACGATCGATCGTTCGAGGAAGACGTCCTCGCCCGTCTCGAGGCGATTGAAACGACACTCGACCGATCAGAGGAGACGGTTTCAGCCCGCGTACTGAGCGATGGTGCGGACAAGCAGATCTTGCAACTTCTAGAGGCCGCTGATGTCGACGCTGGTGACGTAGTCGACGTAACTATCAAAACAGAACCGGGCGACGAATAGTACGGTATCACGGATTCACTGTCGCGCGGTGGAAGCGCGACATGGCCAATCCACCCCCCCCCCCCCCCCTCCCTAACATTGTCCAAATCCCGCCGGCGACGGTTGATACCCCCACCTACCGGGCGCTTTTACAGTTTTCTCGAGGAGAGTATCAGATCGCGTTTACCCCATTTCGAGTGCATCAACGGCCTCGGCAGGCCCGATATCGTACTCGACGAGGCAGTTCGCTGCGAGCTGCCACGCTTGCTAAGCGAGTTCGGGAGCAGCGTCCTCATAGTGAGCACTGAACTCGATCAGTGCGACTGCGACGAGGAGATCCTCCTGTCGATCGGTGAGAGGCATCGCCGATGTTGGGCGCGGCTTCTCTAATAAACCTCAGGACTATCGTTGCTTGACTGGAGTTTGTAGAAGGGAGGATGGGGATACACTGATAGGAACCTGCTTGTCATCGGTGACTCTCCGTTCTGGCCGATCCTCTGATTACATCCCCCTGAGCAGCGTCTCGAGCGTCCGCTTGGAGGTGCTCATAGCGGACATCACACCGCTTTGAACAGAACCGGCCGGCGTACCGCTCACGGGCGAGTCTCGTACAGGTTGGTACTCGGCACTCGTCGCGGTCGGTCATCTGGCGATACCTCGTTTCAGGAATTGAATCGTCTCAGCGCTGCCGGACGCTATTGCTGTGAATCTTGATTCCATGCATTGTACAGTGGACTTTGTTCGCGTCCCCTGCACCCCTCTAGGGGAATAAACCACCTCGAATGAGCGAGTACCTCTCTTATCGAACGAATGTCCCATCCGGTGCAGGGACGAGTCCGGTTCGAATCTCGAGATCGACACGCCGAAGATGCTTACAGCCACTCTCTAGCTGGCGCTGCTCGAAATCTGGACAGCTACACGTCTCTTTCTCGATGTCGACCTCGTAGGTATGTCCACTCTCACTCACAATCTCATAGAGAGCGCCCGCCGTGGCAAAGTGGACGTCCATGTCCTCACTCAATGCACGGCGAGTTCGTGGGTCGTTGATCGAGTAGCCACCTTCCTCGAGTGGGGTCGGTGGTGCTGGTGTTTCACACTGGCCTCTGAACTCGTCGCGACGATTGCGTTCTTGGCCACAGTTCCGGCAGCACCAGTAGCGTGTGCGATACTCGGAGCTATCGGTGAGATCGTGATCGTATTGTGTCGGTTCTCTTCCTGGGAGCCACTCATCGATTGCGATGAGTTCATGCCCGTTTAGTCGAGCAACGTCTCCGGAATACCTCTGCTCTCGGTCACTTGTGTTACTGCGGTCATGGTGGGGTTGCTGCTGCTCGCGATGGATCGGTTGATCTGTACTCATGGGGTACTCTCGAGGCACACATCGTCGCGCCTCACCCGTCAAGCGCGAAAAAACACTGTATAGACCGGCATGTTAGTGGGAAAGTGGTCTGATTGGAATGTACTAGAGGATGTCATAGAGCGGTTCGCATACCTATTCTATGACTACTCGATGAGCGGTAAAGGGGAAGGACTGCTCACGTCTATCCTTCGCAATTGAGAACCTTCCTATGTACACCACTCCAAATCGGGTTCGAGTAGGTCTCGTGGTGAGTATCTGATGACACGACATAATAGCCAGTTCGACGGGAATCGATTCGCAACCATCGCAGTGGGTGCAGCTGAAACCGAGACGCATCCTCACAGAGATGGAACGAACGACGTCGTCCCACCGATCCACCTTTCGACTACGTTCGAGTGGGCCAGCGGGGAAGATGCCAATGAACACGACTATTCGCGCGAGAGCAATCCGACGCGGGCAGCCCTCGAAGAGCAGTTAGCCCGCCTCGAAGGCGGCGAGCATGGGTTGGCGTTCGCCTCCGGAATGGCCGCTACATCGACGACGATGCTGTCACTGGTCCCACCGGGAGGGCACGTCGTCTCCTCGGACACCATCTATAGCGGAACCGAAAAACTGCTCACGGAACACATGGCCGGACATCTCGGCGTTGACATCGACTTTGTTGACGCCCGTGACCCCGACAACGTCGCCGATGCAGTCAATGCGGACACTGACTTGATCTGGGCAGAAACACCGTCGAACCCCTTGATTAGGTTGTGCGATATCCAAACGATAGCCGACATCGCCGATGACCACGATGCCCTGTTCGGCGTGGACAGTACCTTTGCGAGTCCGTACTGCCAAGCCCCACTTGAACTGGGTGCTGATGTCGTCGTTCACAGCACTACCAAGTATCTCAACGGGCACTCCGACTCGATCGGCGGTGCTGTTATCACCGATGACGATGAAGTTTTCGAGCAATTAGCGTTCGCGCAGCGGGTCGGGCTTGGGAATATGCTTTCGCCGTTCGACTGCTACCTCGTTGCGCGAGGTATCAAGACGCTGCCCGCACGGATGGAACACCACGAGAAGAACGCGATGGCAGTTGCCCAGTTCCTTGAGAGCCACGATCGGGTCACTCGTGTCCACTATCCGGGTCTTGAGAGCCACCCACAACACGAGCTTGCGAGTGAGCAGATGTCGGGGTACAGCGGGATGCTGTCCTTCGAGTTTGACGGCACACTCATCGAACTTGAGGCGTTCATAGAGGGACTTGAGGTATTCACGCCGGGAGCTAGTCTCGGTGGGGTCGAGAGCCTTGTTGAGGTACCGTCACTAATGATTCCGGACGAGTTCAGTCGTAGTGAGGAGTCAGCAGAGATTCCCGAGACGTTGGTCCGAGTGTCCGTTGGCCTCGAAGACGCTGATGACCTCTGCGAGGACCTCCGGAAGGCACTACCGTAGGCGCACGTTCCCCTTTTCTCCGACTGTCCCGATCTGCAAGCAGAAATACGAATTGTCCCTAAACGAAAGAGTGCGGATTATTCGAGCGGTTCGATTACGTCTCCGGGGCGAATTATCCCATCTTCGACAATATCCGCTCGGAGTCCACCTCGGTGAGTGAGTGCCTGCAAAACACCGTCTTGAGTGATGCGCTGAAGATGATTACACGGTTCACACAGTCGATCCCCTCGACAGATGGCGTCACCGACTCGAAATCGTTGTCCAACGAGATGATTGAGTGCGACATCACGGGTTTCGATGTTTCGTCGGTGTTCTCCCGGTGCGAGTTCGATTCCCGCTTCACGTTCGATTGCTGTGACAGCCTCCTGCTCGATCAACGTGAGGTCGTACCCATCGTGGCGTTCTTCATCTGGTTCCCACTCGACGAAGGTTCCCGTCTCAATCTCGCTAAAGTAGCGATCACCTCGAAGACCGTTTCCGGCAACTGCTTCAACGTCGGTCTGTTCTTCCATCTCCGCTTCGGCTTCAGATGCGATAAAAATCCGTTTGATAGTACCACTCCCGGTCATGTGTGCTATGCGCGTTTAGCACAGTATAAATACTCGGGTGTAGGTTGTTGGCAAGGTACCTCAGGGGTATGTCCGCACGTGTAGTGAACAGACAGTTCAGTCCAAATAGATCGAAAGGTACGTCATGCGAATCGTTCTATGGTACCCTCATGTACGGTCTTATCGATCCCGAGTCAAATTTTCTAGACATCTCACAGCGGTAGCTCTCCAGTTACTGTGGGGTATTTTTAAGCCGCTCAATACCAACGACTATGATACCGAAAGGGCGATGAACGATCTTACTGATCCGCGGTCGCCGCTGCCGGAGTGGATCGTGGACGCGTACGATGTCCTCTGTACGTCTTGTTTCAATTCAGCCGACGAAGAAGGCGTCCAGTCAGTCCCTCGAGAGAAAGCGCTCACGGTGCTTCTCACTGCTGAGACTCTATCTCTCGAACCCGAAGACGCAAACCACGCACTCACCCGGTTACTCGAGCGAGGGTACGTCTATGCGGTTGATGGGGAACTCCGTGTGACGACACCAGAGACTGACGTGTAATGCATAATTCGGGAGGTGACCGCCCACTTCAAAAGATGGCTGATATCTGATATCGCATATCACTCGTTCAAATCCGATAGTACTCAGACCGGTGACGGTTCTGGCAGTAAAAAAAACAACCTGCCTTGGTCAAGCGTACAACTGAGAACGGAAGCCAATGGCTCATAATTGGGTACGAAAATCCAGGAATACAGGTAGTAGCCTAGTCAGTCCTCACTTTGCAATTCAACGAATGAATTGCTTCCACACCGGCAAGATGGCCTGTTACTAGCCCGCGTCAATGTCCCATCAGGAAGTCGAAACGCGGGATAGACAGCTCCGCATTCAGTACAGCGGATGGAAACCTCCTCTGTACTACCCTGATCCTTCATCGTCGATAGAGTGAACGAGACGAAGTGAACATATAGAGGTGGTGGCTATTCCGTTATCCGACGCTGATCGATACGCATCTATATGGTCGCGGGTCACCTGCCACTGATCGCTAACGGTCCGTTCCAATGACACAGAGGAAGGGACCCTCGACTGTCTTCTTACTCCGAACGAAGACCCTGCACATCGGACTGCGTCACGCAGAGCCAAAGTTCACCAACAGAGAATCGGATCTCCAGTCCAGTGTGCGGACCGGCCGAGTTCACGAGTTGCTCGAGTGATTCGACATCGATCACCCGGTGGAGTTGGTACTCGTCACGATTGAGACCCACCGTTTCGAGCGAGTCGATGATTTCGAAGAGGAGTTCCTGATCACTCATCTATCATCACCTCGTCGACGACGTCGATGATCCCTGCGGCTGTCGAACTGATCCGCTCGAGTCGGTCGAAGATCACTTCCGACTCTTCGCCCTGCCACGCAGCGAGGTAGAACGCTGAGCCGCTCGTATCCAGTCCGAAGTACCGTCCGACAATGTAGCCGACTGCTTCCGCCTCAAGTTCGCGTTTCGACCGTTCAGTCTCGTTGTCGATGCCACTATGCAAGAGTGCATGCGCATACTCGTGGACGGAGGTCAGCGAGTGCGCCTCGATCTCGACCCAGCCCGGCGGGATCTCGCGGGCCATGTCGATTGAGATGACGAGGACGCTATTGCGAGACTCGGTGCCCTGCGCGATGAAGCGGTCGAATGCCTCAAGGAGTGCCTCGATCGAGGTTGAGCCGTCGACGGTCGCGACGTCGTCCTCGAGGGCGTTGTGCCAGAGTTCGAGGGTGTCTTCGAAGACGGTCATCCCTTGAGCTCACCTCCGCTACCGAAGTCTCCGAGTTCCAGTTGCCTGTCGCGCTCGTCGAAGCGGCACTCGGGGTAGTGGTCCAGGAGCGTTTCGTCGACGACCAGCCAGAAGTCACACTTATCGGATTCACCTGCTGCCACATCCGGGACGGGACAGCGCCTCTTGGACGCCTGCGCGTTCGTCTCGCTTCCAGTCGTCGCGCTCAACGAGGATCGTCACCGCTGCTCACCTTCCGGTTCTAGTGATCGAATTTCAATACCGGTATAAATATTCTGTGTATGCAGTACTTCTCTACAATGGGATCCAGCACCTCCGATAGAGTGGCGGTCATCAACCGTTTCACCGGCCCAAGCATGAGACGATTCGATGGCCGCCGTTCCTTGATCACTCACAGTGCGTTCAGTACCCAGCTGTAGTGATCGGTCTACTCTGTCAAATTCAGGACAGATAGTAGAACGATGTGCTCCTTTTTCCGACTGAGTCCCTGACTATAGACGCGGCTGCCGGATCTTTGGCCCAACCACAATCCGGTAGTCCGCATCCATTCATTATTCCTACCGCGATCAGTCTCTGTGCTGCGTGATCTGACGAATTTGGAGATCTCGTAAGTGTTTGATGACCGAGCCTCCCAGTTATACGGCTGGATTCCCTAGATAAATCTGTGGGAGCGTAAACCGGGGTTGGGACGGTGATACAACTCCCACACTGATTTAGGAACAGCAGTTCGTTCAGTACCTCCCTTGTACTTACCGTAAGTCGTGGCACAAACCACTGGAGTCACGGGCTTGGGCTGGAAGCCCGAGTTCTGCGTTCATCGTCTTGTAAACCTTACTCACTCACCAATCAAACCCGCTGGGTTTGCGGGAGATCTCCGGCATGCCTGAATCAAGGTCAGCGAGTAGTCGTCCTGGAATGGATATATGGGTCGTTTGGGACGAGACTTATTCACATTGCTCACTGAGAGCAGACGCATTCATGCCGTAGTGTTGCGGCATTCAGAATATACCGGTGAACTGCTTCGGCAAGTGCCAGCATTGCATCGGCTTGTTCGGCACTGGCAACCGTCTCGCGATAGTACACCTCGGCTCGGTTTTGCTTCCAGAGTTGGGTAAGGCGGTCAGCGAACTCTTGGCTGAACAAATTCACCTTCGCACCTTGCTGGTACACCTCTGTGTGTTCGTAGCGTAAGTCCTCCCCAGATGCATGTCCACGATGCAGCAGATAGAACTGAATACTGCGCTCGGCGGCCACAAACGATGCCTCGATCACTACCGTATAGTATCCGTTCTGCTCGCGGAGCGTTCGTGCTGCTTCGAGGAGCCGACAGGCCTTCCGTAGCTGAACGAGAGCGGTGTTAGAGACATCCAGATCGGACTCACCAGTTTGTCCACGGGTCCGCTGAAAGGACACCTCAGCGTCGGAGAGCGCTTCGTCGACGTAGCTATCGTCCATTCGTCAGTACCTCCTCTTTGAGTTGGGTGAGAGAGTCGGATCCTTCAAGCGTCAGTCCGGTGGCGAAGATTTCGCGCAGCCGATCCCCGTATCGGCGCGCACTCTCAACGGATTCGACGAGGACGTGGAATTTGTAGCGGTCACCATCGAAGGCTTCCTCGTTCAACTCCGACGTGAGTTCGTCGGCGGTTTGCTGGGCTGTCGCCTGCGTACCGTCGACGAGGACGAAACAATCGATATCACTTCGGCGATCAGCATTCCCTTGAGCAACACTGCCGAAGAGGACGATTCCGTGGATATCGTCAACGTTGTTAGTCAGTCTCGAGACGAGTTCTCGAACTGGGGCGTGAAACTCCGTTTGTGGGATCTGGATAATTGGATCGTTAGGCTTGCTGAGTCGGGCACGATTAATCTGAACGAGCTTCTTCCGCCCACTATGCTCGATCTCGACGAAGCCAACCGCTTCGAGGTCGTCAACGGCTGCTGAAATGCTTCGATGTGGATTATCCGTTGCCCGACTCAAATCCCGAATCCCGAACGCTGTATAGGGATTGTCGACAAGCAATGTAAGAATCTCCCCAGTACAGGCGTGACTGAAGAGGTCCGTAGAAGGGACAGGGACTGCCAACTCGAGTGAGGCGCCTCTTTGGATACTTTTACTGCCCATAGATATATTTCTTCACCGATTCATAAATAACTGCTGGGAAGGCGGTCTTCTCCAATGATGGTGATATGTCCGGTTCGGCTGGTACTTGATCGATACGCCAGTGTTGCTGGTGTAGTTGTACAGAAGGCATACCTTGTTCTGGGGTAATGCGGAAACCCCTCACCCCACTGGGGGTGAAAAACACTACGCAGCGGGTTTGACATCACTCTGAGTCGGCCCCGAACAACTGTTTCGGCCGGTCCCACATAGACGGTACCTCGGATTCGTCCGCATCCGGACCTGAAAACAGTCACACGATTTCATCATAAATCTACGGGTCGTCAAGGTGGCGAGAGACGGCTACTATCGGTCAAATATAACGGAATAGGTTCGATTTCGATATGAGGGGTGGCACCCCTCGTTTTCAGTGAAAGGATAGCCAGAAGGTGGAGACACCCCTCGTTTTCAGTGAAAGGATCAGCGACTACACTGAGGATTCCGAAAGTGCATCCAGTACGTTGCGTTGGGTTTCCGACGAATCGAGACAAGCAGACATAACAACGTCAGGGTCGTGCAACAGACGGTGCGTTCGATAGCTTCCTTCTCCTTTACCGCCACCCGTGTGCCGGCTTTCCGTTATCTCTGGGAGCGTCCACTTTTTCATCAAATCCAGTACACGCTGGTGAGTGAGTGACTCACCAGCAGCCACTTCGGCGACAATACAGTAGCCGTCGTACAGTTCACCCGTCGAGAACGAATCCTTCAACTTCACTTTTGTGAGATATGCGAGTGCGTAGAGCGCGTATCGCGAGTGCGGCGTACCGTTTTTGATGACCTGCACTGACCGGTTGAGATCACTATACTCGTCGGCTTCTCGGACGTGTTCCTCAGTGACACGGTCGCTATCGTCTTTCTCCGCAAGCTTGCCGGCCGATCGAAGAATGTCAAGTGCACGGCGTGCATCACCGTGGTCGCGAGCAGCAAGGGCAGAGGCCAGTTGGATCACGCCATCTTCGAGAACGCCATCTTTGAACGCATCACTCCGCCGCTCGAGGATTGCTTGCAACTGATTCGCGTCGTAGGGCGGGAAGATGATCGGATCATCCTGAAAGCTCGAGGCGACACGCTCATCGGGAGAGTCAGAGTATTCCGTCTTGTTGCTGATCGCGACGACCGAGATGTAACAACCCGTTTTCCCTGCTTCCTCCGATCGCGAGAGTTTCGAGAGGACCTCGGCGGTATCATCGCCGAGTTTGTCAATCTCATCAAGGATAACAACCAACGAATCGGTCTCATGGAGAAGACCGTCAGAGCCCCAAAGAGAGTCATAATATCGACTTGCGCCAACGCCCTCCTTTGGAATATATCGGTCCGGATTGATCGCATCGCGAACTTCGAACGCCATCGTCCGGGCTGCCCGTGTCTCTGTGTTGTACTGATCGCAGTCGACATAGGCTGCCGTCAGATCAGTTCCTTGCATCTGTGCAACCCCTCGAGCACGACCAGTGACGTGTTTCGCGACGAGTGACTTCCCGGTCCCCGTCTTCCCGAATAGGAAGCCACTCTCCGGGGGGTCACCAAACGCAGCGGGCTTCAAGAGCGCTTCAACGGTCTCAATCTCTCGGTCGCGACCGACGATTCGATCTTTCTGTGGAACGTGTTGCGGTCGAAGGAGTTCACGACGACGAAAAATGGACGTCGACTCGTCCGCCATCGGGTCATCCTGAAGATCCTCGACTGAGGGAGTCGGGATTGGATCGTTACCCATTGGCTATTTCAGTACAGACAACCATAATAAATCCACCGCACCCCATTTTCAGTGAAAGAGGTGAAATTAGAGGTTTGAAGGCGTATTGGTGGATTGTCTGAAGAGTGGATACCAGTCACACCCACCCCTGATTTTCAGTGAAAGCCTCCGTACAAGAGAACCTGCTGTTCGACTCGAGAACGGATCCTCTGATTGAATTATTATATTATTTTTGGTGTAGGTAAAGTAGTAGTGTAGTAGTAGATAGAGATGTTCTCTAACTAGCGATGGAAAGAAACGGTCTTTCTCACTGCCATTACTTTATATGTAGTTCTATCTGAGATCAGAGTTGATTTCACATATTCACCTCCTTTCACTGAAAACGAGGGGTGTGTCTGTATCGTTCTGGATCAGTCTATGTCTTCTGCATCGCGTGCTCGAACGACTCCGCGATGTCCTCCTCGTGGAAGTAATCGTGACCACGCTCAAGGGCCAACTCCGCAGCGGACAAGACCGACTTGATTGCCCAGTGTGCGATATCGCCAGTCTCGTCGGCAATCCACTCGAGGTGGTCCGACTGGGTCGGGTGACGGTCAGTCCGTGCTCAACACGGGACTCGAGGATATCGACGAGTTCGTCGACACCGTACTTCTGAAACTCGATCTGGCTCTCGCCGTGGAAGTGGGCCGGAAAACGCGGTCGACGCGGTTGAGCCACTCGGCCTGTTGGTGGATGATTGCGATCACCGACACGCTGTCGACGGCGAATAGGTCCTCGAGGACATCTAGATCAGGGATGACATCGGCGTCGTCGAGGACGTACGGTTCGCCGTCGACGGCCGCTGCAAGAGCGTCGACGAGTTCGCTGTGCGGCTGGTTTTGATGTATCACCCCTCCATCGGAGTGTTTAGTGACGCTTCGTAGAGGATTCCGTTTCGCGTCTTGCCCGAGCACTCAATAGCGGTCGACGAAAGTTGCCATCGCTGCCGGAGTTCACGAAGCATCCAGCGTGCTGATGCAGATTTGCCGACACCGCTGGGTCCGTGGATCAACACATCGTCTGCTCGCTGACCGTTCCCCGTCGGCTTAAGCGCCCGCGAGGGCGTGTTCAACTCCGTATTTCGGTGGAGGATAGGGGTGGGGTAATCATCCCTGAAGACATCCTTGAGGCGGTCGCACGTCGGTTGAGCGCGAATGTCCACCCTGATGGCGACGATCCCGACCGCGAGGAGTACATCAGGATCCAGAAAGCGGAAGAGGCGATGTTAGGCGAAAACACTAATTAGGAGTTATATGAACTGATACAGTATGTGAGAAATGACAATGGTGCCTAACATACCGAATATGGACCATACCATACGCCAAAACGGCTTTTTGTGACCCCCTGTCGGTTCGCTACAAACATATATCTACGATAAGAAATAGTGTACATAAATGCCGATATTATAACCGTAAAGAAGATTATAAATCTAATATCTTTATGTAGTGTATCCATGTTTGATCCTATTTCAGTGACTGGTGCAAAAGGCGAATGATTAACCAGGAACAGTGCACCTCTTTCTAAATGAAGGTATAGATCAGTAACGGGATCTAATGAAATACCAAGAAAGATATCAACAACGGCCAATAGTAACCATACGGTGACATAAATAGTGGTTGATCGTACAAACCATTTATAGGATCTATCCATCACTTGATTGTATTTTTCAGTGCCATATTCTAAACCGGAATCAGCACCCTTTCTAAACCATGGATCTGACAGGATTCTTTTCACGAAGCCAAACAAATTGAGGAAATAGGCCAATAAAACACCTAATATAAGTGGAAATAGTAAAAGGAAGATTGTGAGCGATAGCATATTGATAACACTATCTTGCGGCGATCCACTCGACCAATATAGAAGATAAAATGAAATGCCTGTTACTGTAGTTGGTAACGTTATCCGACAGTATATTAACCATTTGAGTAGAAAGAAATCGCGTTTCCTCCAAATTCGCAGATGGAGAGTTTTAGCAGCTACCCAATCCTGCCCTACCACTCTCCTGATCCTGTCAATGTCCATATGATGTAGTCAGATTGGACAGTCACACTACTTAAGGGTGGTTGCCCCATCTTGAGAAACCGGCTTAGTTCATCGGGATTCCAATGCTGACATTCATATAGAAGCCGCAGCCAATGTCGTGGATGTCTCTCACCGATCGACAGGAGGACCTCCTCGTCGCAGTCGCACTGACCGAGTTCTCAGTCCACTACGAAGACGCCGATCCCGAACTCGCCGAATGGGCGTAGCAGCAGGCTGCCGATCGCCTTGTCGATCACGATGTCGGCCCGCCGAGGCCGTCGGCGCACTCGAGATTGGATCCTAAGAGTGCGGTAAATGAACAGTCGTAATAGACATATATACTGAATAACGATTAGCTGAGAAATGGGCGAGTCAAAGATTGAACAAACAGGACGGTCACCTGGGGTGTTCGCGTGCTGAGTGTGATGGTACCCTCATTTACCATGAGTACAGGAGCGCTGTTAGCGATGCTTGGACTCGGGGTATTTGCGGCTCTAATTCTCTCTGTGATGTCTTATACAGCACAGAGGTTCACTGAGTATTACGTCTGCGAAGAGTGTGGAGACGATGTCTCCGAATTTGAGGCAACGAATAATCCAGACCCAGAGGGTGGGGGTGAGGTCTGGTACTGCACAGACTGCTCAGCGAAAATTGATACCTAACCGCAATCCGTTCGCTTTGGGGATCACACCCGCTCGGCGCCTGATTGTCTCGAGAAGACCTCAAAAGGCCGCCCGGATGGGCCAAGGGGGATGGCCGCCGGGCGGATACGGGACATGGTTGGGGTTCGGGTGCTGATGCCGTGTCGCGTGGTGGGGAACGCGACAGTGAATATGTTCGCCTTGGCCTATATCAACGCCGCCCCGATTCCGAGTGAGCAAGAATCGTCCCACTGGCCATGTAGAAATTCCGCCAGCGACCGACGAATAGACAGCGAAGCGATCAACTATTTTGCCCGGTAACAGCGCTGTTCCCCCACTACGTGGCCAATAGAATTAATTGGTTAGAGTATTGAGATTCTGATAGCGAGAGATAGGGACCTGGTCGTCGATTCACCAGATCCGCTCCGAGACATCGCTCTCGCTATACTGAGGTCGGCTCACCGAACATCAAGTGGTCCCGATCTCAGACCAATCACCACCTACCAGACACACCACCAAGGGAGGAAGGTTCCAACGTCGGCCTCTGGCCGGCGCTTCTCGAAGTGCCTAATCGGATACGGAACAGTGGCCACGAGATTGATAAAGAGATAGTAACTGCGTTGATCTGGCGAGGAAATCGGTTGTTGCCAAACACCTGTCTGACATCACCCTTGCCCTCCAGTTTCTACTCACCGAGTCCTGAGTTTTATCAAGGAAGCCACGGCCAACGCCGGCGATGCTTACCGATCGACAGGAGAACCTTCTGGTCGCAGTCGCACTGACCGAGTTCTCAGTCCACTACGAAGAGGCCCATCCCGAGCTCACCGAACGAGCGTGGCAGCTGCCCGCCGATCGCCTCGTCGATCACAACATCGAGCCCGCTGAGGTCGTCGACGAACTCCTCGAGTAGCGACTCGCAGTAGCAAAACGGTAGGTGGGGGAGCCCAGGCCTTGTGGGGGGTGAAGGGAGGGTCGTGTTTAGTTTGTAGCATTCTGCCGGACGGCGAAAGCTTGGAGCCACGATTCTGCGGTTGATGATTTGGCGTGACTAAAACAATTTGAAAACGAGGAGGTACGTCGTTTTATCTCTCGAAAGACACGTTCAACAGCGTTTCGATTTCCATGTTTTTCGTATCGAAATCGGAGCCCATGTCGGCGGAGTGCTGTCTGGAGATGCTGTGCTCCGTCGACGAGAAACACAGCGTCTTCGACATCATGTTTCTCGGGTAATTCTCGTAGAAAGCGTTCAGTCAATGCGGTTGTAGTCGCTGAAAACAGCCGTATATGGAGAATCTTGTTCGTTCCAGGATCGACTGCAGCGTACAGCCAATACTGGTGATCATCGATCCGAATCACGGTTTCGTCGAGCGCAATGTGATCCGGAGTCGTGTCAGTTGCTGGCTGTAGATCGGCTTTCTGTACCCAATCGTGAACAGCCTTCCGCGATCGCTCGACACCGAACCTCTCGAGTTCTCGAACGGTATTCGAAAGCGATAATCCAGCAAGGTGGAGTCGAATACCGAGCCCCATCAGCCGACGCGGTGTCCGTTCTCGCTCCACAACACTCAAATCGATCCAGTCGCTACAACCGTTGAGGCGGTCGATTTTTGCCATAGACCAGCATACAATCGTACCGCCTCACTTTTCACGCTTAACTAAACACGGCCATCGACACAGCCTGTTTAACGAAGCGGAAGAGAGTCTTTTGCACAAAGCTTCCTCTTCCGCTTCAATTCAATCATTCTGACGACTTACCCCGACGCCGTCGGTGGATTCAATAGAACCGTCACAACGTATCTCCCTGAGCGTCATCTGCGTCCCCTCCGGGGTGTTGTTCGTCGCTGTCTCGTCGCTATCGTTCGTGTTCGCGTCTCTGTTGTTCCACTGATTCTCGTACTCGTTGACCGCGCCGTTCCCGACATCCGTACTAGGGTCGTACCCGTCACCTCCGTCGTTGTCGCCAACGACCGCACCGCTGCGTAGGGGCTGGCAAACAGCACGGCGAGCACGACGCCGCCGCCGAGCTACGTCCGCCGGTTGGCCAGGAGCGTGCGCTGGCGGCACCACACGCCCAGCACCGGGCTGGCTAGAGCGAGGGTCAGGGTAGCGTAGACGAAGATCACGGAACGAACGAAGGAAAGTGCACCGGCACGATCTTCCGTTGAGCGTCGTCCCCAGTCTGCCTGTCCAGACTAACCCTACGTCCGATCGTTCGTGATGTGTTCTGCCGCAGCACCGCCTTGGTGTGAACCCATGTTGTCTGTACCACTGGGGTTCTAGAAGATGAATTTGGGGAACGCTTCGTCTCTCCCGCGTTTGGCTGACTGTCAAACCGGGCTTTACTCCGGCAGGAAGCCGTCATTCAGAGTTCGTTCGATGGCTGTTGTGCATCAAGAATGAATCTTAATTGCGTAACTCACCACGGAATTCCGTTTTCTGGTTATCACCCTTACACTGGTATGATTGTAATGACCTTCGGATGGATCGGTGTTATATCTTGTTACCACTTAACACAATTTGGCGTTTAGCAAGTGAAAATCTAGGCAATTTATAGATCTACGAAGTAGGATTTCGCAGCACGACCACACGACATTGAAACAGGGACTCGTTCATAATCTCTTGAAGCCGTGGAGAGACGGTTAGAGGATGATACGTGAACATGATCTACAGAGGTGGTCTGAATTAAGCAGTGAAATAGTCTATGCCACCGTCTCACAGGCACAGTGTGAGAATCAGACAGACTACAACGCTGCGAAGAACATCAGCTAGCGGTTTCTCCATCGCAACCAAACTGGCGGCGACAGAGGAGTGCCCTTGGACGAGCACCCGAACAGTGGGACGGTGATCGTGAACGGAGGTTAGTCTCCTGACTCAGATGAAGCCGGAACCGGAGTCCACACTGAATCCCACCGCTTTAGTGGTGGGGAGTCAAGCAGGTGTTCTGAGTTACAGGGAACGAGAGAGTTGCTACACTCGTTCGAATACCCACCGCTGATTCTCTGTATCGTCCCACTCCGATTGGTGAACGTTTGCCCCGTCACTGACCGAAGCGTTCTCGACAGCAAGGACCTTCGCACTATGAGAGTTGACAACGCGATATTCGTCGTCACTAATATGCTCGATTTCCCATTTCTGGTAGTCAACGTCGGCTTCTGACCACTGGTGGACGTCTGCCCCGTCATCGATCGATCCGCCTTCGACGTCGAGATACTTTCCACTGTTCTCGTTTCGCAGCCGATAGCGTTCGTCACTGAGTTCGTCAACGATCCAGTGGGCAGAGGTCTGCCCCTCGTCAGACCATTGATGGACTGTCGCCCCGTCATCAGTCGATCCACCTTCAACATCGAGATACTTCCCGCTGTGTTTTGCCTTCAACTGATACGTTACCGTGTCAGTGATGTCATCGCCGCTGTACCACTGGAGACTGTCTGTTTCATCGCTGGTCGCAGGCTCAATCCGGATCGCCTGTCCGCCACCTTTTACCATCTCCGACTTGATCGTCGTCGTCTCGTCGACCAGATATCGACTCCTTTCGACATCGTGGGGATTGGTCGCGAAGTCGCAGTCGGGACCATCAGCGTAGATCGTCGCCGTGTAGGTTGTTTCACTGTCGAGGAACTCAAGCGGTACGTCGACGGTTCGGGGATTCTCGTCGGTGGCGACGCCGACCCACCAGTCGGTTCCACTTCGACGAGCGATAGCCGTGTACTCGCCGATGGATGCGGTTGGGACCGTCGTTTCGTCCCAGTCGACGGGGACATCCTTGATGAACTGGAACTCCGGCGGAACGTCGGAAAGGTCGTCACCGTCGACGTAGTACTCGACGAGGTCGGCGACCATCTGGAGGCCGCTGAGAATCATCGGGTAGTGCGCCAACTGGCGCGCTCGGGTCGTCTGGACTCGGCAGTCGGGATCAGCCTGCAAACCGCCTTCGTACTCGTCGTAAAACACGTCGAAGATGCCCGGACAGTGGTCGATCGGTCCGGCCAGCATCCGCGTGAACGGCGTCGTAACGGTGTGGCTAGGAGGAATACCATCGGCGCTGAAGTTCTGGTATTCGAGTCCGGCGGCACCCTCTCTGGTCATGAAGTTGGGATAGGTCCGGCGGACACCAGTGGGTTTGATCGGCTCGTGGGCATTGAGCATTAGTTCGTTCTCGGCGGCCGTCGTGATTGACCGCCGGTAGTGTTTGACCATCTCTTGATCGTGATGGTGGTGTGTCTGGTCGTGTAGATTGACGTTGTCTTCGTCGACGTAGCCCGATTTGATCGAATTGACGGCAACTTCCTCACCGTACCACGAATAGGCATCATCCAGTTGCCGTTCATACCGGTCGACGTAGCCGACGGTCTCGTTGTGGGCCATGAAGCTGACCGAGGGGTTCAGTGACTGGCCATAGTCCCACGCATCTCGGTGATCGAAATGCTCCCCGGAGTCGGTGTAAATCATGTCCGAGTCGTACGATTTGTTCCAGCCTTCAGCCACGACTGTCCCGATGCCGTGCTCGCTCGCGAAGTCCATGTAGCGTTTGACATTTTCCGTCCGTGCGCCAATCGAAACACCGTCGTCCTCCCCATTGGGCCACTTGGACTTCCCGATATGGAGTTCCCACCAGACGCCACAGTACTTCTGTGGCTCAATCCAGGAGGTATCATCAATCTTGCACGGTTCGTTGAGATTGAGGAGGAGCCGCGATTCGACCAGATCGCCAGGCGATCGACCGAGTTGCACCGTCCGCCATGGAGAAGCGTGCGGGGTCGTCGCCCAGACTTTATCACCGCTTGGTCGGGGTACCAGCGACGACTCGAAACTGGTCGTCCCCTGACTGACTTGCGTGAGTGTCATGCCGGCGTAGTCTGTTAGCGCCGCCTCATGGATGCTCAGGTAACAGTCGTCGGCCGCCTTCATCGTCAGTGGCGTGTTGGTACCATCCTTCTTGACCTCCGAATTGTTCTCCGGGAGGGGATCGGAGGTCTTGTCATGGTTCTGCTGGTCGCCTGCATGAACCTCGCTGATGGGCGTGTTGAAGTAAAAGTACTCGTAGTTGTCCCAGTCGTTGGGGATCCACCACGACTCGTAATCGCCGGCGAACTCAAAGCCCGTGTTCTCGGACGTAATAGAGAAGTCCCCGAGGTTTTCCTGATCGGGGAACACGTACCGGAACCCGACGCCATCGTCGAACGCTCGGAACTCCAAGGTAAGCACCCGACGGGGAGAATCAGTCGTCTCCAGTCCGATTTCCAGTTGGTTGCAGTGGTTGCGGATCTCACTGAAACCACCCCAAACTGGACTCCACGTCTCGTCGTGCGTGACTGTTCTGCTGCCTGTGACCGCGAGGTTGCCGTCCAAGGTGCCATCGCCAAGTTCAATTCCAAGGTTCGAACTATCGAGCAGGGTCTGACCGTCAAACGCCAGCGAATATGACGCTGACCCGTCACTGATTTTGATGTCGACCGTTACCGCTCCATCAGGTGACTGCAGCGAGTAGGAGGATTGAACCGGCCCCTCGGAGATCGGTGCAGCACTAGCGTCACCAGCTCCGAGCGGCAACGACGCAGCAACTCCAAGCCCAGTAATCGTACTCAGAAATCCCCGCCGACCTGTACTACCAGAGGAAACGATTTCCTCCTTACTTTGTTCATCCTCTAACGTATTGGTATCTCTCGCCATTGCAAGTCCTCCATACATAATTGTGGTACATAAAAATTCGCATTAGACCACTATGGTTCTAAGAATAGCAGAACTGGGCGTTACTTGGCACTACTTGATGACGAGAACGATCTGTTTTATGGATCCATACAAGGGATAGTTTAATAGCTGATAATGCTAGCCCTCCTATTTCGAACAGCTAACACACGAGTATGATGGGTACTTGGGTGAATAGCTCACTCCGTGAGATGGATTGTGCCTTATAGGAACCAACTTCACCCTGTCTACAGATAACTGGATGATGACTGAACCTGCCCGCGTTCAGCGGTAGCCCCGTAAATGGGAGCCGATTTAGGTCTTACCCGAATTGAAGACGTTGTTCTCCAGGCGAGATTGTTGTTTCTATCCAGCTCAGTATGTCATTCGCTCGGACCTCAATCTTGCTCACAATAGTTTAATTCTAGTGATGTAAATTGCCGAATCTGGAAAGAGGATTGAAATGGCAGTTCAAAAGTTCGGGTGACTGTGAAAGTACGGGATCTTTAGAAAATAACAGAGCCGCTGTGATGCCGATCGCGTCCGTATTCTTGCATGAGCGCAGTTTTCGCCGGCGTTCTATCCTCAAAATTTCCGTTTGTTTCCTGCCTGTGTGAAGATTACGACTCCTTGTGATCAAGCCGAACCGTTACTGCTTCGTAATCTTCTATAACCGCTTGTTCTCCGCCAATACTAACCACACCGTCGTCAGTTCGGATATCGATCGCATGTTCCAGGGCAGAGCCGCTTGTGGGTTCCACGATTTGCTGTTGTATTTCCATGACTCTCCCTTCCAGTTGCTCAGTCGAACTGGTGTCATGTGCCGATCTCGCTTCAACGGTGGCGTGCAACTCGTGCCCGTCGTTGGCGTGTAGAGCCGCCTGAGACGTCGTGAGTAGAAAGTTGGTGTAGGTCTCGGGAAGGTTGTCAGCCGGTTTTGTGTATATCTCTTCGGAAAACTTCCAGACATCGCCGAGGAAGGCTCCGAATAACACTGGTTCGAGATAGGACTGCCCGAATGCGACTGCTGCGGACTGTTTCTCCGGGTTCGTTAGGAGATCACGAGGTGCGATCAGACCGAATCTCGAGTCCACGGTAAGTTGGATAGAGATGTCATCCCATCTGATGCGAACCGCGTGGGCGAGTCCGTCTATGCTCAGATCGGCGCCAGCGTCGTTTTGATCAAGTGTGCTCCCGTAGACCACCAGTAACACGAAAGTACCTCTCTCGACCGCATCCTCCAGATTTCCACTCAAACTCGACAGGAGCGACGGAGGTATGGCGATCGTGATAATCTCTTCTGCACTGTCGATAAGCTGTTGCATTCGTTTGATGAACGTCGTACGAGACTTGAGCACTTCGACTGGTCCGATGTCGTTCTCTTCTTGACTGAATCGGCTGTCTATCAGATCGGT
The DNA here is from genome assembly GCF_005576615.1 of Natrinema versiforme. Lineage (NCBI taxonomy): Archaea > Methanobacteriati > Methanobacteriota > Halobacteria > Halobacteriales > Natrialbaceae > Natrinema > Natrinema versiforme. The sequence continues at coordinate 283,506 of NZ_CP040332.1, forward strand.
GAGGGTATCTACCTCGGAATGCAGAGATTCCTCGACACGCTCTGGTGGCGTCGGACGCAGTATCGTGGGGGTCACAAAATCGTTTATCTCGACTAGATTCTTCTCTTCAAGGCGAACCGCCGTATTGTAAACATGACGCTTAGAGACGCCAGCTTCGTTGGCGACCGTACTAGCGGTCGTCTCTCCCGGGTCTTCTAGGATTGTGAGATACGTATCAACCTCCTTGTCGGTCAGGCCGTACGATTTCAGCATTGCGGAAAGTTCTTCATCGGGCATACATGGACAATCATCGCCAGTTTAGATAAATCCTGCCGTGGCTCATATCGCGGTGTTGTAACGTATTATAATACACTCTCTCAACCGAATAGGCGGAGTGAAAGAGAATATTCCCTAATCATTTTTGGTATTGTGGTGTTCTCAGTTCGGTTGTTTACCTCGAAATTTCCTTTTTCGTACGCGCGAGCGCGAATCAGACAAATCAGTCCTTCCCTTGGGACATGAAATCTGGTTTCAAAAGTATAACTTGTCTGTTCATATCGTTGGTGGATAATCGTGATTGTTGATGTCAAGAGACAGCTCACAGCGAGCAGTCAACAAGTGCAAATGAAGAGGGTTTCTGGGTGGAATGGCTTCGTTGTTCGCTGCTGCGTCCTACTCGTTAAACGTTCCTGCAGAGACCGCTCGACCGGTTAGTCCGGGAGACGATTCGGTAAAGCAAACAGTCACTTCACCCGCGGGCAATGTTAAGTTCACCGTCGATATTTCGAGTGGGACGCCGCACTACAGCGTCTCGTTCGAAGACTCGACGGTCGTCAAATCGTCCCGGTTGGGATTCGAGTTCAAGAACCAACCGAATTTCGGCGTCGGAAGCGATGCGAGCGAAATCACTGTTACGGGAAGTGAGTAAACGGAAGTTGATACGTCATGGGAGCCAGTATGGGACCAGTACGATGAGATCAGCGAACACTACACCGAGCTTCGCCTCAGTCTCGAAGAGACTGGAGACCCGGGACGCTCGGGGACTCTCGAAGTGCGGACGTTCGACGACGGTCTCGGAATCCGGTTCGTCTTCGGCGAATCGTTTGGCGACTTCGTTACCACGTCCGAACGCACAGAGTACAACTTTGCGGGCGATTACACGTCATGGTGGATCCCAAACGACTACAATAATTTCGAGCTCGAGTACGAGCAGACGCCGCTGTCTGAGATCGAGTCGACGCTCGAAGCGGAAATGGGCGGAGCGTTCGACGGCGTCCACACGCCGATGACGATGCGGACGGGCGATGAATGGTACGTCGGCGCGATGACCGACGAAAGTGCTCGCGTCCTCGATATACCCCTTGGATTCCTCGAGGCTACGTCGAACGAACAGGACGATCACAAGAAAGGAAAGTACGTCGCGACGATCTACTCCGACGCGGCGGACGCCGGGCTTGAGACCGACAAGGCGGCGGTCAGAATCGACGAAGTCGTGGTTTCGATAGACGACACGATGGTGGTATCGATGGCGACGAGCGGCGGCCAGGCGCTGCACTTGGAACTGGCCACGAGCGAGCAGGTCGATTCGCTTCCGCGGTACTCCGCACCGAACCAAACGTACTTCGACGTATCCATCGCGAAGAACCCCACGATCGGAGATGCGTTCATAACCGTCGACGGGGAGAACGACGGCTCCGTCATCGGCGGGGAATCGTTCGAGGTATACATCGACGGTGAGAAGTACGCCGATGACCTCGTCCGGATCCCGCCTGGTGGCGGGAACACCGACCTCTCGGTTACGATCGATGAGCTGGGCACGTACGAAGTGTCAGTCGGACCCGCTGGATCTGACCCTCTCATCACTGAAGAGGTGACCGTCGAGACCGATCTCCCTCTAGACGAGCAAATTACCGAGTGGACCGATCCGAAGGGCGACGACCACGGTCCTGGATCGTACACGTATCCGCAGCACGGGTGGTTCAACGAGGATGCGTTCGACATCGACACCTTCGAGATCTGGGAGACCGAGGATCGCTACCAGTTCCTGTTCACGATCCACGGCGACCTGCAGAACCCCCGGGGCTTCTCTGGCGGCTTCTCCATGCAGGTGCCAGAACTCTACCTCAGAGATCCAACTGCCGATGGTGCCCCCGAATCGACGGAAGCCCGGCCGGGTGTGAACGCGACCTTCGAGCAACCGTACCACTACCGCTTCGTGAATATCGAAGGCTCAGTGGACGAGCTAGAGAACAAGGGGGATCCCTCTCGCCTCGAATCCGCCGACGGGACGACGATCACTGAAGACGTGACGGTGCACGCGTCGTCGACTCTGGACGGTATCATGTTCGACGTACCTAAGAATGCTATCGGCGCTGTGAGCAACATGGAGGTAACTCCGCTGATGCTCTCGCAAGACGATTCCGTGGAGACCCGCATCCGCGAAGTAGTCAGCACCGAGACCTGGGAGAGCGGTTGGCAACACGACTGGCAGTTCGGCGGTGGTCGTGACGACGATATGAATCCGAATGTGATCGATATGGTGACACCATCTGGCGTCTCACAGGAAGACGCACTCCCGTACTCCGACATTGAATAGGCTCAGCTTCCATCCATTCCCGTGGATGATAACATCATGGACGGCTGAAGAATCTGCAAACGGGAATCCTTCGCAGAGAGTGAGATAGGGATCGCCAATCTCATTTCCCCCATTGATGCTGACAAAAATATGAAATGCCGCGTATTCCGGCATTGATCGTCGTGTATCGTCCAATACTACTCGGCTATAACTCGTAGACGCGTGCTTCGTACGGACGGAGATTGATTTTACTGTCGGCCGCTTCCCTCACTGAGTAGTTCCCGATAAGAAGTTCTGGCGTGTCAACGCGAATGAGCTCGGGTAGTTCGACCGAGGGTTCGCCGTCGAAGAAGTTGCAGACGACGATCAACTCCTCGTCACCGAGCGTGCGACGGTACGCGAACACTTCTTCGTGATCAGGGAGCAAGAGTTCGTACGCTCCATGGACGAATACGTCGCGTTCCGAGCGCAGGTCGATCAGGCTGCGGTAATAGTGCCAGACCGACATCTCGTCGTCTCGGGCGGCTTCTACGTTCACATCCTCGTAGTTTTCGGTGACCCCAATCCAGGGATCGCCCTCTGTGAACCCGGCGTTCTCCTCGTCGGACCACTGCATCGGCGTCCGCGAGTTATCCCGGCTCCGGTACTCAATGACGGGTCTGAGTTCCTCGTAGGAGTCATACTCGTCCGATTCAAGCGCCATCTCGACGTAGTTCTCTGCTTCGACGTCCTGGATCTCCGAAGGATCCTCAAACGTAGTATTGGTCATGCCGATCTCCTGACCCTGATAAATAAACGGCGTACCCTGAAGGGTAAAGAGAACGGTCGCAAGCATCTTCGCGGATTCGACGCGATACTCCTCGTCGTCACCGAATCGAGAGACGGCGCGGGGCTGGTCATGGTTATTGAAGTACAGGCAGTTCCACCCGTCGTCAGCGAGAGACTCCTGCCAGTCGGTGAGAATTCGTTTGAGCTCAAGTAGGTCGAATTCTTTAATATCCCACTTGCCGCCATCACCGGCATCGACTTCCATGTGCTCGAAGTGGATCAGCATAGATAGCCCTCCACTGTCCTCGCTCACGTAGTTGCGGGCCGTGTTTGCATCGACACCGATCATCTCGCCAACGGTCATCACATCGCGGTCGTCGAGAACGCGTTCACACATTTCATCGAGATAATTCGGTAATTCTGGCCCATCGATGAAGTGCTCCGCACCGGTCAGCCCGCCTTCGGGGTCACCGTCGGGTAATGACTCCGTCTTGGAGATGAGATTGATGACGTCCATCCGGAAGCCGTCGATGCCCTTCTCTAACCACCAGTTCATCATCTCGAACACCTCGTCCCTGACGTCCTCATTACGCCAGTTGATGTCCGGCTGCTTCTTGTCGAACAGATGGAGATAGTACTCGCCGCGCTCGTCGTCGTAGGACCACGCCGAGCCGCCGAAAAGGGACTCCCAGTTGTTCGGTGGATCATCGTCTGGCTCCCCCTCAGCCCAGTAATAGTAATCGTCGTACTTTTCGTGTCCCTTACGGGACTTCACGAACCACTCATGCTCGTCGGACGTGTGGTTGACCACGAGGTCCATGATCAGGCGCATATCACGGTCGTGGAGTTCCTCGAGCAGCCGTTCCCAGTCCTCCATAGTGCCGAACTCGGGGTGGATCGACTGGTAGTCTGCAATGTCGTAGCCGTTGTCGGCCATCGGCGACTCGTAGACCGGGTTGAGCCACACCACGTCGACACCTAAGTCTTCAAGATAGTCGACTTTCTCTATGATTCCGGGGATATCACCGATTCCGTCGCCATTGGTGTCGTTAAAACTTCGAGGGTACACCTGATACACAACCGCTTCTTTCCACCACTGATCATCGTCCATATGAATCTTTCATCCTGATTTCATCACCGGTTGTTCAAAAACCCATCGAATAATTCGGCCCAGATATGGATATCAAAAGCCCGTCGAAAAATCTTCACGGCTTTTTCGTGCGAGATAATTCATAAGTAATTAACCTTGTTCACAGTATTTCTATTTAATTTATTAGATTGGACAGTGAGATAAAATATTCCTGGGGTGTTAATCCCAAACATTTATTAATGGGTGATATAATTCCTCCACCATGTCCGAAAAGGACACTAACTATAGTAGTGATTTGGCTCTGGACCGCCGGATGTTCATGAAAGGTATCGGCGCGACAGGCGTTACGGCCATGCTAGCCGGATGTGGCGGCATGGGCGACGAAGATAACAGGAACAACACTGTGGACGCGGAAGAGGATATTGAGACAAACGAGGAAGCACTGCAAATGATCCAGGAGCTGGCGTGGATCACGAACCAAGAACTCCCGATGTTGCCAGTGACGGAGAAAACGTCGCAGTCGTTCCAGTCGACGGATGGCTGGGACGTTCCGGACACGGACAGCAACGATCTATACTACTACTGGCCCACGGAGTGGGTTCCTCGCTTCGGCAATTGGCGGGCAACCGGCGACGACGACACGCTTAGCGTTACTCAGTGGGACGTCCCCGATGACTGCCAGTACAACCCTTGGAACACTCGTGGCGACGCAGAGCCGCGACGAAACCTCTTCGACCGGTTCATGTCCTTCAACATTGTCACCGGCGAGTACGAGGGGTATGCGGTCTCCGACTGGGAGTACGACGGGCAGACAATCGACCTCACCGTCCGGGATGGTCTGACCTGGCACGACGGCGATGACGTCGTGGCGCAGGATATTGTCAACCAGATCAAGTTGGACATGTATGCCGGTTCGACGCTCGGCGATCTGGTCTCGAATATCCCGACGGACGTCGAAGTCGTCGACGATGCGACGGCGCGAATCACGTTCGAGGGAGAGATCAACGAACGGATCGTCCTCGGTTACCTCCAGCCGACCCGGCTCATCGCCAAGAACAGCGAATACGGCGAGTATGTCGAGCAATTCGACGATGCCGAGAACGAAGACGAGGAGATTGCCGTCCTGAGCGATCTCCAAGAATGGTCCGTCCCGGAACCGATCGGTTCTGGACCGTTTGCGTTTGAGGATGCCGACACCCAGCGGACCCTGCTCGCGAAGTTCGATGATCACCCCGATGCGGACAACATCAACTTCGACTACCTTGAGCACAGGTACATGCCGTCCAACGAACGGCGTTGGAACGCACTCCAGAACGGCGAACTTGACGGCGAAGCGACCCTGTTTATGCCGCAGAACCAAGTGAATCAGCTCCCGGACGACATGCAGGTTGCCCACGTTCCGCGCCACTGGGGGATGGGGCTGATGTTCAACCACGACGACGAGCACATCGGGAAACTCCAAGTTCGACAGGCGATCGCGCACGTCGTCGATCGAGAACTCGTCGCCGGGAACGCAGACTCGGGCACGGGAACGAAGCTCGGCGTCTCCTATCCGAGCGGTATCACGGGCGATTTCAGCAACCGCGTCGAAGAGGAGTGGCTCGATGGCGTCGTCGATCAATTCAACGAGTACGAGACGGATACTGGTCGTGCCGAAGAACTACTACAAGATGCCGGCTATACGAAGGAAGGCGGTACGTGGGTTGACGAGACCGGATCAGAGCTCACGGTGCCCATCAAGGTCCCGCAGGGCTTCTCGGACTGGGTGACCGCCGTCCAAACTGTCGTCGACCAACTCGATGAGTTCGGTATCGCAGCCGAAACACTCACGCGAGACGACGGCACCTACTGGGGGCAGGACGTCCCGGAAAGTGACTTTGTCATCGCGACCGAAGGATGGGCGAACTACGACCAGACGTACCCCTACTACCACTTCGACCACCTCTACGGCGGCGGTGACGGCAGTGTGCAGGATAACGCGAACTTCCCGGATGAGTTCGACGTCGAGGTACTCCACGACGATGTTCGAGATAGCTCGACCGTCGATCCAACCACAATCATCGAATCGCTCGCAAAGGTCACCAGCGAATAACGATCCTCGACCGAAACTGACTACACCATGGTTTATACTGTTATACAGGTTAAACACAAACGGACTGCGGCCTCTGGTGTGACCTAACTGACGTTCACATGAACTACGTAATAAAACGAACCGGCCAGGCGATATTCACAATCTTCGCCACCATCTCGGTATCGTTCGGGCTGATTCGCCTGCTGCCCGGCGGACCGACGGATTATCTCCGAGCACAGATGCTTCAGCGTGGTGAGGATATGACCGCCCAACAGATTAATCGTCGGATCGAAGCGCAGACCAACATTGCCGTTGATGAGCCGCTACACATACAGTACATAGACTACATGACGAGTATCCTGACGGGTGACTTCGGGACTTCACACTGGCAAAACGAGCCTGTGACCGAAGTGCTCGGGAGTGCTGTCCCGTGGACTATCTTCATCATGTCCGTCTCGTTGTTCCTCGCGTTTGCCATCGGGATTAGCCTCGGGGCATTCATGGCGTACCGAGAGGGCAGTCGGTTTGACGTGGCGTCAACCGGCGTGGCACTGGTGTTGAATTCGACGCCAGGGTACGTCGTCGGACTGCTCGCGCTTGTGTTCCTAGGATACCGTACCGGAATCTTCCCGACAGGAGGTCATCACGCCTCGGGGCTAGAGCCCGGACTGAACGCCAAGTTCCTACTCAGCGCAGCCTACCATGGCGCCTTGCCGATCCTCTCGATGACAGTCGTCGCGTTCGGTGGTTGGGCGCTCGACATGCGCGGGAACAGCATTCGCGTTCTCGGTGCCGACTATCTGCACGTCGCTCGGCTCAGGGGGCTCCCCGAGCGGCGGATCGCGCTGCGATACGTGGCGCGGAACGCGATCTTGCCAATGTACACTGGTCTCATGATCGCAATCGGGACGATGTTCGGCGGCGCCATCATCATCGAAGAGATCTTCGCCTACCCTGGCGTTGGCTTCTATCTCATCAGTTCGATCCACCAGCGTGACTATCCCGTAATGATGGGCGCGTTCATTCTGATCACAGTCGCTGTTGTGATCGGGATCTACATCGCCGACATGACATACGGAAAACTCGATCCGCGGGCCAAACGAGGTGAATCGCGTGAGTCCTACTGAGGCAAATAGGTCAGACTTCGAGACCGTCTCCGACAGTCAAATCTCGCGCAGTGAACGGTACAGACAACTAGTTGACGAGCTGTTACTCGCACCCGCCCGCATCGTGTGGAACGATTGGCGCGCGCGCATCGCCATCACGATCATCTCCGTGTTCGTCTTCATGGGTACCGTCGGGATCCGCCTCGTCAAAGAGCCCCGGACGAACCAAGGCGATCGGCTCGTAGGTGCATTCCAGACGCTCGAACATCCCCTTGGGACAACACCGCTGGGAGTAGATATCATGTCCCAGATCATCTACGCTACCGTCCCGATGCTGAAGATGATCACCGCAGGTGCGGTCTTCTCGGTGGTCGTAGCGACGACTGTCGGAACCATATCGGGTTACAAGGGCGGTACCATCGACCGTGCATTGATGGCGCTGACCGACGTTATGCTGACGATCCCAGGACTCCCGCTAGTGATCGTCCTCGCCGGCGTGATGGATATCAGCGGAAACCCGTACTTGATCGGGGTCTTGCTGTCTATCAACGCTTGGGCCGGGCTAGCGCGGGCACTCCGATCGCAGGTCTTGACGTTACGAGATGCCGACTACGTCGAGGCCGCCCGACTCATGGGCATCCCGACTTCGAAAATACTGACCGTCGATATCATCCCGAACCTGATGCCGTACATCACGATGAACTTCGTCAAACAGGCCCGGGCGGTGATATTTGGATCCGTCGGTCTGTATTACCTTGGCATTCTGCCGTACAGCACGGTTAACTGGGGCGTCATGATGAACAACGCGGTCAAGCAAGCGGGTGCGACGTCCTCGCCAGCCGCGTTCCATTGGTTGGCGATGCCGATGTTGGCCATCATCCTGCTGTCGATGGGGCTGACACTGTTCGCCCAATCGGCCGACCGGCTGTTCAATCCCCGCGTACGGGCGCGTCACGCAAAGTCGATTAGTGGAGATAACGACACGACCAGCGAGGTGAAGTCCTGATGGAAAACACAGTACAACAATCAGCCCAAAACCAGGCCAATACGGTCGACAACGACAGAGACGTAATTCTCTCTCTAGAAAACGCGACGGTCGAGTTCGACATGGACAGGGGCACGTCTCGTGTGCTCGACTCCGTCGACTTCGACGTGTACCGCGAGGAGATCGTCGGTATCGTCGGCGAAAGCGGCAGTGGGAAGTCAATGCTCGCGAACGCGATGCTCGACGCGGTCGAAGAACCAGGTCGGGTCACCGGCAGCGTGAGGTACTTCCCCGAAGGCGAGGATCCGAAGGACGTCCTTGAACTGTCGGACACAGAACTCCGGAAGTTCCGCTGGGAAGAGATCTCAATGGTGTTCCAAGGGGCCTCTCGCTCGTTCAACCCGACGATGTCGATTCGCGGGCATTTTGAGGAGACGCTCAAAGCCCACGATGAAGATCTGGAGGACGGTATGGAGCGGACCCGAGAACTGCTTTCGGACCTCTACCTTGATCCAGAGCGCGTGCTGGACTCCTACCCGCATGAACTGTCCGGCGGGATGTCTCAGCGGGCGCTGATCGCGCTGAGTCTCGTGTTAGAGCCCGAAGTACTCGTGATGGACGAACCGACTGCAGCGCTCGATCTCCTGATGCAACGCTCCATCCTCAGTTTGCTGTCCGACCTTCAGGAGAAATACGAGTTGACCGTCGTGTTCATCACCCACGACTTGCCCTTAGTGGCGGGACTAGCTGATCGCCTAGCCGTGATGTACGCGTTCGATCTCCGAGAAGTGGGTCCTACGGAGAGCATCGTCCGGAACCCGTCTCACCCCTACACTCGTGCGCTGTTGAAGGCAGTTCCCAACCTCGATGCGCCACTCGACACGATGGAACCGATCGAGGGCTCTGCTCCCGATCCGGTAGCTACGCAGGACGGATGTACGTATGCGCCTCGGTGCCCGCTGGCCGACGATACGTGTCGAGAGTCGCCACCCGAGTTCCACCAGGTTGACGGTAACAGCGAGCATGCGGTTACCTGTTACTACTGGGATCAAGCCGACGAGGCAGTCGAACTTGACCTCGATGTCGCGGATCCGGAGGTGTCCAGATGACCGATACGCCGGTGGTCACACTCGACGATGTCGAGGTCCACTTTGAGCAGGAGCAGGGGTTCGTCGAAGGCTTGTTCAACGATCCTGAGGCGGTACGTGCCGTCGATGGGGTGTCTCTAGAAATCCCTGAGAACGACGTTGTTGCGCTTGTCGGCGAGTCTGGCTGTGGTAAGACGACTCTCGGGAAGGCTGCTATCGGTGCGCGCCGCCCCACTGGTGGAAGTGTCCGCTACCGTGGACAAGATATCTGGGCCGCAAGAGACGGTGATGGCGAAATTCCGTACGAGGAGATTCGCCGTTCGCTGCAGATGATTCATCAGGATCCGGGCGGGTCGCTCAACCCGAACCGAACAGTAATGAAGAGCTTGACGACACCGTTAGCACGTTGGCAGCCCGAAATGTCGAGCGAGGATCGCAGAGCGCGGGTGCTGCGTATGCTCGAACGTGTTGGGATGAGCCCGCCGCAGGACTATGCTCACCGTTACCCGCACCAGCTCAGCGGTGGCGAGCAACAACGTGTCGCACTCGTCCGTGCGCTGCTCATGAATCCGGATTTGATCCTCGCAGACGAGGCGGTTTCCGCACTTGATGTCTCTCTTCGGGTCGAGACGATGGATCTCCTGCTCGAACTGCAAGAGGAGTTCGGGACCTCGTTCCTGTTTATCAGCCATGACCTATCGAATGCCCGATATCTTGCTGAGAACGCTGACGGCCGTCTGGGAGTGATGTATCTGGGCGAGCTCGTCGAAATCGGGCCTGCCGAGGAGGTTCTCAAGAATCCCAAACACCCGTACACGAAGGTGCTCAAGTGGGCGACTGCCGACCTCGCAACGAGTCTCGGGGAAGTTGAGGAGCCGCCGGTTAGAGATATAGACATCCCTGACCCCGTGAACCCGCCCTCTGGTTGCCGGTTCCACCCTCGTTGTCCAGAGGCGAGAAGCGTATGTGCGGAAAAGTCGCCAGATTTGGCCGATCAATCGTCGACCAGCCGTGGTCACTGCGCACAGTGTTTCCGCGATGACCCGGACCACGAGTACTGGTCCAGCGAACCTCTCGAAGGCACACAATCGAAAAATATTGAAGGCAGTTGAGCTACATCTACTACAAAAACCATGGATGAGAAAGTAATCAAATCACAACTCTCGGTGTTCGGATTCTCTGAGAAGGAGATCAACACCTATCTAGCGTTGCTTCCTCTGGGCGAAGCTAAAACGAGTGTGATTGCTGACGAGGCGGAAGTCTCCCAGCGATACGTCTATCAGACCGCCGAAACGCTCGAAGAACGCGGATTAGTTACAGTAAAAGATCACGCAAAACCAACAACGATCGCTGCGGTCGATCCTGAGCAGGCGATAGAAGGATTAGTGGGTCATCTTCGATCGATCCAGACGGATTTAGAGGAGCGATTCTCGGAAGACAGAAAACAATCTGCGTCGTTCGAGGTCCTTAAGAGTCGGTCAACCGTCCTCAAGAAGATCCGCAGAATCCTGGCAAGTGCCGAGAAGGAAGCCTTCATCACGATGCCGAACTACATCGTCACCAAGATCGAGTCTGATATCGCCGCTGCGGTCGATCGGGGGGCTAGCGTATGGCTCTTAGAAGGAGCGATTGTCCCGCAGGACCCTGGAGAAGCGGAACGGCGGTTTGACGGCCTGGCTCACGTCGTTCGACAGGTCGAGCCAGACATCCCATTTGTTGTCACTTCGGATTCAGGAGCAGGCATCGTCGGCCAGCGTACTCAACTAAAGGATGATCAGAACGATCTCCAGTCAGTTATGGTCTCTCAAACGGACCTCGTCGGTAGTCTTTTTGGATCGTTCCAGGGAGGGTACTGGTCAGCAGGCGAAGAAGTATTCGCCTCAATCCCGAAGACACCGCCCGCAACTTTCACCACGATGCGACCGGCGGTTACGGTCGCGGCTCTTTGCCAGCAAAAGCGGCGACCGCTTCGAGTGGAAGCTAACGGTACCAATCCAGAAACGGACGAACCACTGTCGGTAGAGGGCCGTGTGATCGACGTACGACAACGTCTGGTCGAACCGTTCAACAACTCGTTCCCCCTCGAAAATACGATTACAGTCGAGACAGACGACGAACGGGTCAATATTGGTGGCGAGGGGGCCTTTATGGAGGACATCAGCGCTGAAGAAATAACACTACTCCCCATAGAATGACTTCTCTCTGGCGCATTCTTTTCACTCTCAATGCCGTGTTACTCGCCCTTGTCGGTCTCAGTTGGCCGTTCATCGAGACGGGATCAGCTGCAGAGACTATCACACTCGTCAGTCTCGGGTTCATTATCACTTCGATGGTTGGGCTCGGAGTCCTCATTCGGTTGGACTGGAATCCATTCGAGTAGCTCGCGGTTTTCATTACCGCTCCCCCCCCCCCTACTTCAAATAACCTGTTGGGCTTCAACAACCATATTTAGACTCCCGAGGCGCTTTACAGTCGTACCTCCGTAATATTGGGACCTTTGCAAGCAGATTTCACAGAACGTCAGTTCATCTGTAAAACGGGTCTCGAGTCTCGTTCACGGTAGAGTTTAAAAGTAATTGTCGTGAAGGACGTTTCCTGATATTCGTCGGTGATAACCGTAAGAGGCCGTATAACGGCAAAATACCGTACATAAGTAATCAAGCCACCAATTATTCCATCAGAACTGAGCCTTGTTTTTGTATACTATTGGGAGATCTCGTTGCAGGGTTTTCAACACTACACGATCAGTTTGTGAAGTATAATATTTCTTAACTGTTAGATTAGACAGTGATCACCGTGACTGGTGTCCTGGGCATCGCACTAAACAGGATTTGCCGGCAGGAACAGTTGACGATACGCAACTCGTGATATACTGTCAATCAGTGGTCCTGGAGGCCGTCCTTCTCACGTCCCCGGAGGATTACTGATGGCCATATCCATAATTCAAAGATAGTGTTTAGTCATCCATTATTTTTCCAGACAGATATCGATGTTTTCTTTATCCCGCAGATATATGCCAGCGTCTTTATGCGGCTCTAGAATATAGGTGTGTTGATGACGCCCGATTCGACAGACACAGCCACTCTTCCGCTATCTGTTGCGATTCCGAAGCAAGTAGCGGCCAAAGAAGACATGGATCCCTTAACCTGCCGCCGCTTCATACGGCAGTTGACGCCGACGCGCTGACGGCGCTTTTGGACCACTACGACGCGGCTGACAACCTAGAGATCACGTTTTCATATATGGGCTACCCGGTGACGGTCACCGGTAACAGCGCTGTCACTATTCACGAATAACTCCTCACAATCCGTACACGCTGTCGCAAATCCGCGTTCCCCCTTTGTACGATCACAGTGGTCACGATGGGTACCATAGTGACCACGGCCCAGTCACCATATTCTTACTGACGATATCGGGCAACGACAAGCGATGAATGCGACAATGTGTCCTGTACCACGTCGAACTGGCCGACAGCCGGGAAATAGACTTCCGGTGGCAGGATCTACGACCACTGTAATCGGGCTGTTCTAGGATAGTACTGATGTCCAAGTGTCAGCGATCCATCTGTCTTCTAAATACGTACAGAACAGATGCGGACAGTAACAGGAAGTTCCACGACTGACAGGATGAGACAGACTCAGATACGAACTTACGGAAACTAAACATATGTCACAGGCCAGAATATTGATCCCATGGTGAACTCTTAAATGATGTAGTAAACTACTAGACTGCAGTAGACCTTTTGAGGCAGGTGAAGTAAAACGTAGCCGCAGTCGACTCCTTCAGGTCGTCTCTTCCTGTTCTCTCTTGCTGTAACTTTCGCGCCCCAGAGGCGCTCTCTCGTTGGTCTAGCTTTCTCTGACCTCCCGCTTACGCTTTTGGAGGGGACCTCCAGCAAGAAAAATTATTTCGACTGGATGCACATCCATAGTCTCCTATCAACGAAAAACCGACGGACTGCGGGGCTTCTATTTGACTTCTGAGGTGAAAACTAGAGGGGTATTTTGCCGACTCTCATTCCGACCGAGAATTTTTTCGCTACCTCTCTGAGCTCTGATACTGTACTCTCCAGTTGGCGGCAGAGGCTATGTCGATAAGCGACCTGTCACTCTTTTATAGGCAAGGTTCTGTTCGAACGGTACTGTGAAACGATCTCAATCCTGGGATTGATTCGAAAGTCGTTCAGGCGGCGCTACAACTCGTCGACGGAAACAATCATCCCCAGGAGATTGGCGCATCGGTTCGACGGGACATTCACTTAGCTGTCGTAGCAGACGTAAACGTCAATCTGTCTCGATTCCTCACCGGACTCGAGGATCTGCTTCCTGGTTCAGAGTCAGCGCACCTCAACAGAACCAGCACCACTCACTCGGGTGCGATCGACTCTAAAGATAGGTCGCTCTCTAGAAGACCATTTCTCGATGAAAGTATATTCATCTCTTACGTTGAACATACATACGCTTGTAAATATCCCCTATACAGGAGAGCGGATACAAATAATATACTTATTTCACTATGTGGATATTTAACTAATTTTGTATCTATATTATATATAATAGCTGGAATCAGTCGCTAGTTAGCTTTTGAAGTACAATTTCAAACATATACTCGAAATCGAGTTAATTTCCTAGGCTTATGAAGGGACCAGTCACTCTTTGATCGTAACGTCTCGCCTAGAAATAGATACACAGTCACTATAAGGCGGTATTTTAGCTGAATAGCATCTTCTTCTCCGTTCGGCCATCGGTTCATACTGATGCTACAGTAAAGACACTGATGCTCGAACCGAGCTCTGTCTAACTACGTTGAATTTGGAGCCCAGCCGCGGACATGACGTCTCTATCACTCAGAAGCGAAGCCTGGAGAACCGCATTCTATGCCTACACTGACCCTCTACGCACGCGTGAGGGACAAAGCAATACACCTTGGCGATCCGTCTCTCACCGGCAGCGAAAGATCCAACGAGACGACTGTTGTTCGTCGTGCTCACCCTGCAGATTCAGAATGTCTGGCGGTACTTACATTGGGTGTACGTGCCAATGCCCCGCCAAGGCAGTCGTTGCCTCTGGAAATGGCCATTCGACGAATTCGTCGACATGGGGACTCAGACAGTGTGGATGACCCTCGCGACGCGTCGGGCCGTCCCCGCAAACCGACCACGGGGCGACCGCTTCCACTGGTAACCAAGTCTACCCCACCGATCAGTGGTAACGCCGCCATGTCGGCGGCGATCAGCCGCCTGCGATTCTTAACCGATACGCCGCACTCGGACTCGAAGTGGGAGAGACGATCATTATGACCGCGGTGTCCGGTGCGTGGATTCAATCGAACGTAGCGCACGCTCGAACAAACGGTGTGAGAGCCACGAGATCCTGCCACTGTGGGAGCCGCGCGATAGGAATGGGAGGAGAAGATACCGGCCGTCTAGACGCTGAGAGGTGAATTACAAAGAAATCACGTACTGCGTTCTCGGACGCGGTCAGCCCGCATAGCACCAGGTGATGCCCGCGATCACGGTCAACTGTGTCCGATCAGGTCCAGTACGGTCGGCACGAGTTTGCCAGCGCTGGCTGTCGCGCTGACTGAATTATAACTATAACCATATTTTATCTATAGGAATTTACTTACCGCTCGGCAACTATTTTCCACTAAGCATGAGCGAAGGATCATACTCCAGAGACCCGTCACGCGAACCCGAACTACGAACAATTCTGCTTGGCGTTGGCGGGCGTGATGACTTCCGTGTCGACGCACTTGTGGATGTCGTCAAGGAAGTAGCCTCCAGTAACACCACGGTAATCATCGTCCATATTTTCGATACGGATTCCTACAAAGAAACAGTCAAGCAGGTAGCGAATACAGAGGATGAACACATCGAACCTGACGAACTAGCTGCTCAGATGAGCACTACCGAAGAGATTATCGGCCAGCTGGAAGCTAATTCGATCGACTACGAGGCTCGTGCGACGACCGGCAGAAAAGGAGACGGGATCGTCGAGATCGCCGAAGAGGCCGACGCTGATCGCGTGATCATCGGCGGCCGACAACGCTCTCCCGCCGGAAAGGCACTCTTCGGGAGCACAGCACAGAAAGTCATGCTGAACGCGCCCTGTCCGGTCACGTTCGTCCGCGATCGAGAGTGAGATCGCGATTCTCCTGACGCGTCCGTAGTGCGGACCCGGTATCACGGCTCCGAAACCGTACTCATCGCTGTTATCTGACTGAGTTTCGATCAGCAGAGGCAGAGACAGAGGATTTCGGTACGTCCTGAACGAATCGATCAGCCAGTGAGGTTACGACCGCACGAGTGCACATCGCTCAGAAACGCTGGTACTGACGCCGGTTCGGGATCGAGCCGGTTAGTCGTCCGATTTCACGGTGTTAGAGCGCCCGGCTTTCTTGCCGATGGTCGTCTCGCGCAGATCGGATTCGATCTCCTCGAGCGATCGGCCCTTCGTTTCGGGGACGAGCTGGTAACAGAAGACCAGTGCGATGAAACAGAGCCCGCCGTAGAGCCAGAACGTGCCCGACTGGCCGAAAACGTCGACTAGACGGAGGAACGTCAGCGACACAATCAGGTTCGCAGCCCAGTTGAGGACCGTAACGGTCCCCATCGCGGTTCCGCGGACCTGCATCGGATAGATCTCGGAGATCAGCAGCCAGAACGCCGGTCCGAGTCCGATCGCGAAGAACGCGACGTACAGCATCAGGCTCCCGGTCGCGACCCAGCCGATGATGCCCGAGAGTCCGGGTAGGAAGAACGCGAAGCCGAGGACGGCGAGCATCAAGGTCATTCCGCTGAGTCCGCTCAGCAACAGCGGTCGGCGTCCGAC